>JALYIS010000252.1 GCA_030775705.1 Actinomycetota bacterium
CGACCAGCGTGCCGGTGGTGCCGAGTCCGGCGACGAAATGAGTCACGGTGGGTAGGTCGCGCAGGATCTCCGGGCCGGTGGTGCGGTAATGCGACGCAGGGTTGGCCGGGTTGCCGTACTGGTAGAGCATCACCCAGTCCGGGTACTGCTGGGCTAGTTGCTTGGCCGTGGCGACGGCCTGGTTCGACCCACCGGCCGCCGGCGAGGAGATGATGCGCGCGCCGAACATCTCGAGCAGTTGGCGCCGCTCGATCGAGGTGTTCTCCGGCATCACGCAGACCAGACCATAGCCTCGCAGCTTGGCCACCATCGCCAGCGAGATCCCGGTGTTGCCCGAGGTCGGCTCGAGGATCGTACAGCCGGGGGTCAGGCGGCCGTCCTGTTCGGCGGCGCGGACCATCGCGAGCGCGGCGCGGTCCTTGATCGACCCGGTGGGGTTGCGGTCCTCGAGTTTGGCCCACAGCCGAACCGGCGCCTGCCCGTCCCAACGCGGCGAGAGCCGCGGCAGACCCACGAGCGGGGTGTCCCCCAGCGCGTCGAGCAACGAGTCGTATCGGGCCATCGGCGGGTCGCTCAGCCGCCGGCGACAGCGGGCAGCACGGTTACCGCGTCGCCGTCCTTGAGTGCGGTGTTCAGCGATCCGGTGAAGCGCACATCCTCGTCGTTGACATAGACGTTGACGAACCTGTGCAGGTTGCCGTCGTCGGTGATCAGGCGGCCCTTGAGCCCGGGGTGGCTGGCGTCGAGGTCGTCGATCAACGCGGTGAGTGTCTCGCCCTTCGCCTCTACTGTCTTGGCGCCGCCCGTATAGGTACGCAGGATGGTCGGAATCTTGACCTCGATGGCCATGCTGATCGTGCTCCTGTCAGGAAGTTCTTGCGGGTGGGTCCAGAGCATCAACGTCCAGACCGTCGACAATCGTCCCATCCACGCCCCAGGTGGGGTAATTCACTCTTCGTTCACCGTCACGGCTGCCTCACGCGTAGCTGCCCACGACCTGCACCGGCTCCTCCGAGACGACTCCGTCCACGATTCTGAATGACCTGAACTCAGCAGTGTCCTCGGCGCGGGTGGAGACGAGCACATAGTGCGCGTTCGGCTCTGAGGCGTAGGAGATATCGGTGCGCGACGGGTAGGCCTCGGTCGCCGTGTGCGAGTGGTACACGACCACCGGCTCCTCCTCGTTCGCCGACATGTCCTGGTAGAGCGCGAGCAGGTCGGCCGAGTCGAACTCGTAGAAAGTCGGGGACCGGGCGGCGTTGAGCATCGGGATGAAGCGTGTCGGTCGGTCGCTGTCCTCCGGGCCCGCGATCACCCCACACGCCTCGTCCGGGTGGTCGCGGCGGGCATGGGCGACAATGGCGTCTCGCAGTTCAGCGGAAATCGTGAGCACGGGCGCCAAGGATAGTGATCGCTCAGGTCATCAGGGCATGCACCAGCGAGTCCTGGACCCCGGTGAGCCAGTAGTAGACCGAGCGCTGCTGGAAGTCGGGATCGGCCGGGTCCGGGTCCGGGTCGGTCTCGCTGATGCCCAGGCGGGTGCCGAGGGTGAGGCGGATGTCGTTCAGCGCCTGGATCCAGCATCGCCCGCGGTCGCGGTCTAGCTCGACGTCGGTGGCGGCGCGGACCTGGGCCGCACAGTCGAGTGCGCGGGCGCTTCGTTCGGTGCGCAGCCCGGGCTCGGTCAGCGAGCGAAACTCCTGCGCGGCCTCGGGATCGTCGCGGTGGCCCGCAGGGTAGAGCCGTTGCCGAACCGGGTCCTCGGCGGCCAGGGCATCCTGAGCCAGGGTCGCGGCCATCTCGCTGAACAGCGACGCCAACAGGGCCGCCTCCACCGGGTCCAGGCGTAGCCGAACTGTCCCGCGTCGGCGGGTGACCCTCATGCGTCCTGCGTCATGGTGGCCCACAGGCCGTAGCTGTGCAGCGTGGTGACGTCGAGTTCCATGCGCTCGCGGGTGCCCGAGGAGACGACGGCGCGGCCCAGCTTGTGCACGTCCATCATCAGCTTCTCGGCCCTCGGCTTCGGGTAGTTGAAGACCGTCATGAAGACGTGGGTCACATAACTCATCAGGTTGATCGGGTCGTTCCAGACGATCGTCACCCAGGGCGGGTCGGGTTCCGGGCGGGTCTGCTCCTGCCCCGTTCGCGTCCCTTCGCGCTGCGGCGCGAGCGTTGCTGCCATGCATTCATGGTGGCACGGGGGCACCGGGAACTCTGACACCATCGTCGGGTGACCACTGCACTGCTGACCGACCGGTATGAGCTCACGATGCTCGGCGCGGCGCTGCGCGACGGGAGCGGCGACCGTCGATGCGTGTTCGAGGTCTTCACCCGAAGGCTGCCCGAGGGCCGCCGCTACGCGGTCGTGGCGGGCACGTCCCGGGTGCTCGCTGCGATCGCGGACTTCCGGTTCGACGGCGCAACCGTTCAGTGGCTGCGGTCCTGCTCGATCGTCGACGACGCCGCGGCCGCATACCTGGCCGACTATCGGTTCGAGGGGGACGTCGACGGCTATCCGGAAGGGGAGTTGTACTTCCCATACTCCCCGATCCTGACCGTGTCCGGCACGTTCGCACAGGCGGTCATCCTCGAGACCCTCGTGCTGTCGATCCTCAATCACGACTCAGCGATCGCAGCCGCCGCGGCCCGCATGGTCACCGCGGCGGCCGGGCGGCCGATCATCGAGATGGGGTCGCGCCGTACCCACGAGCAGGCCGCGGTCGCCGCAGCGCGGGCGGCCTATCTGGCGGGCTTCGAATCGACGTCGAACCTCGCCGCCGCTCTGCAATTCGGGATCCCGACAGCGGGCACTGCCGCCCATGCGTTCACATTGCTGCACGACGACGAGCGCGCGGCGTTCCAGGCCCAGGTCCAGTCCCAGGGACCTGGCACCACGTTGCTGGTGGACACCTACGACATCACCCGCGGCATCGAACTCGCCGTAGAGGTGGCCGGCGCCGGCCTCGGTGCTATCCGCATCGACTCCGGCGACCTGGCCGTGCACGCCAGCCAGGCTCGCGCGCAGCTGGACGCGCTCGGTGCCACCGATACGCGGATCGTCGTCAGCGGCGACCTTGACGAGTTCGCCATCGCGGCGCTCGCCGTGGCGCCGATTGACGCCTACGGGGCGGGGACCGCGGTGGTCACCGGGTCCGGGGCGCCCACTGCCGGGATGATCTACAAGCTGGTCGAGGTCGACGGGCGCCCGGTCGCCAAGCGATCAGAGCACAAACAGAGTGTGGGTGGCCGCAAGACGGCCGTGCGCAGTCACAAGCCGACCGGCACGGCCGTAGAGGAGATTATTGTCTCCGGACCTGTGTCGAGCCTCGGCGACGGGGAACGGCTGCTGCAGCGGCCTATGTTGCGCGGTGGCCAGCCGGTTGCCGACCCGCCCGGTTTGGCCGAGGCCCGCGCACACCTGCGCGCGGCTACGGTGACCCTGCCATGGGACGGGCTGAAGCTGTCGCGCGGCGAGCCTGCCATCTCGACCCGGTTGATCGCCGGACGATGAGCGGACCCGTGACCCTGGCTACGCGACCGGCCCGGACGCGGCTGGGATGACACGGCTGTCACCAGGGTTCGCTACGGTTTGGCACATGAGCGGACCGAATCAGCCACCCTCCCATCCCGGCCAGTTCCCGCCGCAGACGCCGGGCCAGTATCCGCCGCCACCGGTGCCAGGTCAGTACGCCGGACCGAGCAGCGATCAGCACAGCCCCACCGAGATGGGTCCGCTGACCACCAAGTTCGCCAAGATCGACCCAGGACCCACCCAGCGGTTCGGCGCAGTGAGTGCCCTGTTCACCGCAGTCGGGACGGTCTTCCTGGTGCTCGCCTTCACCGTGACGAATTGGTTCAAGAGCAGCCCGGACGCCTCCCATCTGCGCGACGTCCACCATGTGCTTACCCTCATCTCGCCCTCACCCATTGCAAAGGCGTACTTCGGCTGGCTCGCCTGGGTCCTGCTCGTCGCGGCGGTCGTTGCGGCCCTGCTGGCCGCTACCCCCACGATCGCGACACCATTCCGGGTACTCGGGGTGGTCATCGCCGCCGCCGGCATCGGACTGACGTTCGCCGCCATCCACCTCTACAGCGGCGGGGCGCCCAATAGCCTCAGCTACGGCACCTACCTCCGCAATGCCCGGCTGGCGTTCTACCTGGCGATCGTCGGCTTCATCGTAGTCGGCATCGGCGCGGGTATCGGCCCGCGCCAGGAACGCACGCCGGCCTGACCAGCGGCGGGCCAGCCGAGCAGAGCCGTGGGCTGCCGAGCAGCGGCCCATGTTCGGCTCAGGTCGGCGGCGGGTCCGGGAAGTCGAGCCGACCCTCACCGTCGGCCTCGTCAATCTCCTCGCGCGAGATGCCGAGCACGAACAGCACCGAGTCCAGGAAGGGCAGGTTGACCGAGGTGTCGGCGGCGGCCCGAAGTGCCGCTCGAGCGTTGAACGCGATGCCGAGCCCCGCAGCCTCCAGCATGTCGATGTCGTTAGCGCCGTCGCCCACGGCCACGGTCTGCGACATGGGTACCGCGAACGCGGCGGCGAAACGGCGCAGCGCCTCGGCCTTGCCCGCACGATCGACAATGGCTCCGAGCACCCTGCCGGTCACCAGGTCCTCGACGATCTCCAGTTCGTTCGCGGCGGCAAAATCCAGACCCAGCTCGGCCACGAACCGATCGGTGAACACGGTGAACCCGCCGCTGACGACGCCCACCTGATAACCCAGTCGACGTAGCGTGCGCACGAAGGTGCGCGCCCCGGGCGTCAGCACCAGTTCGTCACGGACAGCCTCGACCTGCGCCCTGGTCAGGCCCGCCAGCAGCGCAACCCTCGACCTCAACGACGCCGCGAAATCCAGCTCGCCGGACATCGCTCGCTCGGTGATCCTAGACACCTCGTCGGTGACGCCCGCGTGTTTGGCGAGAACGTCGATCGCCTCGTCCTGGATGAGCGTCGAGTCGACGTCCAGCACGACGAGCCGCTTCGCACGTCGGCGCAGGCCCGCGCCCTCTACCGCGATGTCGACGCCGGACTCCTCTGCGGCCTGCACCAGCGTTGAACGCAGCAGCACCGGGTCCGCGGTGCGCACGATCATGTCGATCGCGCTCACCGGCTCGTTGGACAGTTGGGTGACGGACTCGATGTTGTCGCCGATGTCCGCGATGCTCTGTGCGACATGGCTGAGCGCACCTGGGCGCAGCGGGCGCCCCAGGACGGTGACATGGCTGCGTCCCGCGCGTCCGGAGCGATCGTGTGGCTCCGCGATGTCAGCGACGGCCACCTCGCACTCCATGCCGAGGGCTGAGGCTGTGTGGCGCACGGAATTGCGAAGCGCGGTGGCATCGCCGTGCAGATCCAGTAGCACCGCCAAGATCAGGCGTTCGCGGACCACGACCTGCTCGACATCACGAATGTCCACATCATGTGCGGCCAGGGCGGACATGAAAGCGGCAGTCACACCGGGACGGTCACGTCCGGTAATGGTGGCAAGTACAGACGTCAACTGCATGACGGCACACGTCCCCCGACTCGGCCATGGCCCTCGCCCCGTCTTGACGCCTGCGGCCACACCGTGGCCACGTTACGTCAGGAAGGTGTGCGGCTCAGCTGGCCGGGTTCGAATCCTTCTGCGGGTCGCGCGAGCCGAACTCGTGGCCGGCATTCATCACCTGCGAAATCGGTCCGTGGCGGCGCCCCGCGTGCGCCTCCTGCTCGAGGCGCTCGAGCAGGTGCGGGTAGTGATACTCGAAGGCCGGGCGCTCCGAACGGATCCGCGGGATGGAGGTGAAATTGTGCCTTGGGGGCGGGCACGAGGTGGCCCACTCCAAGGAATTGCCGTGACCCCAAGGGTCGTCAGCCGTAACGATCTCACCGAAGCGGTAACTCTTGTAAAGGTTGTAGATGAACGGGAGCATCGAGAACCCGAGGACGAACGAGCCGATCGTGGAGAACGTATTCAAGCCGGTGAACCCGTCGGCCGCCTGGTAGGTAGCGATCCGGCGCGGCATGCCCTCGGCGCCCAACCAATGCTGCACGAGGAAGGTCATGTGGAACCCGACGAAGGTGAGCCAGAAGTGCAGCTTGCCCAGGCGTTCGTCCATATACCTGCCGGTGTACTTGGGGAACCAGAAGTAGACGCCTGAGTACACGGCGAACACGATCGTGCCGAAGAGCACGTAGTGGAAGTGCGCGACCACGAAGTAGGTGTCGGACACGTGGAAGTCCACCGGCGGGCTGGCCAGCAGCACGCCGGTGAGACCGCCGAAGAGGAACGTCACCATGAAGCCCAGCGCGAAGAGCATCGGTGTCTCGAAGGTGACCGCGCCACCCCACATCGATCCGATCCAGTTGAAGAACTTGATACCAGTAGGCACGGCGATGAGGAACGTCATGACGGAGAAGAAGGGCAGCAGCACCGCGCCGGTGGTGAACATGTGGTGCGCCCAGACCGTCAATGACAGTGCGGCGATCGACAGGGTGGCCAGCACCATGCCCTTGTAGCCGAACAGCGGCTTGCGGCTGAAGACCGGGATGACTTCGGTGACGATGCCGAAGAACGGCAGGGCGATGATGTAGACCTCGGGGTGCCCGAAGAACCAGAACAGGTGCTGCCACAGAATCGAGCCGCCGTTGGCGGGGTCGAACACCTGGGCATGCATGTGACGGTCCACCCAGAGCACGAGCAGCGCTGCGGTGAGGATCGGGAACGCGAGCAGTATCAGCAGGCTGGTTACCAGGATGTTCCAGGTGAAGATCGGCATCCGGAACATCGTCATTCCGGGTGCCCGCAAGGTGATCACCGTGGTGACCATGTTGACCGCACCCAAGATGGTGCCTAGCCCCGCGATCGCAAGCCCGATGATCCACAGATCGGTTCCGGCGCCAGGAGAGTTGAGTTCGCTGTTCAACGGCGCGTACATGGTCCAACCGGCGTCCGCGGCACCGCCCGGGGTCAGGAACCCTGACATCGCCATCAACGCACCGAACAGGAAGAGCCAGTAGGAGAACGCGTTCAGGCGCGGGAACGCCACGTCGGGCGACCCGATCTGCAGCGGGAGCACGAGATTGGCGAAGGCGAACACGATCGGCGTGGCGAAGAACAGCAGCATGATCGTGCCGTGCATGGTGAACAGCTGGTTGTACTGCTCGGGGGTCAGGTACTGCAGCCCCGGACGTGCCAGCTCAACGCGCATCATCAGCGCCAGCACGCCGCCCACCGCGAAGAACGCGAGGGACGTGACCATGTACATCCGGCCGATCAGCTTGTGATCGGTGGTGCGCAGCATCTGGCTCAGCAAGGAGCCCTTGGTCGTCTCGTGCACCGGGAACGGCCGGGCGACAATCGGGCGCGGGCCAATCGGCTCCGGGCTCTGCGCCGTGGCCGGCTCGATGGTCGTGGTCACAGTGCTCCCTGGCTCGTCGCGATGGCGCTCATGGGCCCGCCTCCCGCTCGGATGGACGTCGCTGCTGTGCGAGGACAAGTCACGCTCTTGTCGTCCTGGAAAGGATAGTCATTGCCGACGCGCGCCGCCGCACCGGGCGGGGGTCTGTCGCGCCGTATCCTGCCTGGCATGACCCGCACCCCCGGCGCCCGCAGACTCGCGGCATTCCTGGCCGGATCCGGCCTGGCGCACTTTCTCGTCCCGGCGTTCTACGACGGCATGATCCCGCCGGTCCTGCCCGGCCCGGCGCGTGCCTGGGTGACCGGTTCCGGCGTGGTCGAGGTGGCGGTGGGAGCCGCCGTAGCCCTGCCCAGGACCCGTCGGGTCGGTGGGTTGGCGGCGGCCGCCTTGTTCGTCGCAGTGCTCCCCGCGAACGTCTACATGCTCCTCGAGGCCCAAAAGAAGTCGCAACCGGCTCCGGTCCGCGCGGTATTGACCGCTCGGCTTCCGCTTCAGCTACCACTGATCGCGTGGGCGGTCCGAGTTCGGCGCGCGGCCGGCTGAGCCTGTCGTCCGGCAGTCCCGGGACGCACACGGCACAATCGGCGCGTGACTGCTCCTGATACGACGGCGCCCCACGATTCCACGGCGCCCCACGATTCCGCGGCGCCCCACGATTCCACGGCGCCCCACGATCCCACGGCGCCCCACGAGCGCCTTGATCGCCACGTCCGGGCCGGGCTGGCTCAACTCGCCGGTAACACGGCACAGCGCAGGACGTCCGGGGCATTGCTGACGGTGTTCGACGCGATGGCCGGAAGCCGGCTGCTTGACATCGAGGCCCGCCGGATGCATGCGCGAAACGAGGGTTACTACACGATCGGCTCGGCGGGGCACGAGTCCAATGCGCTGGTGGCCGGTGCCTTGCTCCCGGGCGACCCGGCGCTGCTGCACTACCGGTCGGGCGCGTTCTTTCTGGCCCGCGCCATGCAGGCCGGTCGTAGCCTGGACTCGGCCCTGGAATCCGTGCTACTCGGGCTCGCGGCCGCTGTCGCGGACCCCGCCTCCGGCGGGCGGCATAAGGTGTTCGGTGACGCGGGCCTGGCCGTCATCCCTCAGACGTCGACGATCGCGTCGCACCTGCCACGCGCTGTCGGCGTGGCGTTCGCAATCGCGCGCGCGAAACGTCTCGGTGTTGCCACTCGCTGGGCACCTGACTCGGTCGTGCTCTGCAGCTTCGGTGACGCCAGCATCAATCACTCGACCGCCGTTGGCGCGCTCAACACGATGGGCTACTGCGTCGCCCAGGGGCTGCCGCTTCCGCTAGTCCTCGTGTGTGAGGACAACGGCCTCGGCATCTCGGTGGCATCTCCGCGCGATTGGGTGGGCTCGGCCGCACAGCGGCCAGGGATCCGCTACCTGAGCGCGGATGGCGACGATCCGGGGTCGGTGTCGCTGGCCGCCCGTGAGGCTGCGCAGACAGCCCGAGAGGAGGGGCGCCCGGCGTTGTTACACCTGCGAACCGTGCGCTATCTCGGGCATGCGGGCACGGACGTCGAAACCAGCTACCGCACGCGCGCGGTTATCGCAGCCGACCTCGAGCACGATCCCCTGCTCGCCGTCGCGGCACTCATCCGCGGTACCGACCTCGCCGCCCGCTACGAGTCCATCGCCACCCGGGTGGGTGAGCTCGCGGCCCAGGTGAGCCTTGTCCCGAAGCTCACCTCCACCGCAGCCGTCATGGCGCCGATCGCGCCGCGGGACCCCGCCAGCATCGCCGAGGCGGCCAGACACCGCGCCGGCGATGCGATCCGCGCGCGGGTCTTCGATGGCAAACTCCCGGAACTGGCCGGCGACCTGACCCTGGCACAGTCGATCAATGCGGCGCTGACGGACGCGATGGCGGCCCGTCCGGACGTGCTCGTGTTCGGCGAGGACGTCGCCGTCAAAGGCGGCGTGTATGGAGTCACCCGTGGGCTGCACTCACGCTTCGGTGCCGCGCGGGTCTTCGACACGCTGCTCGACGAGCAGGCCATCCTCGGTTTGGGCCTGGGCATGGCCGTCACAGGCCTGGTACCGATTCCGGAGATCCAGTACCTGGCGTACCTCCACAACGCCGAGGACCAGCTGCGCGGGGAGGGCGCCAGCCTGCGGTTCTTCAGCGACGGCGCCTTCGAGAACCCAATGGTGATCCGCATCGCCGGACTCAGCTATCAGAAGGGGTTCGGCGGCCACTTCCATAACGACAACGGCGTGGCAGTGCTGCGTGACATCCCAGGCTTGGTGATCGCGGTGCCGGCCAGACCTGAGGATGCCGGGCCGATGCTGCGCTCCTGCTTGGCCGCGGCGACCACTTCGGGTCAGGTGAGCGTCTTCCTCGAGCCGATAGCGCTCTACCACGAGCGGGACCTGCACGCCGCCGGAGACAGGCAGTGGCTAGGCGCCTACCGCACGGACCGGCAGATCCCGGTGGGCGCCGCCGGGACCCACGGGGACGGCAGCGATCTGACCATCATCACCTTTGGCAACGGCCTGCGGATGAGCTTGCGCGCCGCAGAGCGCCTGGCCGCACAGCGCGTCAACGCCCGCGTGGTCGATCTGCGTTGGCTTGCCCCCCTGCCTGTGACCGACATCCTGCGCGAGGCCGACGCGACCGGCCGGGTGCTGATCGCCGACGAGACGCGCCGCTCCGGCGGGGTGGGCGAAGGGGTGATCGCGACGCTCGTCGAGAACGGCTTCGGTGGACGGATCGCGAGGGTCTCCAGCCAGGACAGTTTCGTGCCTCTCGGCGATGCCGCCGATCTGGTCCTGCTCAGCGAGAGCGAGATCGAGAAGGCTGCGCTACGGCTGTGCGGACGCCGATCGCATCGTCGGGGTCGCGGCTCCTGAGCCGCCCCTCGGCTACCGGGCGGCGAGCACCCGGCCGATCGCCGCCAGTGCGGCGTCGAGCTCGTCAGCCGTCACCGTCAGCGCCGGGCGGAAGCGGATGCTGCGTTCTCCAGAGCCCAGAACCAGTACCCGCTGCTGCTCGCGCAGCTCGACGAGGACCTGATCGCGCAGCTCGGCGCTGGGCAGCGTGAACGCACACATGAGCCCTCGACCTCTGGGGTCGGTGACGGCAGGCACGCGTGCGGAGATCCGTCGCAGCCCGTCCAGCAGGTGCTGACCAAGTTCTGCGGCCCTGGCTATCAGGCCATCGGCCTCTATCACCTCGAGGATCCGCCGTGCGCGAACCATGTCGGTCAGGTTGCCGCCCCAGGTCGAATTGATCCGTGATGAGACGGCGAAGACGTTCTGGGCGACCTCGTCGACACGGCCCCCCGCCATGACACCGCAGACCTGTGTCTTCTTGCCGAAGGCGACAACATCGGGTTGCACGCCCAGCTGCTGATACGCCCAGGCCGTGCCGGTGATCCCGCAGCCGGTCTGCACCTCATCGAGGACGAACAGCGCGTCGAACTCGCGGCACAGTTGCTGCATCGCCTGCAGGAATTCCGGGCGGAAATGCCTGTCTCCGCCTTCCCCCTGAATAGGTTCCATCACGAAGCAGGCGATGTCGTGGGCGCTGCGTTCGAATGCGGCGCGGGCCGCGCGAAGTGCAAGGCGTTCGTCGGCTTCGACGTCGTTGGAGCCGGTGAGCGCCGGAGCAGGGATTCGTGGCCAGTCGAACCGCGGGAAGCGGGCGACCTTGTTCGGGTCGGTGTTGGTCAGCGACATCGTGTAGCCACTTCGGCCATGAAACGCGGACTCCAGGTGCATCACCTGAGTTCCCAGCCGGGGATCGATTCCGTGGGCCTGGTTCCATCGACTCTTCCAGTCGAAGGCGATCTTGAGGGCATTCTCGACGGCGAGGGCACCGCCGTCGATGAAGAACAGATGCGGCAGCATCGGGTCGCCGAGCACCCTGGCGAAGGTGTCGACGAAGCGCGCCATCGGCACCGAGTAGACATCGGAGTTGCTCGGTTTGTTGACCGCGGTGCGCGCCAGTTCGAGCAAGAATTCGGTGTCTTCGGCCAGCGCCGGGTGGTTCATACCCAAGGCAGCTGATGCGAAGAAGGTGAACAGGTCGAGGTACTGCGTCCCATCCGTCGCGTCGACCAGGTAGGAGCCCTGTGATTTCTCCAGGTCGAGGACGAGATCGAACCCGTCAGCCAGAAGATGCCTGCCGATGGTCGCACGCACCTCGGTCGGTGCGATGGTGGCGTTAGCAATCGCTGTCATAGCGCGACAATATCGTAAATATTCCGGCCTCAGACCCCCTTTGGCCGCAAAATTGTTTGTCAGACTCTATTTTTCAGTTACCGACGGCGGGTGGGCGCGCCGCTCGTAGAACGTCTGCAGCACCACCGTCGTCCGGGTCGAGACGTTCGCCAACCGACGGATCTCGCGGATCAAGGCCTCCAGGGCGGTGGGTGACGCGACCCGTACGAACAGGATGAAACTGTCCTCGCCGGCGACCGAATGGCACGATTCGATCTCAGACATCGCGAGCAGGCGCTCGGGGATGTCGTACTCATGCGCGGGGTCTAGGGGTGTCACCGCGACGAACGCCGCCAGTGGCAGGCCCAAGGCCTGCGGGTCGATGAGCGCGGCGTAGCCGGTGATGACGCCCGCATCCTCGAGCCGCCGGACTCGCGACCCCACAGCCGAGACCGAAAGGCCGGTGATCTCCGCGAGTGCCTTCAGCGTGCGGCGCCCGTCGACGACCAGGGCAGCGGCGATTAGACGGTCCGTGTGGTCGTCGAGGGCACCGCTCACGCGAGGCAGGCTACCGCGGCGATTGCACAGCTACCGCGACCGCAGTCGCGGCTACGCCGTGGCCGAGTCGTCAGACGGCGGCTGCAGGCCGAAGACCTCGGACAGACCGGTGATGGCCAATACCCGCGCGGCGACATCCGGGACGTTCACCAGACTGAACTCGATACCACGCTCCTCGGCCGAGTTCCTGATCACCAATAGCGCGCTGATGCCCGTGGAATCGATGAACCCGAGGCCACCCAGATCGATGGTCAGCGCGGACAGGCCCGGGCGGGCCAGCGACGTCTCGCCCGCCGCCCGGAGTTCGTCGGCGGTCGCGATGTCGAGTTCGCCAGTGATCGCGATCCGCCATTCTGTCTCCGACGATTCGCTGCCGTTGATGCTAAACCCGGTCAACCTGCCCCCAGATAGAGCGTGCCCAAAATTAGTCGTCCCCGTGGGCTCCGCCAAACTCGGCGCGCTGTGGACTGTGCTGCCCAACCTTATCGAAGGCGACCGACATCACCAACCGCTACCCGCCGCTGGATGCGATTGCCACGACCGCGTTGATGGTAGCCGCCAAGATGACCGCCCCGAACAGGTAGGAGAGCAGGGCATGGCGCAACGCTGTGGCCCGGATGGCACCTGTCTGCAGGTCTGTGTCAGATACCTGGAAGGTCATGCCGATGGTGAACGACAAGTAGGCGAAATCCAGATATCCAGGCTCCTGCTCCTGGTTGAAATTCACGCCGCCCGCGCCGTCGGTGTAATAGAGGCGCGCATACCGCAGCGCGAACAGCGTGTGCACGGTAAACCAGGACAGCGCGAGGCTGGCCAACCCGAACGCGGCGGCCCCGACGTTCGGCGCGTGGCCCTTTGACCCCGAGACCCCCAGCACCACGGCGACTGCGGCCAGGCTGGCAACGGCGGCAGACACCACAATTGCGTCGCTCGCCGCACGCCCGGGATCCTCGCGGGTCGCGTGCGCGGCCGAGCGACTCGGGGTCATCGCAGCGATCGTCAGCCATACCGTCAGGCTGAAGGTCGCGGCGCCGACATCCCAGCCGATCAGTGGCGCGTACGCCCATGGCCCAGTCGCTGCGGCGACCCCGAATCCGGCGACAGCGCCCAGGGATGCCAGGGACAGCCGGCGCCGCGAGGCCAGGCCTTCGAGTCGGCTCGTCCGCATGGGCGTCCTGTCCGAATTGGTTTGAGGCAATCGCCTGCTGGGAATGCCGTGGGGAGCAAAGATAACCGAGGAGACCAGATGACGGCCATGGCTGACAGGCTCGAGGTACCGAGCGGGGCATTGACCACGGTCATCGATGACGATCTGGTGCTCACCACCCACAGCGATGACTGGCGAGCGACGATCCAGATCCGCAGCGAACCGTGTTGGGGGCTGCCCGAGCACGTTCGCCGTGCGCTCGAATCCCACCTCGCGGTCGACAGGGTGCTGTTGCGCATTGACGTCAGCGCGGTCGAGCGTCTGGACGAGGAGGTCATCGAGGTTTTGGTCGACGCTCACCTGCGGATGCTGTTGCGCCGGGGCACCTTCGTCATCGTTGGGGCCAGTCCAGGGGCGGTTGAGGCCATCAGCGCGACGCCGGGCGGCGAGCGGCTGCTCGTTCAGGCTCGGAGGTGATCGGGACCCGGTGACGCCCTGCCGCGGTGCCGGGACAAGACTCCAACCCATGACCGATGCGCTCCAGGGGGCTTCATGACAGACGATTCCGGCACGGCGCCCTGGGAGGTAGTGACCCTCAGTGTCCCTGCTCGGCGGCACTTCATCGCCGGGGTCCGGAGCCTCACGACCGCGGTCGCCGCCCAATACGGACTCACGGTGGACGCCATCGAGGACCTGCAGATGGCAGTTGATGAAGCGTGCGCCCTCCTCCTCCCACAGGCCTCGGGCGACAGCGCCCAGCTGGAGACCCACTTCGATCTGGAGGAACGACGGCTGCGGGTAGAGGTCAGCGTGGCTGCCGCCGAGGGCGCAGAACCGGACCGTGAGGGCCTGTCCTGGACAGTCCTGTCCGCCGTCGCGGATGGGCTCGAGGTCGCGAGGGTCGGCGAGCGCCTGTGCATCTCGTTCGCCAAGCGTCGCGAGGTCATGGCACGTTGACCGACGCCGACGAATCGTGGTCCAGTCGACGTGAGGAGGTCAATCGACTCCTCGCCGAATTGCATGGGTGTCCCGACGGAAGCGCGCAGGAGAAATCGCTGCGCGACGAGCTCACCCGACTCCACCTCCCGCTCGTGCGCTATCTCGCCCGCCGGTTCGAGGGGCGCAGTGTGCCGCTCGACGATCTCGTCCAGGTCGGCGCGATCGGGCTGATCAAGGCGATCGACCGCTTCGACACCGAGCGCGGGATCGAGTTCGTCTCCTACGCGGCGCCCACGATTCTGGGCGAGATCAAACGGTACTTCCGGGATTCGGGCTGGCTCATCCACGTGCCGCGGCGGGCTCAGGAGCTGCAGACCGCGGTCGATCGCGCCCGGTCCGAGCTGAACCAGGAGCTGCGACGCGCACCTACCGTCGCGGAACTCTCCGAGCGGGTCGGCGTCCCTCCGGATCAAGTCGTGGAGGCCCTCGACGTTGCCCGCGGCTATGCTGGCGTGCCTCTGGACGCGCTCATCGACCCCGAGACCGGCGGCGGCCAAGGTGTCGTCGCGCAGGTCGACGAGGGGATGGAGAACGTCGAACTGCGCGAGACCCTCCGGCCCGCGCTGCAGACGCTGCCCGAGCGCGAGAGAGAGATCCTGATGATGCGTTTCGCCGCAGGCCGGACCCAGACCGAGATCGCGGAGGCGATCGGGGTATCGCAGATGCAGGTCTCACGCCTTATCAGCCGAAGCCTCGCCCGGCTACGCGAGCATCTGACCGATGCATCCGCCGATGGCTACGGCTCCTCGGGGGTCGGCGAGGCCGAAGCAGGCTGAGTTCACCGGGTGACCACTGTCCGCCGGACGAACTTCTGGACCGGTCAGGACTCGCGGGCGGGGCTGAAGGTGTCGACGATGGTCGACCATCTGACGTCCGGGGTGAGTGTCTCGGGCGGCGCAGCGGCGGCGTGCACCAGCGTGGCCAGCGCGGCGACCGTGACAAGCCCCAGCAGCCTGCCGGCATTGTCGATGACAGTGACCGGATCGGTGCGGGTGGTTTTGGGCCGAGCGAGGGCGCGCGACCATATCTCGCCCGCGGGCGTGTCGATGTTCGCACGCAGCAACTGCTCGCCCGAGCGCGTGTGGAGCTGGCCATCGCCACCGCGCACTACGAGAGCCCCTGCGTGGGCATCGCGATCCACCACTACGACGTGGCGGGTGCGGGCCGCTCGCTCGAGTGTGCGCAGGGCGTCCTCGATCGTGTAGACACACAGCGCGACGGTCAGGACGTCGTGCAGTGGGCCGGGCTCAGAGCTCGGGCGAGGCGGGGTAGCTCGAATCGCGCCTGGGGAGATCCCTGGCCAAGCCGAAGCTCGCGGGCCGACGAACGCGCCGCAAGCCAGCGGTACTCCGAGGCTACGGACGGCGGCGAGGTCCGCCGCGTTGTCGATCTTGGCGGCGAGCATCCAGGCGTCCAAGTCGGCAGCGGCGTGTCCGATCGCGGCGACGGCCGACTGGAGCCGGGGCGACGCGGCGATGTCGTGCGTCCAGGCCGAGTCGAGCACGATCACGGCCGGATGCAGTCTGCTCCACCAGGCGAATTCCGGCGTCCAGAGATCGGCCGCATGCAGGGCGACCAGGGCGCCGGCCGCCTGGACCTCGGTGATCACGTGCGCACTATCAGGGGCCGCCACCGAGGCGCTCAGATCGACCACATCCACGATCACCCCGGCGAGGCTGCTCGGCCGCAGTAGCGACGAGCGCACCGCGGTGACCGCGAGCTCCTCCCAGGCCACCGCGACCGACAGGAAGCAGTTGGCCGGCACCTGGGATCGCGCGGCCAACGCGATGCGGACGTCGTCGTTGCGCAGCGTCGCCCGGCCCCGCGAGCAGGCCCGGTAGCCGGCGACGATGCCCCGGTCCAGATCGAGGATCGGCTCGAAATCGACACTGAGGGTGCCGTCGACGGCATTTCTCGCCGGCGCAGTCACGTGGCGGACATGACGCTCAGCGGCGGGCCGCGCGAACCTCAGGTGGTTCACTACGTCTCGGTGACGATGCGTGCGCGGACCTCGGTGAGGAGTTCCGTGGGGATCTCGGCGAGGCCGTGCACGGACCTCGCATGGTCGCGAACCTGGGAGAGGATCTCGTCTTCGCTGGCCCCCACCCAGGTCGCTTCGCAGTGGGGTACGACGTCGCCACAGGCAAATGCTTTCATTGAGGGGCCCCTGTTACATCGCCAATGGTTCCGCCTGATGTTATATCCAGGTAAAGTGCAGGGCAAGCCTCAGAAGTAGCGCACAGCCAGCGCGCTGACGTCGTCATCGCGATGGTGATCGCGCACCGTCGCGACCAACGCGGACAACGCGGCGGGCAAACGTGCCTCGTTAAGGCCGGTCGCCAGCTGCGAGAGCCGAGTCAGCCCAGCCTCGATGTCCTCCCCTCGCACTTCGATCAGCCCATCGGTGTAGAGCAGCAAGGTGGTCCCGGCCTCGATCGGCCAGGTCGTCGACTCCCGGTGCGCGCCGCTGACGCCGAGCGGCGGCGCGCTGGCAGTCCTGGCCAGCGTCACCCCGGCAGCGCGGACGAGCAGCGGCGGCGGGTGCCCGGCATTGATCAGCTCTGCCGTTCCCACTGCTCGGTCGATGACGCCGTACACCAAGGTGACCAGTGTCGAGATGCCGTACAGCTCGAACATCCGGTCCAGCTTGGACATCACGACGGCGGGGTCCGGATCGGTCGCGATGTAGGCACGGATCGCCGCACGCATCTGTGCCATCGCCGCAGCGGCCGCCACGCCCCGACCCACCACATCCCCCATCAGCGCGACGACGCGTCCGTCCGGCAGATTCACCACGTCGTAGAAGTCGCCGCCCACCTCGGTCCGCCCGGACGGGTGGTACTCGCCCTCAACCTCCCAGCCGTCGAAGTCTGCGATCGGCTCCGGGAGCACCGCGCGCTGCAGCCGCAGCGCGACCTCGCGCGTCTCGCTGTGCAGCTGCGCGTTGTCGATCGCGAGGGCGGCGCGTCGAGCCAGATCCTCGGCGAGGAGCAGATCGTCGGGGCCGTAGCAGCGGGTACTCTCCGACGACGCGAGCGTCATCGTTCCGAGCACGCGGCCGTGCGCGGCCAGGGGCACGATCAACACGCTATGCAGACCCAGCGAGCGAGCCAGCCGAAGATGCTCCTCGTCGCGCGCCCCCTCGACGAGCATCTGGTCGGTGACCTCCGGGTACAACTCGCTGACACCGGTCCGGACCACATTCGGTGCTCCGGTGCTCGCCTCGGGGTCGGTGGGGTAGCGCGCCTCCATCTCACGGGCGAATTCTGCCTTGGCAGGATCGACGTGCTCGACCGCCAAGGTGCGCAACACACCGTCGTCGAGGATCGCGACGGCGCACCAGTCGCCGAACGTCGGCACCGACAACCGTGCCACCCGGGCCAGCGTCGACCGATAGTCCAGACTGCTACCCAATTCGGCCGATGCCTCGGCGAGCAGTGCCAGTTTCGTCGCGCTGGCGCTCGCATCCTCCAGCGCCTCGATCCGCTGCAACGCCTGGGCGCAGGTGGCGGCGAACATCGCCAGATATTCGGCCCCCTGTGCGTCGGGCTGCCAGCTCGCGGGAAAGCGGAGCCCGACCACGCCGAGGGCGGTATCGCCCGCGATCAGCGGGAGGCAGACTATCGACACCTCGTCCTCGGCTGGCTCCAGCAGGCCCGGATAGCGCTCCGCGATCGCCGCGCGCCCGGACAGGACGAGCATCGAGCGTGCCCGCAGCGCGTCGCAGGCGGGTATCTGAGCCGAGAGGGCATTGGATCCCCATCGGCGCTCCACAGCAGCCGAGCCACCGTCGATCCCGATCAACCCCAGGGTCGAGGACTTCGCATCGACCAGCGAGAGGGTCGCCATCGTGGCACCGACCGCCTCACCGGCGTGAGTGACGACCGTCCGAATCAGCTCCGGTCGGTTCCGCGCCGCAGCGAGCTCAGCGACTACACGCCCCAGCCGCTGAGACCACTCAGAGGCGCCGGACGTTGTGATCACGCCGTCAGCATGTCAGCCAGGTCACCGCATCGCAGCGGTAAGGGCGTCTGCCGTTAGGAACGTCTGATGTGTGGGCATTCCCTATTCACCAGGACGTCCGAGCAACGGATGTCACGTGGAGAGGCTTATTCGGGTGGTGTGGAGCGTGACGCAAGTTTATCCGGCGACGAGCGACGCCCCGGCGAACGCGCGCCGCTACTGTGCCCGGCAGCTGGAACTGGCCTTGGCCGACAACGAGGACGCGCGCATCGTGGCGAGCGCAGCTCAGTTGATAGTCAGTGAGTTGGTGACTAACTCGGTCAACGCCGGTGGCACCCACGTCGGCCTCCGGCTGAGCGTGGAGGACTCCACCCTCAGATTGGCCGTCCGCGACAACGCCGTCGGCCGGCCGTTGCTCTCAGATCCATCACCTCGCGACACCCGAGGGCGGGGCCTGCAGATTGTTGACCGCCTCTGCGACACCTGGGGCACGACGGAGGTCGGCGACGGAAAGCAGATTTGGGCAGAGCTCGAACTCCCAGTATCCGCGTTGCGAGTGCCCGTCCTCAGCTGAGGATCGTATTGTCTGGCGGGTTTGGTCCTACGCACCGACGGGTAGTCAACCGGTGTCCGATCACCACCACGATCTGAGTACGTCTCGAGGAGATACACATGAGTGCGCTGGACAAGGCCAAGAACGCTATCGACGATGTGACCGGCAAGGCCAAGGAGACGGTGGGCAAGGTGACCCACGATCACGACACCGAAGCCGAGGGCAAGGGCGACCAGGCCGTTGCTGATCTGAAGAATGCCGGCGAGAAGGTCAAGGACGCATTCAAGCACTGACCATGCAGACCCGGATTGGCTAGCTGGAACTAACTGGCTATCCCGAGGTCACGCCACTAGCAATCCACTCGGGCGCCGCCCGTGGACGACATCACTGCTCCCATCGTCCGCGGGCGGCGTTTCCCATTCGTCCGCGTTATCCGTTCGTGCCGAAAGCGCTAGCCGGACAGCGCCAGTTCAGCCCAAACCTGTTTGCCGGCGACGAGCATTTCGGTGCCCCAGCGTGCCGACAGGGTGTCCACGATCGGCAGCCCACGCCCGCGCTCGTCATGGGCGTCGGCGAGCCGCATCCGAGGCCGTCCCGGGGCGTCGTCGCGCACCGCAATGCGCAGCCGGCTGTGCTGTAGTGACAGTTCGACGATGACGTTTGAACCGCCGGCGTTGACGGAGTTGGTGACTAGCTCACTGACGATCAGCTGCGTGGTCGCGACAACCCGATCGGTCTCCGAACCGGCGTCCAGAATCGTGCCAAGCTGGTCTGCGCAGTATTCCCGAGCAAGCGCGGGCGAGCGCGGCGACGCGGCGAACATCTGCGATACGCCCCACACTATGCGAACCCTTCTAGCCTGAGCGTTGCTCCACGCTCCTGCTCGACATGCCCGGTCCCCCGGTGCGATCTTCACACGATCTGCCGGGCCCGCGGGGCAGGCTCGCCCGATCCCGGCATCTGCCGTCGACCTTGCCGGTTACGCGACGACGCGAAATCGACGCGGCTTGGTGACCGAGGGTCCGGTCGCCCGGTTCCCGGCCGGCTTGGGTCCCCCGGCTACGACCGCCGGCACCGGTGCCGGGTCGAGCTGGGGGAACCCGGGCGCCCACGGCAACGGCAGCGCGGTGCCTGGGTCGACCGGGGTCATCGTGGGCGCATCGCCGGTGAACCAGCGGACGAGCCTCCGATGCCCGTCCACCGCGGTGGTGGACGCGTGCTGCGGGCCATGACCCGCGTACAGCTGGCAGCGCCGCCCGCTGGTTTCAGCCTCGCATTGCACATCCGGTGTCACATTCGGGCTGTACCCAGTGGTGAAGTCGAT
>JALYIS010000253.1 GCA_030775705.1 Actinomycetota bacterium
GCCGTAGGTAGTACGTTCGTACTACCTACGGCCGAGGGAAGGACCATGAGACCCCTACGCGAAGTTAAGGACCTGCGAGAACATGCCTAGAACGCACGCCTACGATGTGAGTCTGACCTGGGTCGGAAACCAGGGTCGTGGCACCACCGACTACCGCTCCTACAGTCGCGATCACGAGCTACACGCGGCCAACAAGCTCGCGCCCCTTGCTGGATCCTCCGACCCAGCGTTTCGCGGGGACGGGAGTCGGTGGAATCCCGAGGAGCTCTTGGTAGCTTCGCTGTCCCAATGTCACATGCTGTGGTATCTGCATCTGGCGACGTCGGCCGGCATCGTGGTGACCAGCTATGCCGACGACGCGTCGGGGGTCATGATCGAGGACGTCGAAGGTGGTGGAGGGCAGTTCAGCCGGGTGGTTCTGCGCCCGAGGGTTACCGTTCGTGACCCCACGATGGCGGCCGAGGCGCTCTCGCTGCACCACGATGTCGGCGCGATGTGCTTCATCGCTCGATCCGTCAACTTTCCGGTCCATCACGAACCGAGTGTGACGGTCGCGGACGATTCGGAGCGGCGTCTCCAGCGGTGATGGCACCGCGCTCCGATGCGAGCGATGAATGGACGATGCCGTCAGGTAACTAGTACGATCGTACTAGTTCGCGTTCCGGGCGGACGCACGCTCGGGAGGTCGCATGGCCGTGGATGTCCGCTGGCAGCGGCGGACGCTTGCTGCCGCCGCGCTGATCGATAGCTTCGGGGACGGATTGTTCCTCGCGGGTTCGGCGCTGTTCTTCATCCGCGGTCTCGGGCTGACGGTGTTCGAGACTGGTACTGGACTGACGCTGGCCGGAATCATCGGACTTCTGATCGGCGCCGAGAGCGGACGGCTGGCCGACCGCTACGGAGCGCGGACTGTCTTCGTGGCGATGATGTTGGTGCAGAGCGTGGCCGTCGGCGCCTACGTGCTCGTGACGAATCTGGCCGGTCTAGTGCTTACCGCGTCAGTCGCCGCGGTCTGCCGGCAGGGGGCGCAGGCGGCCCGTGGAGCTCTGACCGCGCAACTCGGCGGAGCCGATGCCGCTGGACTTCGGGCCTACCTGCACGCCGTGGTCAACGTGGGAATAGCTGGCGGCGCGGGCCTGGCCGGGTTGGCGATCGCTCGCGATACCCACGAGGCCTACCTCGCGTTGATGCTCGTCGACGCAGCAACCTTCGCCGCAGCTGCCCTGCTGAGTCTCAGGCTGCCGCGAACCTCACCGATGCGCGACGCCGTGAGTGGCGCAACGGCACGCCCGGCCAGAAAGCGCTCGGCCTTATCGGACCGGCGCTTCGTCGGACTTACCGCATTGAGCGTGATCGTGTCGCTGCAATTTGTAGTCAGCGGATATCTGCTCCCTCTGTGGGTTGTGTTTCACACGGTGGCTCCGCGGTGGCTGGCCAGCCCGCTGCTCCTGCTGAATACAGCCTTCGTGGTCATGTTTCAGGTGGCCGCGAGCCGAAGGTTCAGGGGTGTGGTGCGCGCGGGCGAGGCGTATCGCATCGGCGGTCTGCTCTTGCTCGGGTCGTGCTTACTGTTCGGCGCCGCTGACATCGGGCACAGCGTGGCGCAGGCGAGCGGCTTTCTGGTAGCGGCGATGGTCGTCGCTAGCCTCGGCGAGGTAGTCACCATTGCGGGCGCCGTCGGTGTGTCGTTCGGGTTGGCGCCGACCGACGCCATGGGCGAATACCAGGGCGTCTGGAACCTCGGATTCGGCCTCAGCGTTGCAGTCGGACCAGCGCTGCTCACGATCGTGTGCCTGCACGGAGGATCACCTGGATGGGCAATCCTCGGGCTATCAATGGCCGCCAGCGCGAGCCTCATGTGCAGAATCGTCCGGCGCGCACCACAGGAGAACGAGACCGTGACCGCGTCCAGTGCACCGCGGGAGGCATGCCCGCACCTGGAGAACTAACGCGGGCAACGCGATCCCGCGCTCAGAGAGAGAAGGCACAAAAATGCAGCCAAGCCAGCAAGGTGGCGAAGACGCCGACGCCACCGACCCGCTGAATGGTCTGCCCTGGTATCGACTGCTCACCGGAAAGGACGACCGGGGCTTCTGCGACCGGGTCAGCGAGGCGGTTGCCGCAGGTTGGCAGCTGCACGGCAGCCCGTGCGCAGCAGGACTTCCCGACGGATCATTGCGAGTTGCGCAGGCCCTCATCTGGGCCGGAGGCGCCACAGGTGCAGGTCACATCTGAGTTCGAGATCAGCGCGTCCCGAAGGGCGAAGAGGCCCCGACCATGTTGGCCCGCACCGCGACCCGTAGCGGGACCGCAGGTAGACGCCGGCATCGGCCGCCGCTATGTGCGGTAGCGGCGTTCGGGCAGATGGTGCTGTGACGCGGTCAGTGGTGGTTGCCGGCAATGATGGGAGCGGGTTGTCCGGGCAGAGGTCCGCAGCCGCTGTTCCCGGTGGTGAGGAAACCTCCGGTGATCGTGTTGTTGATGATCACGACGCCATGGTGGTTGTTGACAACGGTGAGTGATCCCTTGATGACGTTCGCGGCGCATCCGTGGGCCGGGTCGCCGATGACGACGAAACCGGTGGTGGCGACGATCGTGAGTCCGCCGTTGATCGTGCTGACGCAGATACGGACGGTGTTCGCTCCGTTAGCGGCGATTCCGCCGGACACAGTGGCGCCTTCGAGATCGAGGAGACCGCCCCGTAGCACGGTGAGGCCGCTGCCTACGTGTCCGTTGACCACGCACGTCGGTCCGCGGGAAGCGATGGAGACCCCGGCGGTGTTAGACGTGTTCGACTGGTAGTGCTGTCACCGCTATGTACGGCCACGGCAGTGTGACTACCGCTGCCGAAGATGGCGCCGTCGCCAACGGTGAAGGGGATGTCGACGTAATGCGTGGCGGTCGAGCCGGCGCGCCCCGCCCCCGAGCTCCCTATTGCAACCTCTTGTGCATCGGCGACGACCGACCGGGCCCCCGTACCGGCACCCGCTGGTGGTGCAACACCCGCGCGTCACACTGGAGCGATGGACCGAGCCGAGCTGCGCGCCTGGATCGAGGACGCGCTGACACGTCACGATCGCGACGTCCGAGAGCGCACCGAGAGCGTCAGCGACGATGTCAGTGTCGACGAGATCGTCGATGCGGTCTGGGGGCGCTTGCCCCTAGAGATCAGGCGGCAGAGTTCTAGGTCCCAGGTTCAGGCGAGCCTGACCATCCTCACACTCAGACACGGAATTGCGATGACACGCCGACCCGGGGACGCCCCGGCGCAGCCGATGGTCGCGAACTCCGACCAGTAGCGCTCATCTCAGCGCTGCGGCACGGCAGTCGGCAGGATCGGGGCCGGCAGGACAGTTTCGCCCTCCAAGAACGCATCGGCCGCGGATGCCGCAGCGCGACCCTCGGCGATCGCCCACACGATCAGCGACTGCCCGCGGCCCATGTCACCGGCCACGAAGACCCCAGGCACTGTGGTCTCGAAGTTGGCTGCGCGTGCCACGTTGCCGCGCGGGTCGAACGACAGGCTCAGGTCCGTGAGTAGACCCGGCTTCTGCGGGCCGACGAAGCCCATCGCCAGTAGAACGAGATCAGCCTCCAATTCGAAGTCGGACCCGTCGACCTTCTCGAAGGCGCCTGCATTGAACTCGACCTCGTGGGCCAGCAGCCCGGTCACGTGACCCGCCGAGCCGACGAACTGCTCGGTGTTGACCGCGAAGACACGCTCGCCGCCCTCCTCGTGCGCCGAGGAGACGCGAAACATCAAAGGGTAGGTCGGCCACGGCGTCGACTCGGCCCGCACCTCGGGCGGGCGCGGCATGATCTCGAACTGGTGGACGCTTGCGGCGCCCTGGCGGTGCGCGGTGCCCAGGCAGTCCGCTCCGGTATCTCCGCCGCCGATGACGATGACCCGCTTGCCGGCCGCCGTGATCGGCGGCTGGTCGAGGTCGCCTTCCTGCACGCGGTTTGCCCAGGGGAGGTACTCCATCGCCTGATGGATGCCGTCAAGTTCGCGACCGGGGATCGCGAGGTCACGAGCCTGGGTTGCCCCGCCGGCCAGGACGACAACGTCGAAGTCGTCGCGCAACTGCTCGGCGCTGACATCGACTCCCACGTTCACTCCGGTGCGGAATTCGGTCCCCTCGGCCGCCATCTGCGCGAGGCGGCGATCAAGGTGGCGCTTCTCCATCTTGAACTCTGGAATGCCATAACGGAGTAGGCCGCCGACTCGGTCGTCGCGCTCGAACACGATGACGCGATGACCGGCGCGGGTGAGCTGTTGCGCAGCGGCGAGTCCGGCCGGCCCGGATCCCACCACCGCGACCCGCTTACCGGTCTGCATCGTGGGCATCACGGGCACTACCCACCCGTTGTCAAACGCGTGGTCGATAATCTCGACCTCGACCTGCTTGATGGTGACCGGATCCTGGCTGATTCCCAGGACACACGCCGACTCACACGGCGCCGGGCAGAGCCGTCCGGTGAATTCGGGGAAGTTGTTCGTCGCGTGCAGGCGGTCGATGCTCTCCTGCCAGCGATCCTTGTAGACGAGGTCATTCCACTCGGGGATCAGATTGCCGAGTGGGCACCCGTTATGGCAGAACGCAATCCCGCAATCCATGCAGCGGCTGGCCTGCTCCCTGAGGATCTGCGGGGACAGGTCTTCGTAGACCTCGCTCCAGTCCTGGATCCGGACAGCGACGGGCCGGCGCGTCGGTGTGACTCGCTCCCTGTGCTTGAGAAAACCGCTCGGGTCACCCACGAGCCACCCCCGTGTTTCACTACGCCAACGCCTCGCAGCGCTGTCCGCGTTTCTGGATAGCTGGCAGGCGTCTTTGCCCGGAGCCAGGATACCGGGGCGAGTCATCGGGATTCGCCGTCGCTCCGGCCACAGCGATTCATTACACATTCTGTAACGGGTGTCGTCAGGTTTCGCCGCTATCGGCGTCTCATTGGTGTGGGCGGGGCGCACAAGCCCGCCACACATGTTGCCCAACTAGGCTGCGAGCTTTGCCGCTGTCCCACCCGATCGGGGTTCTTGGTGTCTGTCCGCTTTCACAAGTCTCACAAAACCCTCGCGGCCACAGCTGTCGCTGTCGCGGCGATCCTCGCCCTGGGCGCCTGTAGCGGCTCGAAGAAGGCGCGGTCGTCCTCCGCACCCGCCACATCAGGATCCATTGCGAGTGCGACCACGACCGCACAGGGGGTGCAGGTCACGGGTGGGTTCGGCACCAAGCCGTCGCTCGTCGTGCCGACGTCCGCCGCGCCGGCCGCCCTGACACAGCAGACGATCACCCAGGGAGCGGGCGCCGCCATCGTGGCTAAGGACACCGTGATCGTGAACTACGTCGGCCAGACCTGGGCGCAGAAGAACGGCGCACCGAACGTGTTCGACAGCTCCTTCACCCGGGGCACGCCCGCCGCCTTCGTCATCGGTGCCAATGCCGTGATTCCCGGGTGGGACAAGACGCTCGTCGGCAAGCAGGTCGGCTCACGCGTTGTCCTGACGATCCCCCCAGCCGACGGCTACGGGGCGACCGGTCAGTCAAGTGCCAACATCGGCCCCACGGACACCCTTGTCTTCGTCATCGATCTGGTCGCCGATTACAAGCCAGACGCCTCAGCGCCCGGCACGATCGAGCCGAACCTGCCCGCGACCGGCCTGCCCAAGTTCACCAATGTGCCGGGACAGAAGCCGGTGATCAGCAGCACGACCGGGGTCAAGGTCCCCGCCCAACCCACGTCGACCCTGGTCGTCCTCGGGAGCGGGGCGAAGATCGATAGTGCTAAAACGCTCCTTCTGCAGATCGTCCAGACCGACATCGCGACCGGAAAGACGTCGCAGGCGACCTGGGGCGTCGGCCCGCAGGCGGTACCCGCCTCAAGCGTGCTCGGGCTGGCCGACAAGCTCACCGGGAAGACCATCGGCAGCCGCGCCGTGGTGCTCACACCGCCCCACGCCGCCACACCGGCGACCGCGACCGCAGCCGCGCGGTCGGCGATCCCGGCGGAGATCCTCATCGTTGACGTCATTGGGCAGTTCTGAACTGGCAGGATGCCAAGGGTGAACCCCTCCCGGCACAGCTACCCGCCCAAGCCGCTGCGCCTGGGCGGTGTTGCGGTACCGATGGTGGGCTCGGTGCGCGTGTACGTCTGCGGAATTACGCCGTATGACGTGACGCATTTGGGTCACGCCGCGACCTACCTGTGGGCCGACGCCGCGGACCGCGTGCTGCGCTGGCACGGTTACGGCGTCACGGTGGCCCGCAATGTCACCGACGTCGACGACGTGCTGTTCGCCGAGGCCCGCCGCCGCGGCGAGCCCGCAACGATGCTGGCGACGCTGCAGCGGGCCGAGTTCGAAGCGACCATGTCGAGCCTGCGGGTCCGCAACCCCGACCATTCGCCCACCGCGGCACAGTCCGTCGGCCACGTCCTGCAACTCGCCGCGGCCTTACTCGAGCGTGGGTCCGCCTATCTCAGAAACGGGACCGTCTACGCCCGCACGGGCAACGTCGCCGCGCTCGCCGGCTTGGCTCGCGACACAGCCCTCGCGCTGTCGACCGAGTATCACGACCACCCGGAAGACCCCGACAAGGAGGACCCGTTCGATGTGGCGGTCTGGCACGCCACCGCCGACGATGAGGTGAGCTGGCCCAGCCCCTGGGGCGACGGCCGGCCGGGCTGGCACGCGGAGTGTGCCGCGATGGTGCTGGCGCTGTACGGCTCGGGCATCGACCTGCACTGTGGCGGGGCGGACCTGGCCTACCCGCACCACGCGTGCGAGACCGCCATCGCCGAGGCCGCGACCGGCGTCACACCCTTTGCCCGCGCATGGCTACGAGCAGGCACCGTATCGATCAACGGCGCGAAGATGGCCAAGTCGACCGGCAACCTCGTCTTGGTGAACGACCTGCTGCGCGACCACTCGCCGGCGGCCGTCCGCCTCATGTGCCTGAACCGGCCGTGGGCGAATCCCTGGTCGTACTCGACCAGCGAGCTGGACATGTCCGCCGCGACCCTCGAAGCGCTCTATTCAGCGGCCGCGAAGCCCGGCCAGACGGGAGCCGCTTTGGTACCCGGGGCACTGATGGACGACCTCGACGTGCCCCAGGCGGTCGGGATCGCGCTCGACGAGGGCGGTCAGGCGGCGCGCACTCTGATCGAGCTCTTGGCGCTGAGCTGACCCGACGCCCCACTGCCTGTTCTCGATCTCGGCGCGGTCCGCGAACATCGCGTGAACCGCCGGTCGGCGGTAGCTTCTGGGCCATGAACTTCGGTCGGCTGTCGAGCGCCGCGCTCTGCGCTTCGGGCGTCGCGGGGATAGCCGTGCCGCAGGATTTCCTGAAGGCGCTTGACCTGGCTGCCACCAGCCCCCGCGGCATTGCCGAGACGCGCCTCGGTTTGGGTGGCACATTCGCCGGACTCGGTGGCTGGGCACTGCTCAGCGGCGCGCCGGCGGCGCATCGCGCGGTGGGGATGACGTGGCTCGGCGCCGCTGCAGTACGCATGGCGAGCGTTAAGATCGACCGGCCCCGGACGGACTGGACCTACTGGGCCTACCTCACCGGCGAACTCGGCCTCGGCTCGGCCTCGATGATCGCATCGTTCAGACGCCGCCGAGGATGAGCGAGCCGTGGGCCGGGCGCACTCCCCGGCAGCGACGACGGCCGCGCCACGGTAGGGCTGGTGCCGGCCCGGTTGCGGGTCCCGACCAGGTTGGCGAACTCGACACTCCCCGGGGCGCCAGTGCGCCGCCCCACCAGGAAGCGGGGGCCGTCGCTGGTACCGGCGCCGGGTCGCCTGCGGGCAGCACGTCCGCTAAGCGGTCTGCCCGTGAGCATCGCGCCAAGGCCGACGGCGCGGGGGGTGGCGCACGTGACAAGAGCGAGCGAGGGCTGCGCGATCTCGTTGGGGCTGGGCCGTCTCAGTTGGGCGTGAGCGGAGCGCTGCGCGGGCGTGACGTCAATCGCCCGACGCAGCAGGACCTCGACGCCGCGGCTCAAGAAGTGGTGCTCATCCGACGGGGGTGGAAGCCTCCAGCGGACTGAACCGTTGGCCCGGCCTGCGAGGGACGGGGTCGCGAGTGGCCGCAGCCGTCGTACGGGTCTGGTGTCCTCCCCGCAGAAGTGCACGCCTGCGTCGAACGGCGTGGGAGGGGGCGCGGCGGCCTGGCAAGGCGTGCTCGACGCTGGCGGCCGGGCGCGCGAAGATCATGGCGAAGCCTCGAGGACCAGGAGCAGTGCCATGCGCGTCACAGAGATCATCGCTGACCTGCACGTAGCCGACCTCGAAGCAGCCCGGGGCTTCTACACCGATTACCTCGGGCTGACCGCGGAGGAGTTCAACCTGGGATGGGTAGCGCGCTACACCTCCCCGCAGAACGGCATCAACATCCAGTTGATGACCCGGGACGCCACTGCCCCGGAAAACCCGGTGATCTCGGTCAGGGTCGATGACATCGATGCCGCATACAGCCAGGCCCGGCAGCACGGCTACGAGATCGTCCATCCCTTGACCACCGAGGACTGGGGCGTGACGCGCTTCTTCGTCCGAGCCCCCGGACGGCAACATCATCAATGTCGTGCAGCACCGCGAATGACCTCGCGAGCGTCCCGGCGCCCGCTGTCCTCGCAGCGCCGCCTGGGGGCGGCTTCGCCGTTCTCGGGTTGACGGAGATGGCGAGCCTTGATCATCGAGGACGATCCGGTTGTCGAGCCGACTGGTACATCGTG
>JALYIS010000254.1 GCA_030775705.1 Actinomycetota bacterium
GGATAATCGTCATCGCGCTGGTACAGCGCGCCGCCGCATTTGTCACAGACATCGGTAACCGTGGGCGGGTCGTATTCCAGGTGCCAGACGTGCCCGCACTTCTTGCAGGTGCGCCGGCCCGACAGGCGTATCACGACCTCGTCGTGGTCGACCTCAAGATCGAGCACCACACTCAGCGAAGACCCGATCTCGTCGAGGATGCCGTCCAGCTCCTTCGCCTGCTGAACATTGCGCGGGAAACCGTCGAGCAGGAAGCCGTCCACGGCGTCGGGCTGGGCGAGGCGGTTACGCACCATCGCATTGGTGACCTCGTCGGGTACCAGATCGCCGGCGTCCATGTACTGCTTGGCGAGCTTGCCGAGCTCGGTGTCTCCTGAGACGTTGGCACGGAAGATGTCTCCAGTCGAGATCTTGGGGATCGCAAAGTTCTCGGCGATGAATTCCGCCTGCGTTCCCTTTCCCGCGCCTGGCGGGCCCACAAGTACGAGTCTCACGAGGCTGACTACCCTTCGTTGATGCGCTGTACTAGCGCAGGAACCCTTCGTAGTTGCGCTGCATGAGCTGGCTTTCAATCTGCTTCACCGTGTCGAGACCGACGCCGACCATGATCAGGACGGCAGTACCGCCGAACGGGAAGTTCTGGTTGTTGCCGCTGGTCAGTGAGAAGAAGAAGTTCGGCAGGACCGCGACGATGCCCAGGTAGAGCGAGCCGGGGAACGTGATGCGTGAGAGGACGTACTGCAGGTACTCGGCGGTCGGGCGTCCGGGCCGGATGCCGGGGATGAAGCCGCCGTACTTCTTCATGTCGTCAGCACGTTCGGCTGGGTCGAAAGTGATCCCGACATAGAAGTAGGTGAAGAAGATGATCAACGCGAAGTACACGAGGATGTACACGGCGGACTGCTGCCGTAGCAGGTAGTTCTGCACAAAGCGTTGGAACGCGGAGTTGTTGCTCGAGTTGCCGGTGAGCTGGCTGATGAGTTGCGGGATGTAGAGCAGCGAGGAGGCGAAGATGACCGGGATGACGCCTGCCTGGTTCACCTTCAACGGCAGATAGGTGGACGTGCCACCGTATTGTCGCCGCCCGATCATGCGCTTGGCGTACTGAACCGGGATGCGGCGCTGCGCCTGCTCCACGAAGACCACAGCAACGATGATCGCCAGTCCCAGCATGACGATCAGGGTGAAGACGAATCCTCCGGCGTTCTTGAAGATCGTGTTGCCCTCGCTGGGGATGCGAGCGGCGATGGAGGTGAACATCAGCACCGACATGCCGTTGCCGACGCCACGGTCGGTGATCAGTTCGCCGAGCCACATGATGACCGCAGTGCCAGCGGTCATGCAGAGCACCATGGTCGCCAGCGTGGGGATGCTTTGCTTGTACAGGATCGAACCCTGGCATTGCGGGAACAGCTGGCCGGACTTGGCCAGAGCGATGAAACCGGTGGATTGCAAGATGGCCAGACCGATGGTCAGATACCGGCTGTACTGAGTCAGCTTCTGCTGACCGGCCTGGCCTTCCTTCTTCAGTGACTCGAACCGCGGGATGACCACGACGAGCAGCTGGATGATGATGCTGGCGGTGATATACGGCATGATGCCGAGCGCGAACGCCGACAGTCGCAGCAGCGCGCCGCCGGAGAACAGGTTGATCAGCGAATAGATGCTGGCGTTCGCGCCGGAGCCGGCCTGCTTGATGCAGGCATTGATCGCCTTGGTGTTGGTGTCCGGGGTCGGGACGGAGGCGCCGAACCGATACAGGGCCAAGATCGCGAGGGTGAACAGCAGTTTCTTGCGCAGGTCGGGCGTTCGGAACGCCGATGCGAATGCGCTGAGCACGGATCCTCCTGCGACGGACAATAGGCCGAAATGTGCTGCAACCGGGCGGTGTTCGCCCAGCAAAGTGGGCTCCGCTCAGGCTAACAGCCGGGTGGTAGTGCCGGACATGCGCCAACGGGACCTGGCAACGATGAGCCCGAAACCGTAAGGCCTTCCGGTTCTCCACTGCCGCGGTCCCGCCCGCGCGATGGTGCTGTGCAGTTGTGCCGACGACGCCCCGGACTGGGCGTCGGCGGGGCTAGAGCTGGGTGACAGTCCCCCCCGCCGCGGTGATCTTCTCCCGCGCGGAGTCGGAGAAGGCGTTCGCGGTGATATCGAGCTTGACCTTGCCCAGATCGCCGTTGCCGAGCACCTTCACCGGCTCGTTCTTGCGAACCGCGCCAGCCTCGACCAGATCGTCAATACCCACGGTGCCCCCCTGGGGGAACAGCTCGGCGAGCTTGGCGACGTTGACGATCTGGAACTCGACCCGGAAGCGGTTACGGAACCCCTTGAGCTTCGGCAGCCGCATGTGGATGGGCATCTGGCCGCCCTCGAAGCCGACGGGCACCTGATACCGGGCCTTGGTTCCCTTGGTACCGCGTCCGGCCGTCTTGCCCTTGGAGCCCTCGCCGCGTCCCACGCGGGTCTTCTTGGTGTGCGCACCAGGTGCCGGGCGCAGGTGGTGAACCTTCAGTGGTCCGTTCGCCATGACTTACTCGACCTCCTCGACCGACACGAGGTGCGTAACGGTCGCGACCATGCCGCGGATCTCCGGGCGGTCCTGCTTGACTACGACGTCGCGGATCCGCTTCAAGCCGAGCGAGCGCAGCGTCTCGCGCTGATTCTGCTTGTTGCCGATTCCGGACTTGGTCTGGGTGATCTTGAGACGGCTCATTGTCAGCTCGCCTTTCCTGCACGCGCTCGCAGCAGACCGGCCGGGGCCACGTCCTCGAGCGAGAGGCCACGTCGAGCGGCCACCTCTTCGGGGCGAACGAGCTCCTTCAGCGCCGCGACGGTCGCGTGCACGATGTTGATCGGGTTGTCCGATCCGAGCGACTTGGATAGCACGTCGTGAATTCCTGCGCACTCGAGCACGGCTCGCACCGGACCACCGGCGATGACGCCGGTACCGGGACTGGCGGGCTTGAGCAGCACCACCCCGGCAGCCTTCTCACCCTGGACCGGGTGGGGGATGGTCTGCTGGATGCGGGGCACCTTGAAGAAGTTCTTCTTGGCCTCCTCGACACCCTTGGCGATGGCGGCCGGCACCTCCTTCGCCTTGCCGTAGCCGACGCCGACGGTGCCGTCGCCGTCACCGACGACGACCAGCGCCGTGAAGCTGAACCGGCGACCGCCCTTGACGACCTTGGCGACTCGATTGATCGTCACTACCCGCTCGAGCAGCGAGCTCTTCTCCGGAGCCGAGCCACGGCCACCGTCGCGGCGGTCGCGACGCTCGCCGCGTTCCCCACCGGTACCGGTGCCTCCGGCTCGCTCATTGCCGCCCGTACGGGCGCCGCGCTGCGGACCGGGCATCAGCTTGTCTCCTCAGTTGCGTGTGTCATCTCAGAACTCCAGTCCGGCTTCGCGGGCCGCATCGGCGAATGCCGCGACCCGGCCGGTGTAGCTATTGCCGGCGCGGTCGAACACGACCCTGCTGACGCCGGCGCTCTTGGCGGCCTCGGCCAACTGGCCGCCGAGGTGTTTGGCTTGGGCGGTCTTGTCGCCGTCGGTGAGCTTGTAGGTCGAGGCAGAGGCGAGCGTGACGCCCTTGGCGTCGTCCACGACCTGGGCAAACAGGTGCCGCGCGGAGCGCGTCACCACGAGCCGAGGACGCTCGGCCGAACCGACGACCTTCTTGCGCAGACGGAAGTGTCGACGCGCCTTGGCCACCCGACGGGTGGCCGCCACTCCAGCCGAACGCCGAGCCTGCTTCGCGATCGTAGAGGCACCCATTACTTCTTACCGGCCTTTCCAGCCTTGCGACGAATGACCTCGCCCTGATACCGCACGCCCTTGCCCTTGTACGGGTCCGGCTTGCGGAGCTTGCGGATGTTGGCGGCCACTTCGCCGACCTTCTGCTTGTCGATGCCCTCGACCGCGAATCGCGTGGGAGCCTCGATCCGGAACGAAATTCCCTCGGGCGCGGGAACAACGACCGAATGCGAGAAGCCGAGCGCGAACTCCAGATCACTGCCCTTGGGGGTGACCCGATACCCGGTGCCCACAATCTCGAGGGTCTTGGTGTATCCGTCGGTCACACCGACCACCATGTTGGCGATCAGGGTGCGGGACAGACCGTGCAACGACTTCGAGACACGCTCGTCGTTGGGGCGCGTGACGTTGATCGTGCCGTCGTCGCTGCGGTTGACGGTGATCGGCTCGGCAACGATGTGCGACAGGGTGCCCTTCGGGCCCTTGACGGTTACGTGCTGGCCATCGATGGTGACGTCGACGCCGGTCGGAACAGGGACCGGCAACTTGCCAATGCGACTCATAGCTGGCTGATCCCTTCTACCAGACGTAGGCGAGGACTTCTCCGCCTACTCCGCGCTTGGCGGCCTGGCGCTCGGTGAGCAGGCCGGATGAGGTCGAGAGAATCGCGGTGCCCAGACCACCGAGCACGCGAGGCAGCCCGGTCGACTTCGCATAGACACGAAGGCCGGGCTTGGAGACGCGGCGCACACCAGCGATGCTTCGCTCGCGGTTCGGGCCGTACTTCAGGTCGACGGTGAGCACCCGTCCGACCTGACCCTCGGGCGCGTCGGCGATGTGGAAGCCGCCGATGTAACCCTCCTGCTTGAGGATCTCGGCGATATGTCCCTTGAGTTTGGAGTGCGGCATCACGACGTTGTCGTGGTAGGCGGCATTTGCGTTACGCAGACGGGTGAGCATGTCTGCGATCGGGTCTGTCATCGTCATGCGGTCATCTTCTTTCTCACTGCGGTTCCTGCCGGCCAAGCGGCAGGCCTACGGCGAAGTGGGGTGATGCGATGGATTACCAGCTGGACTTCGTGACGCCGGGCAGTTCGCCCGCGTGCGCCATCTCGCGGAAGCAGATACGGCACAGGCCGAACTTCTTGTAGACCGAATGTGACCGGCCACAGCGCTGGCACCTGGTGTAGCCGCGCACCTTGAACTTGGGCCTGCCCGCAGCCTTCTGGACGAGTGCTGTCTTGGCCATTTCAGCTTCTCTCTGTGTCGCGGAACGGGAAGCCGAGCGCCCGAAGCAGCGCGCGTCCCTGGTCGTCGTTGGCAGCCGAGGTCACCACGGTGATGTCCATGCCGCGGGTCCGGTCGATCGAGTCCGGGTCGATCTCGTGGAACATCGACTGCTCGGTGAGCCCGAACGTGTAGTTGCCGCTACCGTCGAACTGACGGTCGGACAGGCCGCGGAAGTCGCGGATGCGAGGAAGCGCCAGCGAAAGCAGGCGATCGAGGAATTCCCACATGCGGTCTCCCCGCAGGGTGACCTTGGCACCGATCGGCATGCCTTCACGCAGCTTGAACTGAGCGATCGACTTGCGCGCCTTCTGCACCAGCGGCTTCTGGCCGGTGATCAGTGTCAGGTCCCGGACCGCGCCATCCATGAGCTTGCTGTCCTTGGCTGCCTGGCCGACGCCCATGTTGACGACGATCTTGACCAGACCGGGGATCTGCATCGGGTTGCCGAAGGAGAACTCCTCTTGCAGGGCCGGTGCGACCTCGCTGCGGTAGCGGGCCTTCAGCCGAGGGATCTCGGTTGTGCTCGTGGTCATGCCAGGTCCTTCCCCGAACGGCGCGAGACGCGCACGTTCTTGCCGGTCTCGTCATCGTGGCGATAGCCGACCCGCGTGGCCTTGCCCTCGCCATCGATGACCATCACATTGCTCGCGCTGATCGCGGCCTCGACATGCTCGATGCCGCCGGCCTTCGCGCCACGTGCGGTCGTGGTGATGCGGGTGTGCTTCTTGACCCGGTTCACACCCTCGACGATGACCTTGTTGGTCAGCGGGTCGGCTGCGATGACCTTGCCCTTGACGCCGCGGTCCTTGCCTGCGATGACGACTACCTCGTCGCCTCTCTTGATCTTCATGGCGTTACAGCACCTCGGGTGCGAGAGAGATGATCTTCATGAACTTCTTGTCACGCAGCTCGCGGCCGACAGGGCCGAAGATGCGCGTGCCGCGCGGTTCACCGTCGGCTTTGATGAGCACAGCCGCGTTCTCGTCGAAGCGGATGTAGCTGCCGTCGGGACGACGGCGTTCCTTGACTGTGCGGACGATGACCGCCTTCACGACATCGCCCTTCTTGACGCCGGCACCGGGCAAAGCATCCTTGACGGTCGCGACGATGATGTCGCCGATGCCGGCATAGCGCCGACCCGAGCCGCCCATCACCCGGATGCACAAGATCTCCTTGGCACCGGTGTTGTCGGCGACTCGTAGTCGCGACTCCTGCTGAATCACTTCGTACTCCTGGTAATCGGTGGTGACGGCGGTGCGTTGGGGGCCCTGGTGGCACTGTTGGCACTGGTGGCACTGGTGGCACTGGTGGCACTGGTGGCCTAGTGCTACTTCGCCTGCTCGAGGACTTCGACCACACGCCAGCGTTTCGTGGCTGACATCGGCCGTGTCTCCATGATCAGAACGCGGTCCCCGACGCCGACCTGGTTCGTCTCGTCATGCGCCTTGAGCTTGTTGGTGCGACGGATGACCTTGCCGTAGAGCGGGTGCTTGACCCGGTCCTCGACAGCGACCACCACGGTCTTGTCCATCTTGTCGCTGACCACGAGACCCTCGCGGGTCTTGCGGTCCGACGATCGCGCATCTACGTGCGCGGCTGTCTCGGTCGGCTCGGTCATGCCACTACACCTTCAGTCGGAGCGACCGAGAGTCCGAGCTCACGCTCACGCAGGACCGTGTAGATCCGCGCGATGTCGTGGCGGACGACCCGCAGTCGCCGGTTGTTGTCGAGCTGTCCCGTTGCCATCTGGAAGCGCAGATTGAACAGCTCCTCCTTGGCTTCGCGCAGCCGGGTCTCGAGTTCGTCGGCGTGCAACTCTCGCAACTCGGGGGTGGTCGTTGTCATCAGATGTCACCTGCTTCTCGCGTGACGATGCGGCACTTCATCGGCAGTTTGTGGATCGCTCGCGTGAGTGCCTGGCGGGCGACGACCTCGTTGGGATACGAGAGCTCGAAGAGGACCCGGCCCGGCTTGATGTTGGCGATCCACCACTCCGGCGAACCCTTGCCCGAACCCATGCGGGTTTCGGCCGGCTTCTTCGTCAGCGGACGGTCCGGATAGACGTTGATCCAGACCTTGCCACCACGGCGGATGTGCCGGTTGATGGCGATACGGGCGGACTCGATCTGCCGGTTGGTCAGGTAGGCGGGCTCGAGGGCCTGGATGCCGAACTCGCCGAAGGCAACTCGGGTACCGCCCGACGCCGTCCCGGAACGGCTCGGGTGATGCTGCTTGCGGTGCTTGACTCTGCGTGGGATGAGCATGGTCAGCTCTCCGTGCTCTCGTTGGGGTCTGCCGCCGGCGCCGTGTCCGCGTCCGCTGCCTCGGGGGCCGTGGCCTCGGGTGCCGGTGCCTCGGGGGCCGTGGCCTCGGTTGTGGTGGCTTCGGGGGCTGCTGGCTCGAGCGCCTCGACGGCCTCGATCGCCGCTTCGACCTCGACAGGCTCGACTGCACCGACGGTGCCGTCGACCTCGACCGCATCAGCCGCACGCCCGGCATCAGTGCTGACGCCGGTCGTACCCTGCGATCCGGAACGCCGCGGCCGGGCGGCACCGGCAGCAGGGCGCTCCCGGCGCTGGCGGAGCGCCTCAGCTGCGACCGCAGCCTCACGCTCGGCCCGACCTCCGGTCGGCACCTCACCCTTGTAGATCCAGACCTTCACACCGATGCGGCCGAACGTCGTGCGGGCCTCGTAGAACCCGTAGTCGATGTTGGCGCGCAGCGTGTGTAGAGGCACTCGACCTTCGCGGTAGAACTCCGAGCGCGACATCTCGGCACCGCCGAGGCGACCCGAGCACTGCACCCGGATGCCCTTGACGCCCGGGCTCTTGAGGGTCGACTGCATGCTCTTGCGCATCGCGCGGCGGAAGCTGACCCGGTTCGAGAGCTGCTCGGCCACACCTTGAGCGACCAGCTGCGCGTCGCTCTCGGGGTTCTTCACCTCGAGGATGTTGAGCTGGACCTGCTTCTGGGTGAGCTTCTCGAGCTCACCGCGGATGCGGTCGGCCTCGGCGCCACGGCGGCCGATGACGATGCCTGGGCGGGCGGTGTGGATGTCGACCCGCACCCGGTCGCGGGTGCGCTCGATCTCGACCTTCGCGATACCGGCGCGCTCCATGCCCTTGGACATGAGCCGACGGATCGCCACGTCCTCCTTGACGTATTCGCCGTACTGCTTGTCGGCGAACCAGCGACTCTTCCAATCCGTGGTGATGCCGAGACGGAACCCGTTCGGGTTTACCTTCTGACCCATCAGCGGGACCGTCCCTTCTGCTTGCGTGCGGAGGTTTCGATGCTCTCGACCTCGATGGTGATGTGGCTCGTGCGCTTGCGGATGCGATAGGCGCGTCCCTGCGCACGCGGGCGGAACCGCTTGAGCGTGGCGCCTTCATCGACGAAGGCACGCGAGATGACCAGCGTCTCGGGATCCAACTGGAAGTTGTGCTCGGCGTTGGCGATCGCGCTCGCCAGCACCTTGGCGATCGGCTCGCTGGCTGCCTGAGGCGCGAATTTCAACGTCGACAACGCTTGGTTCGCCGGCATGCCCCGGATGAGGTCCACGACGCGTCGGGCCTTCATCGGCGTGACGCGCACGTGGGTCGCTCGCGCGATCGCGGAACGCACTTCCTCATTGTCGATAACAGCCATCTTGTCTCTCCGAACCTCAGGCGCGCCGGGCGCGACGGTCGTCCTTGACATGGCCCTTGAAGGTCCGCGTCGGGGCGAATTCGCCCAGCTTGTGGCCAACCATGCCCTCGGTGACGAACACCGGGACATGCTTGCGGCCGTCGTGCACCGCGATCGTGTGCCCGAGCATGTCGGGGATGATCGTCGAGCGCCGCGACCAGGTCTTGATCACGTTCTTGGTCCCCTTGTCGTTCTGCACGTCCACCTTCTTGAGCAGGTGGTCGTCGACGAACGGACCCTTCTTCAAACTGCGTGGCATAGTTTCCAGACCCCTTTGTGGGCTCAGCGCTTCTTGTTGGTCTTACGCCGGCGAACGATCATGGCGTCGCTGGCCTTCTTGTGTCGGGTACGCCCCTCGGGCTTGCCGGCCGGGTTCACCGGGTGCCGGCCACCGGACGTCTTGCCCTCGCCGCCACCGTGCGGGTGGTCGACCGGGTTCATCGCGACGCCACGTACGGTCGGGCGCTTGCCCTTCCACCGCATGCGCCCGGCCTTGCCCCAGTTGATGTTGGACTGTTCGGCGTTGCCCACCTCGCCGACCGTCGCGCGGCAGCGCAGGTCGACGAGACGGATTTCGCCCGACGGCATCCGCAGCTGGGCGTGCGGGCCGTCCTTGGCCACGAGCTGGACGCTCGCGCCGGCTGAGCGCGCGATCTTGGCGCCGCCACCGGGGCGAAGCTCGATCGCGTGCACGACGGTGCCGACCGGGATGTTGCGCAGGGGTAACGCGTTGCCGGGTTTGATGTCGGCGCTCGGGCCGTTCTCCACCCGGTCGCCCTGCTTGAGCAGCCGCGGCGCGATGATGTAGCGCTTCTCGCCGTCTGCGTAGTGCAGCAGCGCGATGCGGGCGGTGCGGTTCGGGTCGTATTCGATGTGCGCGACCTTGGCCGGCACGCCGTCCTTGTCGTGACGCCGGAAGTCGATCACCCGGTAGGCGCGCTTGTGGCCGCCCCCCTGATGGCGAGTGGTGATGCGCCCCTGGTTGTTACGACCGCCCTTGTTGTGCAGCGGACGCACCAGTGACTTCTCCGGTGTCGTGCGGGTGATCTCGGCAAAGTCGGCCACGGAGGAGCCACGGCGGCCCGGGGTGGTCGGTTTGTACTTGCGGATAGCCATTGTCAGTTACCAATCTGACCGAAAACGTCGATCCGGTCGCCCGCGCGCAGCGTCACGATCGCGCGCTTGGTGCCCTTGCGCTGGCCGAAGCCACCGCGGGTGCGCTTGCGCTTGCCCTGACGGTTGAGGGTGTTCACGTCGGTCACCTTGACCGTGAACACCTTCTCGACCGCGATCTTGATCTGGGTCTTGTTGGCCAGCGGGTGGACTTCGAACGTGTACTTGTTCTCGTCCAGCAGGCCGTAGCTCTTCTCCGAGATGACCGGAGCGAGCAGCACATCGCGATGATCGTCAAACATCAGCTCTGCTCCTCATCGGTGGCCGCGTCAGCAGATGCCTTCTTGGGCGCTGCCTTCTTGGGCGCTGCTTTCTTAGGCTCGGCCGCCTTCGCCAGCGTCTTCGCAGGCTTGGCCAGCTCGGCGTCGGTTTCTGCAACGGCACCGGAATCGGCATGGGCATCGGCATCGACCACCGCCACGTCGGACTCGGCGCTGGTCGCCGCACCCTTGGCCGACTTGCCCTTGACCGGGCCGGCCAGAAACGTTTCGAGGGCGCCCTGGGTGAAGATGACGTCATCGCTCACCAGCACGTCGTAGGTGTTGAGCTGACCGGGCTCCAGCAGGTGCACGGTGTCCACATTGCGCAGGCTCTGCCACGTCGTACCGTCGGTGCGCTCGGCGATCACCAGAATGTTCTTCGCACCGCTTACCTTGGCCAGGGTGAGCGAAGCGGTCCGGGTCGACGGGCTCTGTCCGGAGACCAGCGCCGATACGACGTAGAGACGGTCGTTGCGGGCGCGGTCGGACAACGCCCCGCGCAGCGCCGCCGCCTTCATCTTCTTGGGGGTGCGCTGGGCATAGCTTCGCGGCTGCGGGCCATGCACGACGCCGCCACCCACGAACTGTGGCGCCCGCGTCGAACCCTGGCGGGCGCGACCGGTGCCCTTCTGCTTGTAAGGCTTCTTGCCACCTCCGCGCACCTCGCCCCGAGTCTTGGTCGAGTGGGTGCCCTGCCGGGCCGCGGCTAGCTGCGCAACGACGACCTGGTGCATGAGCGCAATGTTGGTGGGGACGTCGAAGACCTCGGGCGGCAGCGCAATGGTGCCGCCCGCCTTCGCCTTCGCGTCGACCGGGTTCTGGACCGTGACGGTCAGCGTCATGACGAGGTTCCCTTCACGGCGGCGCGTACGAGCAGGAGCCCACCCTTGGGCCCGGGCACCGCACCCTTGATCAGCAGCAGGCCGCGCTCAAGGTCGACCTTGTGAACCGTCAGGCTCTGCGTCGTCTGGGTCGCGTGACCCATCCGGCCGGCCATCTTCATCCCCTTGAACACCCGGCCCGGCGTGGCGCAGCCGCCAATCGATCCGGGCGAGCGGTGCTTGCGCTGCACGCCGTGACCCGCGCCGAGGCCGTGGAAGCCGTGGCGCTTCATGACGCCTGCGGTGCCCTTGCCCTTCGTCGTGCCGGTGACGTCGACGCTGGCGCCGTCGGCGAACACGTCGACGTTGATCTCCTGGCCCACGGAGTAGGCCTCGACGGAGTCGGTGCGCAGCTCCACCAGGTGGCGACGCGGAGTCACCTCGGCGGCCTTGAAGTGTCCGGCCACCGGCTTGGTGACCTTGCGGGGGTCGATCTGCCCGTAAGCGAGCTGGACGGCGGTGTAGCCGTCCTTCTCCTGCGTACGGATCTGCGTGATCACGCACGGACCCGCCTTGACGACCGTCACCGGAACCATCCGGTTGTTCTCGTCGAAGACTTGGGTCATGCCGAGCTTCTCGCCCAGAATCCCAGTTTCGTTCGCCATGGTCTCAGATCTCCGCTTACTGAATGTTTACGTCGAC
>JALYIS010000255.1 GCA_030775705.1 Actinomycetota bacterium
CGGCGCCGGCCGTGCTCCATACGATGGTCTGATGCCCTCCGTTGCTCTCGTGACCTGCCGGGACCTGCCGCACGGTGACGAGGACGGCGACGACCACGTCCGTGCACTGGAAAAGCGCGGCGTGGCAGCCGCATGGCACATCTGGGACGACCCATCGGCCGACTGGTCGGCCGATCTCGTAGTGGTGCGGTCGACCTGGGACTACCCGGGCCGTCGTGAGCAGTTCCTCTCCTGGGCCGCATCGGTCCCGCGGCTGGCCAACCCCGTGGCCGTGCTGCGGTGGAACTCCGACAAGATCTACCTGAGCGAGCTCGCCGACGCCGGGATTCCGGTGGTTACGACGCGGTGGTTCGGCGTCGCCGACACCGTCGTTCTGCCCACGGGCCCGGAGATCGTGGTCAAGCCCTCGGTCGGGGCGGGTTCGCGTGGTGTCGGGCGGTTCCTCGCGGGCGACGCTACGGCCGCCCTGGACCATGCGACTCATTTGCAGGCAGAAGGGCGGGTCGTGATGGTGCAGCCTTACCTCGACAGGGTCGACAGCGTCGGCGAGACGGCCCTGGTCTACATCGACGGGGAATTCAGCCATGCCATCAGGAAGGGCGCGATGCTTGCGCCCGGGGTGGCCCAGAGGCTCGGACCGGATGGGCCGCAGGCGCTGTATATCCAGGAGGACATTCGCCCACGGTCCGTGGGCGAACCCGAGCTCGCCGTGGGGAGGCAAGTGATGGATCACGTTCGCCGGCACGTCGACCCCTCCCCGCTGTACGCTCGCGTGGACCTGCTGCCCTCGACCCAAGGCCCCCTGGTCGTTGAACTCGAGCTGACCGAGCCGTCCCTGTTCCTGGCCCACGCCGAAGGTGCTGTCGATACCTTCGCGCGAGCGATCGCGGGCCGGACATGACCATCGCACTGCCTGCCTCCGATCGCATTCGCGCCCTGCGGCGAATGAAGCTGATCGCTGCCAGCCTGTTGGTGATCGCGGCTGTCGTGTACCTGGTCTGCCGGGCGGTGTGGCACAGCAAGGGAGCAGCCGGATACGTAGAGGCGGCGGCAGAGGCTTCGATGGTCGGCGGGCTGGCGGACTGGTTCGCGGTCACAGCGCTATTCCGGCATCCGCTCGGCCTGCCTATCCCGCACACTGCGATCATCCCGCGCAAGAAGGATCAAATCGGGGAAGGTCTGGCCGGTTTCGTGAACGAGTATTTCCTCACCCCGGAGATCGTCGGTGAGCGGCTAGCCCTGGCGCGTGTGCCACAGCGCGTCGGGGCGTGGCTAGCCGACCCGGCGCACGCCCGCGAGATCGGCGACGAGCTCAGCAGGGTGATCGGCGGCATGGCCGCGGTGCTGCATGACGACGAGCTGCGCAACGCGGTGGCGGGCTTCGCCGACAAGCGACTGCGCGAAGTCGACGTCGCGCCGCTGTTGGCCCGCCTGCTGGACGCCGTGTGCGACTCAGGCCAACACCAGGCGGCGCTGACGGCCGGGTTGCGCGGAACCATGAAGTTCCTGGATGAGAACCGCGCGGTGTTCCGCCGCCGGCTGGACGAGGAGTCACCGGAGTGGGTTCCCGAGTGGGTGGACGACCGTGTCTTCGCGAAGGGGTTCACCGCGCTTCAGTCTTTCCTCGCCGACGTCTGTGCCGCCGATGACCATGAATTGCGCGCGACCTTCGACGCCAAACTGCGCGAACTAGCACATCGGCTGAGGACCGACCCTGCGCAGATGGCCAGGATCGAACAGGCCAAGATCGAGCTGCTGGACCGCCCCGACGTGCGGGAGTGGCTGGCGACGCTGTGGCTCAACCTCAAGAAGCTCATCCTCGACGGCGCCGCCGATCCTGAATCAGATCTGCGCCGGTCGGTCGAGTCGCTCATCATCCGCGGAGGTCAGACGCTGCGCGATGACGCCGCTGTGGGGGCCAAGGCCGAGGAGGCCCTGCAGCGCCTCACCGGACACATCATCGTCGACTACGCCGACGATCTGACCGGCGTCATTTCGGCGACCGTGCAGCGCTGGGACACGGCCGAGACAAGTCGCCGCCTCGAGCTGCAGGTGGGTCGCGACCTGCAGTTCATCCGCATCAACGGCACGGTCGTCGGCGCGTTGGCTGGACTTGCGATCTACTCGTTCAGCCAGCTCCTCTGATCCCGGCGGCCGGCTCGACGAGCAGCACCAGTCGTACGGCCGCGAGCCACACCAGGCAGGCACCGAACATGTGCAGCACCACGAGCAGCGGCGGGACGTGCAGGAAGTACTGGGTGAATCCGATCAAGCCCTGACCCAGCTCGACCGCAAGCAGGAGCCCGGCGGCGCGCCGTAGGCGCTCGAGAGCGCCGACCGCGTACGCAACGGCGAGCAGGCCCAACGTCGCGCCGATCAGGACCATCACGGCATCGGCGTGCAACTGGCTCACGCCCGAGGCCGAGAGGTGGATCCGGTGCAACCTGCCCGCCTTCAGGTCGCCGGCATGTGGGCCACTGCCGGTGACGACCGTTCCGATCGTGAGCACTACGACTGTGATCGCCAGGATGCCGCGGGTGAATCGCGCCGCCGCTACGGGGACGACGATGGTCTGGCCGCCGGTCAGGCGCCACATGAGGGTGGCGTAAACGGCGATCAAGGTCATCGACAGCAGGAAGTGTCCGGCCACCGCGTAGGGGTTGAGGTCGGTCAGGACGGTGATCCCGCCCAGCAGCGCCTGAGCCGGAATCCCGATGAGACCGATCGCGGCCAACCGCGTCTGGCGGCGCTGGCGCCAGGCTGCGACCAAGGTCAACGCTGCGAGCAGCCCGACGATGAAGGTCAGTTGGCGATTGGTGAACTCGATGATCCCGTGGAATGAATAGGCACGCGTCGGGGTGAGCGACGCCGTAGTACAGGACGGCCAGGTCGGACAGCCCAGCCCGGAATTGGTGAGCCGGACCGCCCCGCCGGTCACCACGATCAGCACGTTCGCGATCAGCGAGACGACCGACAGCCGATTGAGCGCCGATGGCGACCGTGTCCACCGTGTCCACCGTGTCCACCGTGCGCGGCCCCGCGGCGCGTTCGCCGAGCGCGGGGCGGGGGTGGCGGCGACGGAGTCGGTGGTCATTCCCACCGGAACCACCGCGCCGCTGCCGGGAGACTTACCGCCGCCCAGAGCGCCAGTGTCAGCAGGGAGCGTGCGGGGATTGCGCCGCCGTGCTGCAGCACTTGGTGCAGACCGTCGGAGAGCGCGGCCGAGGGCAGGTACTGCAGGATGTCGCGCGCAGCACCGGGGTACTTGGTGAGCGGGATGGCGATGCCGCCGGCGAACAGCAAGACCAGCCACACCAGATTTGCGGCGGCCAGAGTCACCTCGGCGCGCAGCGTCCCCGCCACTAACAGGCCCAGGCCGCCGAACGCCAGGGTGCCCAGGACGAGAAGCAGCAGGGCGAGCAGCGGGTCGCCGTGCGGGTGCCAGGCCAGCACCAGCCCGAAGCTGGCCACCAGGACGACCTGGACCAGCTCGAGGAGCACGACGGCGATCGTCTTTCCCGCCAGCAGAATCGAGCGAGGCAGCGCGGTCGCGCCCAGTCGCTTGAGCACTGCGTACTTGCGCTCGAAGCCGGTGCCGATCGCCAGCCCGGTGAATGCGGCCGACATGATTGCGAGCGCGATGATGCTGGGCACCATGAAGTCGATGCGTCGCGGCGTGTCAAGCGAGTACAACAGCGGCAGGTTGAAGAAGAACAGCAGCAGGAGCGGTATCACCAGGGTAAGGCCGACCTGTTCGCCGTTTCGGAGCAGCAGCCGGAACTCCATCCGGATCTGGGCCGCGAGCATCCGCGAGCGTGGTGCTGCCTCAGGGGCTGGGACATAGGACGCGGTGCCGCTCATGTTCGCAGCTCGCGACCGGTGAGGTCGAGGAAGACGTCCTCGAGGGTCCGCCGCTCGACGGCGAGGTGCTCCGCCAGCACACCCTGGCCCGCACACCAGGCCGTCAGCATCGCGAGCAGCTGGGGATCGACGTCCCCGCTGATCAGGTAGCGACCGGGTTCCTGCTCGAGCGCGGAAGTGCCTGGGGGCAGTGCGGCCAGCAGCGAATCCAGATTCAGGCCCGCGCACGCGCGGAACCGGATCTGGCCCTGGGCCCCCGCGCGGGTCAGTTCGGCCGGGGAGCCGGCGGCAACCACCCGGCCGCCGTCGACCACCACGACCATGTCCGCAAGCTCCTCAGCCTCGTCGAGGAAGTGAGTGGTGAGCACCACCGTGACGCCATCGGAGCGGAGTTTGCGGATGAACTCCCAAGTGCCCCGGCGGCCCTGCGGATCCATGCCCGCCGTCGGCTCGTCGAGAAACAGCAGTTCCGGCCGGGCGACCAACGCCAGCGCGAGGGAGAGTCGCTGCTGCTGGCCGCCGGAGAGCCGTCTCACCTGCGTGCCGGCGACGTCGGTGAGCCCGACGCTGTCCAGCAGGGCGTGCGGATCGTGGGGGTGCGTTGCGTAGGAGGCGAACAGGCGCAACAGCTCGATGGCCCGCGCGCCCGGGTAACCGCCGACGCCGTCCTGAAGCATCACCCCGACGCGAGGTCGAAGGGCCCGCGCGTCGCGGATCGGATCCAGCCCCAGGACGCGGATCGAGCCGCGGTCAGGTCTGCGGAAGCCTTCGCAGGCCTCGATGGCCGTCGTCTTGCCGGCTCCGTTGGGACCGAGCAACGCGAATACCGTGCCGGACTCGACCGTCAGAGACACCCCGTCGAGCGCCCGCCGCGGCCCGTAGACCTTGACGAGGTCCCGCACCTCGACCGCCGAAACTCTGGAGGCTGCAGTGGCTGCGGAGGCAGCGGAGGCGGCGGACACCCCGTCAGTCTAGGAATCGCTGTGGGTGCAGGTACCGCGGGCGTTGCGTCCTGTGCCTCAATCCTCAGGTTGGGCATCGGGGCAGCGCGTCGCCCACCCGGTTCGACCGTCACTCGAGTCTGGTCGAACCTGCGAAGACATTGACGTACGGCTGCCCTGACAGTTCCTGCACCGCTTCGCGGATCGTCTCGGTAACCTCGCGTAGTACTCGTGAACTGCGTTCCTCGGATGCTCGCTCACCGAATCGAAGCGGCACGCCGAAGTGCACACCGACGGGCACCCGACGCCATCGCCGCGAACCTGATTGATGGACCTCGCGGGTGCCCACGAGCCCCACGGGTATCACCGGCGCCCCGGAGCGCATCGCCACCCTCGCCACCCCGGTACGGAACTTGTACAGCCGGCCGTCCGGCGAGCGGGTGCCCTCGGGGAAGATCCCGAGCGCCTGCCCCTCGCCCAGGAGGTCGACCCCGATCTCGATGACGCCGGCCGCCGAGCGGGTGTCGCCGCGCTCGACGGGAACCTGGGCCAGGGCACGGAACACGCTCGCCGTGGCGCGACCGCGGACGCCCGGGGTGGTGAAGTACTCGGCCTTGGCGAAATAGCAGATCTGACGGCGCGCGGCGAGCGGTGTGAATATCTCGTCGGCGAACGAGACGTGATTCGCGGCGAAGATCACCGGACCGCTGTGCGGGACGTGCCCCGCGCCACTCACGTCGGGGCGGTAGACGGCTCGCAGCGTTGGCGCGACGGTGAGTTCGAGCGTCCGGTAGAGCACCCGGAAAACGTACTGTACCCAGCGAAGCCGCGGCCGGAGACCGCTGGCACGGGTGGCCCACGGGTGGCCCACAGTGACCGTCTCTGCAGCCGCCGGCGAAATAGGTCATACTGGTGTAGTGAAAATCGTGACCACCGGCGAACGTGCGCCGGACCGGACGCGCGACGCGGTGGCCCGGCTCATCCTCGAGCAGGGGCCACTCAGCGCCGCTGCGTTGGCGGTACGGCTCGGGCTGTCCCCGGCAGCCATCCGACGTCACCTTGATGCCTTGGTCGGCGACGGCATGCTCGTCGAGAGTGAGGCGCGCCCATCGCCGCGACGTGGACGTGGGCGACCAGCACGCGTGTTCGCGGTCACCGACGCCGGGCGCGCCGAATTTCCGCACGCCTACGACGACTTGGCCACCACTGCGCTGCGCTACCTGCATGCAACCGGCGGTGAGCAGGCAGTCGTCGACTTCGCCGAGCATCGCGCCCAGACGCTGGCCGACACCCTCGATGCCGATGTACGGGCCAGGACGACGCAGATCACACGCACTCAGGCCCTGGCAGAGGCACTCTCGGCCCACGGATACGCTGCCTCCGTCGAGCAGGCGAGCGCTGGTGTGCAGGTGTGCCAGCACCACTGCCCGGTTGCGCACGTGGCAGCCGAGTTCCCCCAGTTGTGCGAGGCAGAGACGCGCGCGTTCGAGCGCGTGCTCGGCACCTATGTACAGCGACTGGCGACCATCGCCCATGGCGACGGCGTCTGCACCACGCACGTACCAATCCCGCCCGTCCGCACGCCCACCCTGTCCGGAAGGACCTCACGATGACCACCACGCCCGATGTGCACCAGCGAGAGTCGATGAGCCAGCAAGAGCAGATCGATTCGCTGTCGCGGTACAACTTCGGTTGGTCCGACACAGACGTCGCGGGCACCGGTGCGCAGCGAGGCCTCTCCGAAGCCGTCGTGCGCGACATCTCCTCGAAGAAGAGCGAGCCGGAGTGGATGCTCGACAGGCGCCTGAAGGCCTTGTCGATCTTCGGTAAGAAGCCGATGCCCAATTGGGGCTCGGATCTGTCCGGGATCGACTTCGACAACATCAAGTACTTCGTCCGGTCGACCGAGAAGCAGGCGGCCACCTGGGACGATCTGCCCGCGGACATCAAGAACACCTACGACAAGCTGGGAATCCCCGAGGCCGAGAAGCAGCGACTGGTCTCCGGTGTCGCTGCCCAATACGAGTCCGAGGTCGTTTATCACAAGATCAACGAGGAACTCGAGCGTCAGGGTGTGATCTTCCTCGACACCGACACCGCGCTCAAGGAGCATCCCGAGCTGTTCCAGGAATACTTCGGCACGGTGATTCCCGCCGGAGACAACAAGTTCTCCGCGCTCAACGCCGCGGTGTGGTCGGGTGGCTCGTTCATCTATGTGCCCAAGGGCGTCCACGTGGAGATTCCGCTGCAGGCGTACTTCCGCATCAATACTGAGAATATGGGCCAGTTCGAGCGGACCCTGATCATCGTCGACGAGGGTGCCTACGTGCACTACGTCGAGGGCTGCACCGCACCGATCTACTCGAGCGACTCGTTGCATTCGGCGGTCGTCGAGATCATCGTCAAACGGGGCGGACGGTGTCGCTACACGACCATCCAGAACTGGTCCAACAACGTCTACAACCTCGTCACCAAGCGCGCCAAGGCCGAGGCGGGTGCGACCATGGAGTGGATCGACGGCAACATCGGTTCCAAGGTCACCATGAAGTACCCCGCGGTCTGGCTGATGGGCGAATACGCCAAGGGCGAGGTGCTCTCGATCGCATTCGCCGGCGAGGGGCAGCACCAGGACGCCGGGGCGAAGATGCTGCACCTGGCGCCGCACACGTCGTCGACGATCATCTCCAAGTCGGTTGCCCGGGGCGGCGGGCGTACCTCCTACCGAGGACTGGTCGAGGTGCACAAGGGCGCCCATCACAGTGCGTCGACGGTGAAGTGCGACGCGCTGCTGGTTGACGACATCAGCCGATCGGACACCTATCCGTATGTCGACGTGCGTGAGGACGACGTCTCGATGGGCCACGAGGCCACGGTTTCCAGGGTCAGCGAGAACCAGCTGTTCTATCTCATGAGCCGCGGGATGACCGAGGACGAGGCCATGGCGATGGTGGTCCGTGGGTTCGTCGAACCGATCGCCCGCGAGTTGCCGATGGAGTACGCGCTCGAACTGAACCGGCTCATCGAACTGCAGATGGAAGGGGCCGTGGGTTGAGCGTTCCCACCGGCTCGGCCGCGGAGCGGTTCACCTCACGCGATCCCGAAGCCTTCGAGGTCCCGCGCGGACGCGAGGAGGAGTGGCGGTTCACCCCGGTACGCGAGGTGCGGCCGCTGTTCGAAGAATTCGTCCCGACGGGCCGTCTAGTAAGTACCGTGCACGCCCCTGAACCTGCTTCGTGGGCGGTCGTGGGGATGAACGACCCGGCCGTGGGCCAGGTGCTCCAGCCTGCCGACCGGGTCAGTGCGCTGGCCTTCGCCCATGCGCAGGCGGCGCTCGTCGTGCGCGTGCCGGCCGATTGTGAGCTGGCCGAGCCGGTGGTCGTCAGCCTGCGCGGCGAGCCGGGACTGACATACGGCCATCTCGTGGTCGATATCGGCCGCAACGCTCGGGCCACCGTGATCATCGAGCACGTCGGCAAAGCAACGGTCGCCGCCAACGTCGAGTACGTTGTCGCCGCCGGCGCCAACCTGACCGCGGTCAGCATGCAGGACTGGGACGAGGGAGCGGTCCACCTGGCCGCCCACACCGCCTTGGTCGGGCGCGACGCCCGCCTGCGACACTGCGTGATCAACCTCGGTGGCGGCATCGTCCGGCTCGCCTCGACCGTTCGGTTCGGCGGTCCTGGCGGCAATGTCGAATTGCTCGGCGTGAGCTTCGCTGGCACCGGCCAACACCTCGAGTCGCGGCTGTACGTCGACCACGGCGCACCGGACTGTGTGTCGAACGTTCTGTACAAGAACGCGCTGCAGGGGGAGTCCGCCCGAACGGTGTGGATCGGTGATGTACGGATACGCCCAGCGGCGACCGGAACCAGCACCTATGAGATGAACCGCAACCTGCTTCTCAGCGACGGCGCCCGTGCCGACTCGGTGCCCAACCTCGAGATCGAGACCGGTGAGATCGTTGGAGCCGGGCATGCCAGCACGACGGGACGTTTCGACGACCTTCAGTTGTTCTACCTGCAGTCCCGAGGCATCGACGCCGAGGAGGCTCAGCGGCTGGTCGTGCGTGGATTCTTCGCCGACGTGGTCGATCGCATCGGGTTGCCCGACCTGCAGCACCGAATCATGACCGCGATAGAGACCCGGTTGGGATTCATCGCGGCCGAATCAGAGTTGGAGTCAGTGTGAGCACGCTCGAAATCAGAGACCTCCATGTGTCGGTCGCCGACACCCCGATCCTCAATGGCGTCGACCTCACCATCTCCTCCGGGCAGACGCACGCGATCATGGGGCCGAACGGCTCGGGTAAGTCGACGCTCGCATACTCCATCGCGGGTCACCCGAAATACACCGTGACCAGCGGGCAGGTGCTGCTGGATGGCGACGACGTGATGGCCATGACGGTGGATCAGCGCGCGCGTGCTGGTC
>JALYIS010000256.1 GCA_030775705.1 Actinomycetota bacterium
GCCCCACCATGACGTTTCTAGCTGTTTGACATGACGCTAGTTCTGCTGGTTGATATCGCCGAGACCGACGATCGCACCATTCTTCTGCTGGAACAGGTTCACGATCAGGTTGCTCGCCACGACCTCACCATTGGGCTGGAACTTGATGTCCGTGGTGATGCCCTTGAAGTCCTCGGCGTTGAGTGCGGTCATCACGCTGGTGCGTGTGGCCGTAGCGCTTGCCGACGCCTTGCTGATCGAGTCGATCAGCAGATTGGCGGCATCGTAGGCCTCCGGGGAGTACGTCGACGGCGGCGTGCTGAATGCCGTCTGGTACGCGGTGGCAAAGGCCTTCGCCGACGGGGCGACCGTCGCGTCCTGGCAACCACAGGTGAAGTACCAGCCGTCGCCGGCTGTCCCAGAACCAGTGGTGAAGGTCGAGGACTTGCCGCCGTTGCCGGTGACCGTGCGACCGTGGAAGCCGGCGCCCACCAGAGCCTTCGCCAGCGCCGCAGCCGCGGTGTCATAGCCACCGTAGAACAGCGCGTCGGCGCCCGATGCCGCGATCGTCTGCGCGATCGGGCCGTAGTTCTTCGTTGTGACACCGTCGACGCCGTTGGTGACGACCGAAACGCCCTTGGCCTTGAGCTCGTCGGCCATCGTGGTGGCGACACCCTGGCCGTAGGTGCTCAGGTCATTGAGGACGTAGACCTTCTTGGCCTTGGTGCGCGCCAGCCAGTCAGCACCCTGGGATCCCTCGACGTTGTCATTGGGGATGATGCGGTGCCAGCAGGTGAAGCCGAGCGTGCTCAGCTTCGCATTGCTGGCGGAGGCGGTCACGATCGGGATCGATGGCGACGCACCGCAGAAATTGCCATCGACGGCCTTGCTCTCACCGGAGAATGCCGGGCCGATGACCGCGATGACGGTGGGATCGGAGATGAGCTGCGTTGCCGCGGCGGGAGCCTTGGCGGGATCGCCCTCACTGTCCACCGGATCCAGGGTGACCTTGAACTTGTACTTGCCGGAGCTGTTGGCTTGGTCCACCGCCAGCTTCGCACCGTTGCGCTCGTTGATGCCGAGCTGGGCATTGGGACCGGAGAGCGCCGCGATGAAGCCGATCTTGTAGGTCTGGTTGGTCGTCGTGGCGGAGGAGCCACCGCCCAGTCCGGTGCCGGTCGTCTTCTTGCTGCTCGAACACGCGGAGAGCGCAACGGCGCTTGCTGTCACGACCACGGCAATCGTGGTCAACGTACGATTTCGCACTTAATTGCCTCCTGTGAGGGCTTTGAGAGGGCACACATTGCACACCCAGTTGTGGGCCGGAGGTTAGCCGAAGAAGTAGTCCCAATGCACGGGTTCTGGGCAATGACTGCATGGTCGTGACCAAATCTCAACCGGAATTTGGCACGAAGCGGCCACTACTGGCCGGTAGCGGGAAAATCAGTCGATAGGCGCGTCGCCGCTGAGGACCAGCTCAGCGACCGAACGCATAGAGGTTCGATTGTCCATCGCGGCTCGCTGGATCCAGCGGAATGCCTCGGGCTCGGTCATGGCGTGCGCCGCCATGAGAGCACCTTTGGCGCGCTCGATGAGCTTGCGTGCCTCGAGCCGCTCGCGCAGTCCGGTGACCTCGGACTCGAGCGCCTGGATCTCGGCGAAGCGCGACATGGCGATCTCGACAGCCGGCAGCAGGTCCCGCTTCTGGAATGGTTTGACCAGATAGGCCATCGCCCCCGCGTCTCGCGCACGCTCGACGAGGTCGCGCTGACTGAACGCGGTCAGCATCACCACCGGGGCGATCCGCGCCTCGCTGACGATCGCGGCGACTGCGATGCCGTCCATCTTCGGCATCTTCACATCGCAGATGATCAGGTCCGGGGTCAGCTCCTTGGCCAGTTGCACCGCCTGGTCGCCGTCGGCGGCCTCGCCGACCACGTCGAAGCCTTCCTCCTGCAGCATCTCGCGCAGGTCGAGACGGATCAGGGCCTCGTCCTCGGCGATGAGCACCCGCGTCGGGTCAGGACTCAGCGGTGGAGTCGCGGAGGCGGCATCCACGTCAGCGCCCCTCTCGACTCAATGTGTGCCAGCGCCCAGCGGCACCCAGAGGCGCGCGGCGCGCGAAGACCTCAGCCTAGCTTGGCTTAGGATCGTTCAGGACATCTGCCCCTGTGATGGAACTGGCATACATGATGGTCTCAAACACCATTGCTGAAAGGCATGTGGGTTCGAATCCCACCGGGGGCACCGCGCCGGACACACGTGCAGGAGGACGGCACTGACGGGTCACATGACGCCCGACGAATTCCGTCGGCACGGGCACGAGGTCATCGAGTGGATCGCCGCCTACTACGAGCGCATCGAATCCTTCCCGGTGCTGGCCCAGGTCGAGCCCGGCCAGATCACCGCATCGCTGCCTGCCGCCGCCCCGCAAACAGGCGAGCCGTTCGCAGCGGTCCTGCGCGACCTGGACGAGCTGATTCTGCCAGGCATCACCCACTGGCAGCACCCCTCGTTCTTCGCCTACTTCCCGGCAAACGCCAGCGGTCCAGCGATCCTCGGGGACCTGCTGGCCTCGGGCCTAGGCGTGCAAGGCATGCTCTGGGCCACCTCACCCGCGGCCACCGAACTCGAGACGCTGGTACTCGACTGGCTCGCCGAACTCCTCGACCTGCCCGAGCGCTTTCGTTGCGGGGGGGCTGGCGGCGGGGTAATCCAGCACAGCGCCTCGGACGCGGTGCTGGTGGCCCTGCTCGCGGCGCTGCACCGGGCCAGCGGCGGTCGCACGGCGCACAGCGGGACTCACGGGGTGAGCTACAC
>JALYIS010000257.1 GCA_030775705.1 Actinomycetota bacterium
GGCTTCTCCTTCTGTGACGGCGGCGGTGGCGGTGGAAGCAGTTACGGTCCGGCCGGAGCGACGCTGAACACGGGGGTGCAGAGCGGCGACGGTCTAGTCACTATCACCTATAACCCGATCCAGGCGCAGACGATCACGTTCCCGCAGCCGACTACACCCGCGGCTTACGGAACGTCGGACACACTGACCGCGACCGCATCATCGGGTTTGACGGTGACCTACACCGTGGACTCCTCGAGCACTGCTGGGGCGTGCACGGTCTCCGGCTCCACTGTCACCTACACCGGTATCGGGACCTGTGTGATCGATGCCAACCAGGCCGGTGACGCCTCCTTCTCCGCCGCGCCTCAGGTGCAGCGGACGGTCACGGTCACCAAGGCTGCGACCACCACAACCCTGACGGTGAACCCGCCGTCACCGGCGGTGAACCAGGCCACGACACTGACCGCGACCGTGCATTACAGCGGCAACGGAGCAGCCCCGACCGGGACGGTGTCGTTCTATGACGGCGCCACCCTGCTGGGAACCGCACCGGTGCAGGCGGATGGGACCGCGACGCTGGTCACCTCGTTCGGTGGCGGGCCGCACTCGATCACTGCGGTCTACAGCGGCGACACGAACTACGTGGGGAGCACGTCGAACCCGGCGACACCTGTCAATGTGTTCTGCGACCAGATCATCACCGGCACCCATGCCGCGCTGACCGTCACCTCGGGCACGACCTGTCTGATCAACGCCACCATCACCGGTGGTATCAGCGTCGGGCGTGGCGCCTCCCTCAGCGTGCAGAACAGCACCGTGAAAGGGTCGATCTCGGCTAACCACCCCGCGACCGTGCGGATCTGTGGCAGCACCACCGGATCAATCGCCGTAACCGGCGCCACCGGTTACGTGCGGATCGGTGACCCGAACAGCAACTGCGCACCCAACACCATCAACGGCGGGCTCACCGCAGCGAACAACACCGGCGGTGGCACGATCTCCGGCAACACCATCACCGGCAGCACCACCATCGCCAACAACACCCCGCCGTTCACCGTAGCGGGCAACCACCACTAGCCAACTGCTACTCGCGGGCTGGATGTCGGGCACCCCGGCATCCAGCCCGGGTCAGACCTCTGGCTCGTCCAGCTCCGATAGCCAGACGGTCGGCCTGAGCGTGTCTTGCTCGCGGGTCCATTCGATGTTCTCCACCCGGTAGCTGGCGCCGTCGAGGGTGACGATCTCACCCGCTCCGGGCACGTGGTCTGTGGTGAGGGTGCCGAGGTCGCTCTCGAATGGGTAGCCGACGAGTCGCAGGGTGCCCACATCGGCAAACGTACCTAGCCCCGGGAAAAACTTAGGGCCGCGCGCAACCTCTCGGCTACACGCGGCCCCACATCTGAGACGGCTAGGTGACCCAGCTCAGTTTGCGGTCAACTGCACGCCCGCGATCTCGTCGAGGCGGTCAGCGGCCGCCACGAGTACCTCAGCGCGCGCCCGCGCCTGCGCTGAGGTCATCTCCTCGCAGTCGCCAGCGTCAGCCATGAACACGTGAGCAGGCCCGAACGACACCGCGCCGCCTCGCGTGAATTCTTCCTGCGACACGTGAACACCCGGCCCGATATCCAACGTGTGAAACCGCATGAACGTGATCGGCTCGTCCCACGGGTCCACTGCACTGTCGTACCCGTGGACTAGCGTCGGATAGTCCTCAGCGTGGCGGCACCAGTCCGGGCACGGAGGCCCATCGGTGGGCCGTGCTGCGTCTACGCGGATCTGCTCCTCGCGCAACTGCTGGATCGCTGCTTCTACATCTACGGTCATGCTGCCTTCTGTACGGTCGTTCATGGGTCGTTCTCCTTTTCACTGAAGGGGTTCGGTCAAGGCTCCGGTTCGGTGCTCGCCCCTCCGGGCCGGGGCCGCTTAATCGGATCCTGTGATTCCGCAGGGATTCCGCAGGAGATTCAGCGGTGGCCCACGACAGCCAACGTCGTCAACGCTCCGATGCCAGCGATTCCGGGCACTTCCAACCCGACCGCTGCCAACCACCGCTGCGGCCATAGTTCGACCTGTACTTCGACGTCTGACGTAGCACAGACTGGAGGCCGCGGATTCCGTGGCCTCCAGTCTGTGAGCGGCCGACCTGCTCGTGATCGCCGAATGACGCCGCGAGCACTCTGCACAAATGGCCGCGCCCTGGCCATGGCGCAACGGCCGCTGCCCGGCCCGTCAAAGCTTGCTACGGGAACGCCTTAACAACTAGCGTTCCCCACGTGCCCGCCGGTGCCGTCATTCGCGCACGCTCGCAGCATGCCCGACCCCTCGGCCCGTTCTTGTGTCACGGTCAACCCACATCCCACGGCTCTCGAAGCGTCGAAGTCACGCCGGTGCCTGAGCTGACCTGAACCTCGACTAAGCCCGCGACCGCGGAGTCGCCTCGCACTGCTGGCAGCCGACCGTCAGCACAAGAGAGGGACCATGGCTCTCTTCACCCCCGCACTGCCTGAACTGGACTATGAGCTATGGCGCCAGCAGACGCGGATGGACAGGCTCAAGCCGATGGTCCGGCACTGGGCCGAGATGGGTTTCGGCGCCCCGGACGCGGTGTACTTGATCTACATCGTCAAGCTCGCGGCCTATGTGCTCGGAGCGGGGTTGTTCCTTGTTGCCACGCCGGGAGTCGGCGGCCTCGGCGACGTGTCGCGCTGGTTCACCCAGCCGGTGGTCATCGAAAAGGTCGTCATCTGGACGTTGCTGTTCGAGGTACTCGGTCTTGGCTGCGGCTTCGGTCCCCTCACGCTGCGGTTCGTTCCACCCATCGGCGCCTTCTTGCACTGGCTAAGACCCGGCACGATCCGACTCCCCGCGTGGCCGACCCGGGTGCCAGCAACGCGCGGCTGGACCCGAACCTGGCTCGATGTCGCACTCTATATCGCAGTGCTGGCCTCGGCTGTGTGGATCCTTCTGTCGCCGGCGACCCGGTCCTCCGGCGGATTGTCCATCCACCAGATGATCGAGCCGTGGCGGTTCGTGCCGCTGCTCGTGCTACTTCCGGTGCTTGGCCTGCGCGATAAGACGATCTTCCTCGCCGCTCGCGCGGAGGTGTACTGGACGACTGCCATCATGTTTCTGCTCCCCGGGAGCGACATGATCATCGGAGCCAAGCTCGCTACTCTCGCGATCTGGGTCGGTGCGGCAGCCTCAAAGATCAACAAACACTTCCCGTACGTCGTGTCGGTGATGATGAGCAACAACCCGTTCCTGCGGGTGAGGGCGATCAAGCGCCGCTTTCACCGCGATTTCCCCGATGACATCCGCCCGTCGCGCCTGTCGGAGATGATGGTGCACGGCGGCACGGTCTTCGAGTTCAGCGTCCCGTTGATCCTGTTCTGCTCGCACGGCGGCATCGTCACGAACGTGGCGGCCGCCGGCATGATCCTGTTCCACCTCAACATCCTGTCCAGCCTGCCGATGGGGGTCCCGCTGGAGTGGAACCTCTACATGATGTTCGCGGTCGGGTATCTGTTCGTCCACTACGCGTCGTATAACCCCGCGGACATCACTGGCGTCGGACCCGGCCTGGTCATCGGCGCGGTCGTCGTCGGTCTCGTGGGCGGCATCGTCATCGGAAACTTCGCGCCCAGCAAGATCTCATTCCTGCCCGGGATGCGCTACTACGCCGGCAACTGGGACACCTCACTGTGGTGCCTGACGCCGAGCGCGGTCGCCAAGATCGACGCGCACGTAAGGAAGGCGGCGACCTTCCCTCGTGCACAACTGGCCAAACTCTACGGCGAACAGATGGCCGACATGCTCTCCGTGAAGGGATACGCCTTCCGCGCGATGCACCCACATGGCCGCGCATTGTTCGGGCTCATCGAACGAGCATGCGGCGCCAACCACGAAACCGACTACATCCCTGTCGATGGTGAGTTCGTCGCCGGAACGACCATCGGCTGGAACTTCGGCGACGGGCACCTTCACAACGAGTGCCTTATCGCCGCCCTGCACGAGCGGTGCGACTTCGCCTCGGGCGAGGTGCGGGTCATCATCCTCGATGCACAACCGATCCACCGGTCCAGCCAGGAGTACCGGCTCGTCGACGCTGCGACCGGAGAGCTCGAACGGGGCCTGGTCCAGGTCCGCGACATGGTGGCCCTGCAGCCCTGGGCGGGCGAGATCCCGGTTCAGGTCATCGCCGCCGAAAAGGTAAGCTCCAAGCCCAGTCACGCCAACCTCGGCCACCCGCCCCGGGGCAGCAGTGTGAGCGAGTGAGCACCGCGCTGATCATCGGTAGCGGGCCGAACGGGCTCGCCGCCGCGGCGCGCCTAGCCCGCGCCGGAGTCGAAGTCACCGTTGTGGAGGCGTCAGCCGAGATCGGCGGCGGGACACGATCGTCGGACGAGGTGCTCCCCGGGCTGATCGTGGACCACTGCTCGGCGTTCCATCCGATGGCCTTGGTCTCGCCCATATTCAAAGAGCTCCAACTCGAACGTCACGGACTCGCCTGGCGGTGGGCAGAGCTCGAGTGCGCGCACCCCCTCGATGACGGGACTGCGCCCGCGCTCTACCGAGGCGCCGCGGAGACCGCGGCGTCCCTCGGTCCGGACGCAAGGCGCTGGAACATGCTTTTCGCACGTAGTGCAGAGGGCTTCGAGAAGTTCGCAGACGACATCCTCGCGCCGGTTGTGCGCCTGCCGCACCATCCGCTACGCATGGCACGCTTTGGGTTACCGGCGCTGCTGCCCGCGAGCTGGCTTGCCCGCGTCTTCCATACCGAGGCGGCCAGGAGCCTGTTCGCAGGCGTCGCGGTCCACACGATGCACCCGCTCGAGCGACCCCTCACCTCCGCGATCCCGATGGGCCTGATCACGGCGGCGCACAGTGTCGGCTGGCCCGTCGCCGAAGGCGGCTCGGGAGCCATCGGGCGGGCGCTGACCAGCCTGCTGGTCGAACACGGCGCGAAGATCGAGACCGGCGTGCAGATCTCGTCAATCACGGACCTCGCGCCCGCTGACGTGACAATCTTCGACCTCGCGCCCGCTGCTGTGGCCGACATTCTGGGCTATCGACAGCCCCGAGGAGCCGCTCGCGCGTACCGACGATTCAAGCCGGCCACCGGCGCGTTCAAGGTTGACTTCGCAGTCGCCGGCGGGGTGCCGTGGTCCGCCGAGAACGCTCGCCGCGCCGGGACCGTTCACGTGGGCGGCAGCCTCAAGGAGATGGCCGCCGCCGAGCGGGCCACCTACGCCGGGCAGATGCCGCAGCGGCCGTTCGTGCTCGTCGGCCAGCAATACCTCGCCGACCCACAGCGCTCCGACGGCACGACCCACCCCGTCTACGCCTACGCCCACGTGCCCTACGGCTACACCGGCGACGCAACATCGGCGATCATCGCTCAGATCGAACGGTTCGCCCCCGGATTTCGTGATGGAATAATCGCGATGCACGTCACCAGAACAAACGACTTCGAACACGCCAACCTCAACTTCATAGGTGGCGACATCATCACCGGCGCCAAGACAGCACGCCAACTCGTCCTGGGCCCCCGGCCGGGCCACGATCCCTACCGAACCGGTGTCGCAGGTATGTTTCTCTGCTCCGCAGCGACCCCACCGGGCCCAGGCGCCCACGGGATGGGCGGTGCGCACGCCGCATCCGGTGCCCTCCGATATCTCGAACGACACGGCTGAGCCCCGATTCCCGGGGCTGTCGGGCGGCAGGCGTATCGAGCAGGATGTGCCATCCTGAGCGTGCGCCGAGCGGCTACTGAATGTTCGCGATGGCGCGTCGAGGTCTCGTCACCGCCAGATGGAATGATGTTCTGCATGGTCGCGGTGCATGCCCAGCACGGCGCGGAGGCGGGCAGGCCCGCCACCGCCAGATTCGCCGGCCTGTTCCCCCACCGCCTGCTGCGCTGGCGGCGGCCGGTCTGGTGGCAGGAGCTCGCGATCATCGCCATCTGTTACTGGCTCTACACGATGGGGCGCAATGCGGTTCCCGAACAGGCATCGATCGCGCTGCGGCATGGCAGGAGTGTCCAACACCTGCAGGACCTGCTGCACCTGAACTTCGAACTCTCCGTCAACGAGTTCGTGGCACGCAACGAGTGGATTGCGCAGCCGATGGACTACTACTACGCGACGCTGCACTTCGTTGTGACGATCGGCGTTCTGGTATGGCTGTTCGTCAAGCGACCACACGTGTATCGCGGGGCGCGGACGGTGCTGGCCGCGACCAGCCTGCTCGGCCTGGTCGGCTTCTTCGTCTATCCCCTCGCTCCCCCGCGATTGCTCGGCCTCCAGTTCCACTACGTCGACACCCTCGTGAAGTTCCATACGTGGGGGTCACTGGCAGACCCGAAGATCGCCGAGCACTCTAACCAGTACGCGGCGATGCCGAGCCTGCACATCGCCTGGGCGCTGTGGTGCGGGCTCGCGGTGTTCGCGTGTGCCAAGCCGCTGGCGGTTCGCATAGTTGGACTTCTCTATCCGGTCGGCACCCTGGTCGTGATTATCGGTACCGCGAATCACTTCATCATTGACGCCATCGCCGGAGCACTCATCGTGGCGATGGGGTTCGGCCTCCAGTGGCTCATGTCCGGGCACGGCGCCTATCAGCCACCGGTTGACGCGCCCGACTTCGGTATGCCTGACCCTCCCCTGCCGAGCCTGCCGCACAGCAGCCACGGCGCCTGACGGCGGATGGCCGGTTAGGGCGAGTCGTAGAACACCTCGTCCACAACCCTGCGCGCCCTACGAGAAGTGCGCCGATAGTCATCGACGAGCTGCCCCGGATCGAATCCGAGCGGATACCCCATTGCTCGCCCGGCGGCCACCAGTGTCGTGCCAAGGTGGGGTAGCTGATCTTCGGGCTTGTCGCCGACCAGCATCAACGCGTTGCGGACGTGGGTTGCCATGCGCCAGGCAGTCGTGAGCACCCCGAACTGATCGGCCGTGATCAGGCCGGCGGCCACAGCCCCTCGCAGCGCTTCGAGTGTGCGGGGCGTACGCAACCCGGGGACACCGTGTCCGTGTGCGAGCTGAAGCAGCTGGATGGTCCACTCGATATCGGCCAGCCCGCCGCGCCCCAGCTTGGTGTGGGTTGTTGGGTCCGCGCCGCGGGGCAGCCTCTCGTTGTCTATGCGCGCCTTCAACCGGCGAATCTCGATGCGGTCGGCAGTGCTGAGTCCGCCATCGGGGTACCGCACGGGATCGATCATGGCGACGAACCGGGTGCCGAGGTCGCGATCCCCGGCGCACCAGCGTGCCCGCAACAGCGCCTGTGCCTCCCATGGCGATGACCAGCGGGCGTAGTACTGGCGGTAGGACTCCAGCGATCTCACCAGTGGTCCGCTACGACCCTCTGGGCGCAAGTCGGCGTCAACGCCCAGCGGCGGGTCGCTGGAGGACGGCGAGGCCAGCAACGACCGCAAGCGCCCGGCAACACTCTGCGCCATCGCGGTGGCATCGTGGGTGCCGGCATCGTCCTCGATCGGCTCGAACACGAACATCACGTCTGCGTCCGAACCATAGCTCGTCTCACCGCCGCCGAGTCGTCCCATCGCGATAACCGCGAAGCGGATCGGCAGACGTGCACGCCCGAGATCATGCGCCACGGCGCGCATCGCCACTCGTAGCGCTATCTCCAGTGTTGCCTCGGTGGTCGCACTGATTGCCTGGCATACCACCGCGACATCAGCCATCGCGAGCAGGTCGACAAACGCGATGCGCAGCAATTCCTGACGCCGGACACTCCGGATCGCGGCGACCGCGGCGACGGCGTCACGCTGGCGCTCAGCGGAGTCTGCCATCGCCGCCTCGATCTCGTCACGGGTCCGTGGGAGAAGGTCCGAGTCGTCGGCCAGCATCTGCAGGGCCTCGGGTGCCCGGCCGAGCATCCGTCCCACGTAGCGGCTGGTCCCCAGCAGGTAGGCCAACCTGGAGGCCACGGCACCCTCATCGCGGAGCAACCGCAGGTACCACGGCGTGGCGCCGAGTTCGTCGGACACTCGACGGTAGGCGAGCAGCCCGCGGTCGGGGTCCGGGGCGTCGGCAAAGTCCGACAGCATTATCGGCAGCAGAGCTCGTTGCAGGGTCGCCCGCCGCGACAGCCCGGACGTCAGAGACTCGATGTGGCGAAGGGCCGAATCCGGGTCAGCGAATCCGAGGGCCGACAACCGATCCCTGGCCTGCGCACTGGTCAATCGGAGCGCGTCGACGGGCACCCGCGCCACCGCCTCGAGCAGGGGCCGGTAGAACAGTTTCTCGTGCAGTCGCCGGACCTCGCGGGCGTGCAGGGCCCACTCCGACTCGAACACCGCGCGCGAATCCCCGCGACTATCGGGTCGGAACCCCATCGCCCGGCCCAGCCAGGTCAGTCCGGCGGCGTTCTCGGGCACGATGTGTGTGCGCCGTAGTCGCCGCAGCTGTAGTCGATGCTCGACCGACCGTAGGAACCGGTAGGCATCGATCAGGCTAAGTGCGTCGTCGCGGCCTACGTAGCCGCCGTCGCGAAGGGCGGCCAGCGCGCCGAGCGTCGATGGATCGCGCAGCGTCTCGTCGCCACGCCCATGCACCAGCTGAAGCAACTGAACCGCGAATTCGACGTCGCGCAGGCCCCCGACGCCGAGCTTGATCTCACGCTCGCCGACGTTTGATGGAATGTGGGCGACGACTCTCCTACGCATCGCGCGCACGTCCTCGACGAAGTCTGCGCGCTCCGCCGCTGCCCACACCATCGGAGTGACCATCTGCAGGTACTGCGCTCCCAGCGCAAGGTCGCCGGCGACGGGTCGCGCCTTGAGTAGGGCCTGAAATTCCCAGGTGCTCGCCCACCTCCGGTAGTACGCCTCGTGGCTGGCAAGCGTTCGTACCAGAGGACCGTCCTGTCCTTCGGGTCGAAGTCCCGCATCGACCTGCCAGGCGACCGCGTTGCAGATTCGCATCGTCGTTGCAGCCAGGCGCTCGGCAACCGCGAGCGCGGCCGTGCCGGTGCCGGTGTCGGACGGGCCAGGCTCTGCGACGAAGACGACATCCACGTCGGAGACGTAGTTCAGCTCACGTGCTCCGGCTTTGCCCATCGCGATCACCGCCAGCCGAACCGCGCAGGCATTCTCCGGCAGCTCCGCCGCAGCAACCGACAAGGCCGCCTGCAGCGTGTGGCGAGCGAGATCGGCCAGCGCGCCGGTGACCTCGATCAGGTCGAGCTCGCTGCTCAGATCGCGGGCCGCGATGGCGATGAGTTCACGCCGATAGGCAACCCGCAACGCATCGATCGCGTCGTGTCCCACCCGCCTGGCACGGCTACCGTCGGTCCCGCTGACCGGGCAGTCCGGATCCGCACCGACGGCGCCGGCCAACCGTCCGGCAACACCCGAAGGGTCGTAGTCCGCGGGGAGGATGTGCCAATCCGCCGGATGGTCGATGAGGTGCTGGGCCAGCTCGGCCGATACCCCGAGCAGTGGCAGCAACCGTCCACGCAGCACGCTGCTCTGCGACACCGCCTCGCGTAGGTCGGCGCCCTCAGGATTGGCGATGATCTGCGCGAGGGCGGCTAGGGCATCGTCGGGATCTGCCGTGCGGCCCAGGGCGGCGACTATCGCGGCCGCGCGTTCGTCGACGGCAGCGCTCGCCCCGAGGTGCCACCAGTCCAGGACGGGCCCGGACAGCAGTTCGCCGGCGCGCAGCGCGTTGGCGAACGACAGCCGCGCGAGCCGAAGCGCCAGGCGGTCGGCGGCCGCACCCGACGGATCACTCACTGTCTCACTCGATGTCCGGACGGCGCATCCCTGGCATGGGCAGCACATGGGGCGCTCGGGACATCGCCATCTCGGCGGCGAGGGCTGCCCGGATGGCTGCTGGGTCAGTGATGGGAGCCGGCGTGCTCGTTGACCCACCTCGCGCCGGAGCAACGGTGTGCGGGGCCTCGACGACAGCCGCGAAAGCCTGCGCGAAGGGCGCCCAGGTCGAGACCAGGTCACCGTCGAGGGCGTCGGCACGACGCAGGATCGCGGTGACGTCGTACTCCGCCAGGGGGTCGGCGTCGAGCTCGGCCCACATCCGCAGCAGGGCCGGGGTGGTCTCAATATGGAACTGGATGCCCCAGGCGAGGCGGCCGATCCGATATGCCTGGTTCTCGCACAGCGGTGAGCTAGCCAGGTGGATTGCTCCCGGGGGCAACTTGGTGACGGCGTCCACGTGCCATTGGATGACGTCTGGGGTGATGGGGAGTGCGCCGAACAACGGGTCCGCAGCGGCCGCTGCCCGCTTGGCGACCAGTTGCGATCCGTATTCTGGGCCCCTGGGATTGGGCCCCACCGATCCACCCGTGGCGAGGGCTAGCAGCTGCCCTCCGAGGCACACGCCGAGTGTGGGCACCTCGCCCTCAACCGCCGAGTGGAGCAGCGCACGAACCGTGGGCAGCCATGGCGCGAGGTCATCGTCGGCGGCCCGCATCTCCCCGCCCAGGACGATGAGACCCTCGAAGCCGTCCAGGGTCACCGGCAGCGGGTCACCGGCCTGGGCGTTGCGGACATCGAGCGTTAGCCCAGCAAGCGTCAGCCAGTCGGCGAGCCGGCCTGGCGGATCGCTGGTGGCGTTCTGCACGACAAGGACGGTGGCCGCAGGCATGGATTCGATGCTATCCACCGCGAACGGTGGCGGGCGCGCATCGGCCGTCTGCGTTCAGAGGACGGGTAGGTAGCGCCGCAATTCGAACGGGCTGACCTCAGCCCGGTACTCGATCCACTCCTCGCGCTTGTTGCGGAGGAAGAAGTCGAACACATGCTCGCCGAGCGTCTCCGCCACCAACTCGGAGTCCTCCATCACGTGCAAGGCGTCGGCCAGATTATGCGGCAATTCGTCATAGCCCAGCGCGCGCCGCTCGGCATCCGAGAGCGCCCACACGTCATCGCGCGCGCCGGGGGGTAGTTCGTAGCCCTCTTCGATCCCCTTCATGCCGGCGGCGAGCAACACCGCGAAGGCGAGGTAGGGATTGCAAGCCGAGTCGGGCGAGCGAATCTCGACCCGTGTCGAGTTGGCCTTTCCCGGCTTGTACATCGGAACACGGATCAGCGCCGAGCGGTTCGCATGACCCCAGCACACGAAGGTGGGCGCCTCCACCAGCTGGCCACGCGCCGCATACCCGAACAGGCGCTTGTAGGAATTCACCCATTGGTTCGTCACGGCCGTGATTTCGCGGGCGTGGGCGAGGACGCCGGCGATGAATGCCCGGGCGGTCTTGGACAGATTCAGCTCATCGGACGGGTCATGGAATGCGTTGTGGTCACCTTCGAACAGCGACAGGTGGGTATGCATCCCGCTGCCGGGCTGATGCCGAAACGGCTTGGGCATGAATGTCGCATGGGAACCGTGGGCAATCGCCACTTCCTTGATCACATGCCGGAAGGTCATGATGTTGTCGGCCATCGACAGCGCATCCGCATAACGCAGATCGATCTCCTGCTGACCGGGCGCCACCTCGTGGTGACTGAACTCGACCGATATGCCCAGCGCCTCCAGCGCGGCCACCGCGGAGCGCCGGAAATCGTGCGCCGTGTCGTGGCTGGTCATGTCGAAGTACCCGCCGTTGTCGATCGGCATTGGTTCGCTGCCGTCGGACGGGCGGTCCTTCAACAGGAAGAACTCGATCTCCGGATGGGTGTAGAACGTGAAACCGCGCTCGGCCGCCTTGGACAGCGTGCGCCGTAGGACGTAGCGCGGATCCGCCCAGGACGGTGATCCGTCTGGCATCCTGATGTCGCAGAACATGCGGGCCGAATCCGCGGGGCGACCGCCTGCCTCCGGCAGCACCTGAAATGTCGCCGGGTCGGGACGAGCGATCATGTCGCTCTCACTTGCCCGGGCGAAACCCTCGATCGCGGAACCATCGAAACCGATGCCCTCCTCGAACGCGCCCTCGAGCTCGGCAGGGGCGACCGCGACCGACTTCAGCGTGCCGAGGACGTCGGTGAACCACAGGCGCACGAAGCGAATCTGACGATCCTCGAGTGTGCGCAGCACGAATTCCTGTTGGCGGTCCACAGCGCTCCAGTCTGGACTTGACTCGTTACCGTCAGATTACGTCCCGACGGTACCCAAGGCCGCCGCGATTCAGCTCAGAGTGCGCTGCCCTTGACCCACGTCGACCACGGCACGCTCCAGTCGCCGTTCTGCCAGATCTGGAGGCCCGGGCCACCAGTGTTCTTGACCTGAACAACATCACCCACGAGTGAGTTGTCATAGAACCACCGCGCATTGGCCTGGTTGAGGTTCAGACAACCATGCGAAGTGTCGGTATTTCCCTGCGCCCATACCGTGGTGTCAAGTTCGTGGAGGTAGATGCCGTCCGTGCTGATCTGAGTAGCGAGGTAGATGTACTCCTTGTATCCCAGTGGGGAGTTCTCCGGAAGGCCGAAGCTCGCCGAATCCATGAGTACCGGGTTCGCGTGACTGATCACGGTATAGGTCCCCGGCATCGTCCACAGTGAGATCGGCCCGTTGGTCCCCTGCACATAACCGCCACGCCCCATGGACGTCGGCATAGTCCGCACGAGCTTGTCGTTGAAATAGACGTAGACCTGATGGGTCTTGTCATCGGCGACCGAGACGTGCTTTGCGCCGATCGTGAAGGACATGCTCTGATCCGCCTGGCCGTAGAGGCCGGGACCGACCTGAACTCCATACATATGCGCGTCAACCGTGACCTTCGTCCCAGGCGCGAGGTAGTTCTGCGGTCGCCAATGCACGTTCTGCGCGTCCACCCAGTTCCACACGCCGTCGACGTGCGGTGACGTGGTGACGATTAGTGCGCGCTCAGCCGCGGCCTTGTCCGTGATCGGCTCGTCAAAGTGGACAACCGGCACGATGCCGATCCCATATGTCGCGCCGTTGACAAGCGACGTGCCGCCGGTCGTGTTCAGGTAGGCCATGGTCATGTTGACCGGGGCCAGGGTCGTGAATGTGTTGTGACTGCTCGTCGTCCGGCCGGCCGAGTTCACCGCAGTCGCCGTCAGCGCGTAATGCTTGCCATAGCCGAGGACCTCGGTCGTCTTCCAGGACGACGCATCGGCGCTTAGCGCGCCGGCCACTTTCTTGCCGTCGGCGTTCACCATCGAGACTGAAGTGAGCTGCCCTCCCGTGACAGTGACGTCGACCGGAGTCGCGGGGTTCACCGCGCTGCCCGACTTGACCGAGGTGCTGATAGTCGCGTCGGGGGTCGACAGCGGGGACGTCGACGGCGCCACCGCCGGCGGCAGGGTGGTGTTGTCGCGCGACTTGGCAACCGGGGAAGTACCGCCGGCGCCTGACTGGCTCGATGTACATGCGCTCGTACCGAGCAGTACCGCGATGAGGACGGCGAGCAACCCGAGCAACGGACGCGAGCACGCGCCAGATCGGCCCCCGGACGCCGACGCGCGACCGACGTGGTCGGACCCGTCCTGCATACCAACCTCCGAAACCACTGTTCCCCCGACATCTCCCGGCGACGAGCCGCGAGTCCAGCCATTCTCGCGCATCTGAAGCAGTGCTCGCGTCAACAACTCATCACGATCGCCTTACGGTGAGTAGACGCACGAGCAGCGGCTCACGTTGCACGACGAACAGCTCATTCGCGATCATCAACCAGTGTGCCTCATCACCTTGCGCGCGGTCGGCCCCGGAGCATCGCCCCACAGGAGGACCACACTCAGCAAAACCTCAGACTAACCCCCGTCGAGGACATCCAGGGGCCGCGAAGCGGGCTGCCCGCGGTACGCCAGACTGGTGCGATGGTGGTCCTGCGCATCGGTTTGGCCCAGGTGAACTGCACGGTGGGCAGCGTCTGGGCCAACTCGGCCGCGATCGTGGGCCACACCCGCCGTGCCGCTGCCGACGGCGCGCAGCTCGTCGTCTTCCCAGAGCTGGCGATAACCGGCTACCCGCCCGAAGACCTGGTTCTGCGAACGTCATTCCGATCGGCCTCTCGCGCCGCGGTGGATACCGTTGCGCTCGAGCTCGCAGCCGCCGGTCTCGCCGAGACAGCAGTTGTCGTCGGTTACGTGGACGAAGCAGCAGGACCGCGCAACGCGGCCGCGTTCATTCATCGTGGCCGCGTCGTCGCTCGCTATTACAAACACCACCTGCCCAACTACGGCGTCTTCGACGAACGGCGTTACTTCATCCCGGGCCGCGACCTGGTTGTTGTCCGTCACCTCGGAGTCGACATCGCGCTGACCATCTGCGAGGACGTGTGGCAGGACGGAGGTCCGTTCACCGTTGCCGGGCTGGCCGGAGTCGGTCTCGTCATCAATATCAACGGTTCGCCCTACGAGCGCAATAAGGACGACACCCGCCTGCCGCTCTTGCAGCGCCGAGCGGCCGAAGCGGGCGCGCCCGTCGTCTACGTGAACGCTGTCGGTGGGCAGGACGAACTCGTGTTCGACGGTGACTCCATGGTCGTCGCGCCAGATGGTGCGACGACCATGCGCGCACCGCAGTATGTGGAGGCGGTGTACGTCGTGGATGTCGAGACAGCGCCCGCGGTCGACCCTGCGGCCCAAGTCATCGGTGCCGAGCTCACCGTCACTCGCGTGCTCACCCAGACGGCCGCACCCCTGGCCTCGACCGAGCGCACGAGCGCTGCTCCTGCCTGGGCGCTGGCGCGGCCGCTCAGTGATGAGGCCCAGGTGTGGGGTGCGATCGTAGTGGGGATCCGCGACTACGTCGTCAAGAACGCCTTTCGGTCGGTAGTGCTGGGGCTGTCCGGCGGCATCGACTCAGCGGTCGTGGCAGCGCTTGCCGCGGACGCAATTGGCGCGGGCAACGTGCACGGGGTGTCATTGCCAAGTGCGTACTCCTCCGATCACTCACGTTCAGATGCCGCCGACCTGGCCGAGCGGATCGGTCTCAACTTCCGGGTCGTCCCGATCGCACCAATGGTTGATGCGTACGTGGCCGCGTTGTCGTTGACCGGGTTGGCAGAGGAGAACGTCCAGGCGCGGGTGCGGGGGACGACGCTCATGGCGCTGTCCAACGCGGAGGGACATCTGGTGCTGGCGACCGGCAACAAGAGCGAGCTGGCGGTGGGCTATTCAACGATCTACGGCGATGCGGTCGGCGGCTTTGCGCCGATCAAAGACGTGCCGAAGTCCCTGGTGTGGAAGCTCGCCAGCTGGCGGAACGACGATGCGGCGGCGCGTGGACTCCCGCAGCCGATCACCCCCAACTCCATCACGAAGGCGCCATCTGCGGAACTGCGGCCGGACCAGCTCGACAGTGACTCGCTGCCCGACTACGACGTGCTCGACGCGATCCTGGAGCGCTACATCGACCGTGACGCGGACATCGAAGAGATCGTGGCCTCCGGCTTCGAACGCGGTCTCGTGTTGCACGTCACAGCAATGGTCGACGGCGCGGAGTGGAAGCGCCGGCAGTACCCGCCAGGCCCGAAGATCAGCTTCAAGGCATTCGGCCGCGACCGGAGGTTGCCGATCACCAATGGGTGGCGCCCCCGCCAGTGACCTCGATGGCGAGCAACGTGAGCGTTGTCTCACCCCCCGGTGCAGACAACGGTGCAGATCGAGCGCACCATTGTGGGGTCCGCACGATGTGCCCGGGTACCGGTCAGCCGGCCCCGAGGAGAGAAGTGAGGCAAGAGATGAGCCAGACCAGCCTGTACGGCGGCGTCCAGAACCGACGGATCACTGTTCGCGATCTGCAGACGGCCAAGCATCGCGGCGAGCGATGGCCGATGCTCACGGCATACGACTACTCAACCGCGCGTGTGTTCGACGAGGCGGGTGTCCCGGTCCTGCTGGTCGGAGATTCCGCAGCGAATGTCATCTACGGCTACGACACCACCGTTCCGGTCACGGTCGACGAGCTGTTGCCGCTCGTGCGCGGCGTCGTGCGAGGGACCTCGCGAGCCATGGTGGTGGCCGACCTGCCGTTCGGCACCTACCAGGCCTCACCTGCGCAGGCACTCGAGACGGCGTCGCGGTTCATGAAGGAAGGTGGCGCGCAAGCCGTGAAGCTCGAAGGAGGCGTGCGCGTGGCGGCTCAGGTTGAAATGCTGGTCTCCGCAGGCGTGCCGGTGATGGCTCACATCGGTCTCACTCCACAATCGGTCAACGCGTTCGGCGGTTACCGCGTCCAGGGTCGGGGCGACGAGGCTGCCCACCGGCTTGTTCAGGACGCGAAGGCGTTGCAGCACGCCGGCGCCTTCGCGGTCGTCCTGGAGGTCGTCCCGTCAGAGGTCGCTTCCGAGGTGACGCGGGTCCTGAGCATTCCAACCGTCGGTATCGGCGCCGGTCCCAGTTGTGATGCGCAGGTCCTGGTGTGGCAGGACATGGCCGGACTTCGCGGCAGCAAGGCCCCAGCCAAGTTCGTGAAGGAGTACGCGGATGTCGCGTCCGTGCTCCGCGACGCCGCCAGTCGCTTCAGCGAGGACGTGCGGACGGGCGCCTACCCTGCGGCCGAGCACGAATACCACTGACCGATTTTCTGGCCTAGCGCCGCGGGGCGCGAGGCAGAGAAATCGCCGGGCACCTCATGTCCGACGCGACTAGCGGCGGGATCCAGAGGTGCACCGGCGACTCTGCGGTCGTGCGTCTCGCGATGCCACCTGAATGGACTCGGGAGACGGCGAGGGTTATCGAGCGCGTTTGGCGGGAGCCTTCCTGGCTGGTGCCTTCTTCGCAGGAGCCTTCTTCGCGGGAGCCCGCTTGGCCGGCGCTTTCTTGGCCGGAGCCTTCTTGGCCGGCGCTTTCTTCGCGGGGGCCTTCTTCGCGGGAGCCCGCTTGGCCGGAGCCTTCTTCGCGGCAACCTTCTTGACGGCGGCCTTCACTGCCTTCTTCGCGGGAGCCTTCTTCGCGGCAACCTTCTTGACGGCAGCCCTCACTGCCTTCTTGGCCGGCGCCTTCTTGGCTGCTGCCTTCTTCGCAGGAGCCTTCTTCGCTGCGGCCTTCTTGGCCGGAGCCTTCCGTGCAGGTGCGGTCATTGCGTGTGCCTCCTCGGCGGCTGTCCAACGAATACTCATCCGTTGCGATCAAGTGGACGATGCCGCACGTACAACCGTCAACACGCCACGCCGCTTGTTGCGCACACGCTACGTGCGGACTCTTGCGCCCCAATCGAGAAGACGATGACGTATTGATAGGGAATCATTCGACGCAATAAGGGGATTCGACCGGCTAGCGGGCCAGGTACACGCGCGGACCTAGGTGTGTCGAGAGGAAGAAACTTTTTCGGTGCGCGACACGAGCAATCGCATAAGTGCGACGCAAACATCGGCTTGGGCGGCGGACGAGTCGACGCATAAGCCGGGTCCTGTCGCTCACTGCGGATGCAATGAGTGGCGGTCATCCATCTCGGCCTGCCGTTGCCGGCAGGCTCTAGCGGTCTACCCGCAGACTCGGGCGGGCCGCCCTCAAATGCCTGCGCGATGCACCCTGTTGCCAGGATGATCTTCTCGACCTTGCTCCGGGTGGGGTTTGCCGAGCCGCTTCGGTCACCCGAAACGCTGGTGGTCTCTTACACCACCGTTTCACCCTTACCAGCGCGTGAGCGCTGGCGGTCTATTTTCTGTGGCACTGTCCCGCGGGTCACCCCGGGTTGCCGTTAACAACCACCCTGCCCTGTGGAGCCCGGACTTTCCTCGGCGAAGTATCACTACCTCGACGCGACCGCCCGGTCGGCTCGTCCGCCGCACCTGGATCGTACGCGCAAGTCATCACTAGTCTCGACCGTAACCACAAACGAGTGCAACAACGACGGAGGTGCAGATGCCCCAGCCGACCGGATCTGAACTCGCTCGGATTCGAGCGGCGCGCGAGAAGATTCGCGCGCGCTACCTGCATGGCCCGGCGACCAGGCCGCCGACTACAGCCCGCGGCGTCCACCACGCCGCGTTCATCTGCAAGGACGTCGAAGAGACAATCCGCTTCTACCAAGAATTCCTAGGATTTCCCCTTGTCGAACTCGTCGAGAACCGTGACTACGCCGGGTCGAGTCACTTCTTCTTCGACATCGGGAATCGGAACCTGCTCGGTTTCTTCGACTTTCCCGGCCATCCGCGTCCCCCGTTCGAAGAGACCATCGGCGCACTGCAACATATGGCGATCTCGGTGTCGGGCGCGCAGTTCGCCAGTGCGAGGGCGAAGCTCGACGCAGCCGGCGTGCAGTACCTCGGGCCGGACCGCGGCGCGGATGACAGTCTTTACTTCCGAGATCCCAATGGGATGGGTATCGAGCTGTACCACGAGCGACTTGGCGTCTTCGAGGGCACGAATCTCATGACGGACTGAGGCACGCGTGCACGGCGCGATCGCCGAGTGCCTAGCCATCCTCCTTCTCCTCGGATCCCTGTCAGTGGCGGTCTTCCGCCCTCGCGGTCTGAGCGAGGCGACCGTCGCGGTTCCAGCAGCGGGTCTCGCTGTCCTCATCGGACTCATCACGGCCCACAACGCGTTGCAGCGGCTGCGCGAGATCGGACCGACGGTGGGCTTCCTGTCCGCTATCCTCGTCTTCGGTCATCTCTGCGCTGAAGCCGGCGTCTTCTCCTTCCTCGGCGCGGTGACGGCGAAACGCAGTGGCACCAGTCAGCCGCGGCTGCTCGCACTCGTCGTGGCCGTCTGCGCGATCGTCACCGCGGTGCTCACCCTGGACGCGACCGTCGTGCTGCTCACGCCGGTCATCCTGACCACAGTGCACCGCCTGAGCGTGCCGGCGCGACCCTACCTCTACGCATGCACCCGGATCGCCAACAGCGGATCGCTGCTGCTTCCTGTCTCGAACCTCACCAATCTGCTCGCGTTCAGCGCGTCGGGGTTGTCCTTCGGTAGGTTCGCCGCGTTGATGGTGCTGCCTTGGCTGATCGCCTGCTCCGGCGAGTGGTACGCGCTGCGGCGGTTCTTTCACGCAAGCCTCGCCGCGCCGGCTGAGCAGTCAGGGCAAACCGATCTCGTGACCCCTCGCTACGCATTGGCGGTCCTCGCGCTCACCGTCGTGCTGTTCGTGGTGAGCTCCTCCACGCATGTTGCCCCGGCTTGGGCCGCGGTCGTGGGGTGCGGCTTGCTGCTTGTCCCCCGCCTGCGTCGACGAGAAGTCCACCTGCGGGCGCTCGTTCGCGAAGCCAATCCCGGCTTCTGCGCATTCGTCCTCGCCCTGGCAGTCGTTGTTGAAGCTGTGACCCAGCATGGTCTGCGCCACGGGTTGGGAGATGTACTGCCCTCGGGCACCGGATTGGCCGCGCTGCTCGGCGTCGCTTGCGTCGCAGCGGTGCTGGCGAACCTCGTGAACAACCTGCCAGCCACGCTGGCGCTACTCCCGCTTGTCGCCGCTCAACCGGCGCTGGTGCTCGCCGTCCTGATCGGCGTCAACGTCGGCCCCAATGCCACCTATGCGGGCTCGCTCGCCACCCTGCTCTGGCGTCGGATCCTGCCCCCGTCGGACAAGCCACTGGCCGGGGAGTTCCACCGGTTCGGGCTGATCTCCACGCCCGCCGTTGTCCTTACCTGCACGATCGCATTGTGGGCCGCGCTGTCCGCCATCGGCACCTGACGACTGGGTGGCCGCAAGTCACAGGTGGCTGGTGTCATTCACCAGACGTAGCGAGGAATTTCCGTCCGGGTAGTACTCCACGACAGACAATGACGCCGTGTCCAGGTGGATACGGAACAGGCTCACCGGCGGCGCGTCCAGGGCGAACCTGATCAGCGTCTTGATCGGCGTGACATGCGAGACGACGATGACCGTCTCGCCGGGGTGGGCGTCGATGACACCATCGCGACCTCGGCGCACTCGACGGGCCGCAGCGTCGAACGACTCGCCCCCCGGAGGCGCGACTTCAGTCGAGGCCAGCCACGCCGCCATCTCGTCGGCGTAGTCGTGCCGGGCCTCGGCGAAGGTGAGACCCTCCCACCGACCGAAATCGACCTCGGCCAGCTCTTCGTTCGTCTCTACCGCACAGCCGATCTCGGCTGCCATCGACTGCGCAGTCTCCTGCGCGCGACGCAGAGGCGAACTCACCACGGCAGTCGCGCCCAACGAGCTCGTGCGCCCTGCCAGCGCGCGTGCCTGAGCGCGTCCGTCCTCGCTCAGCGCGAGATCGTTTCGTCCCGAGAAGCGCTTGTCCCTGGAGTGTTCGGTAGCCCCGTGACGAACCAGGATCATTCGAGTGGGACGGCCCGCCGGCAGGGTCCACGTCGGTCCGGGAGCAATAGCCCGGTCAGGCTCGACCGCCCGGGCAGTACCAGCCCGCGAACGGGGCGCGGTGCCGGCCTGCCGATCCAACGCCTCGTTCGCCAGCCGGTCGGCGCGCTTGTTCAATTCGCGCGGAATCCACTCGAAGGTGATCGTGTCGAACCGAGCGCGCAGCGCGCTCGCCTCCCGCGCGAGGGGGCGCATCGATGGGTGCTTGACCTGCCACCTTCCGGTCATCTGCTCGACGACCAGCTTGGAGTCCATCCGGACGTGCACGACGCGAGCACCTAGGTCGGCTGCCGCGGTCAACCCAGCGATCAGCCCACGGTATTCAGCGACGTTGTTGGTCTCGGTACCGATGTACTCGCTGCGTTCGGTGAGTACCTCGCCGGTGCCCGCGTCGCAGACCAGCGCGCCGTAGCCGGCGGGCCCCGGATTGCCGCGCGAGCCTCCATCTGCCTCGATCACCACACTGAGGCCGGCGGCACTCACGAGTCGGTCTTGGCGGTGTATCGGCCGAACTCGACGGCGCTCACAGGCCGGACTCTGCGGTGCGGACCAGGATCCTTCGGCAGTTGTCGCATCGCACGACTTCATCCTCGGCTGCCGTTCGAACAGAGTTGAGCTCGCTGCCGGACAGCTCGATATGACACCCTTCGCAGCGCCGCTGTCGCAGCATCGCGGCGCCGACCCCGCCGCTGTGCTCACGCGCCCGCTCGTACAGCGCCGACAGGTCGCCCGGGATCTCGGCGGCTATCGCGCTCCGCTCGGCGGAGCGTTGACCGACGGCGGTATCGATCTCGAGGAAGGCCGAGTCACGCGCTGCGACGTAGGCGTCACGTTCGACCTCGATATCGGAACGCAGTGAGTTCAGCGATGCCAGCTCGCCCTCCCCCTGCTCACGCTGCTCCATAACCTCGAGTAGCTCGTCTTCCAACGCGGCCTGGCGCCGCGCGAGGGTGGTGATCTCGTGCTGCAGGCCCTCCAGCTCCTTGGACGGCAGCCCTCCATCGAGCAGGCGCTTCTCGTCGCGCGCCGCACGGGCCCACACGGAGTCGACGTCACCCTCCAAGCGCGCTTGGTCGGCGGCGATGTCCCCGATCCGTGTCTGGACCTCGACGATGTCGTTGCCCAACGCGGTCAATCGCTGGTCACGCTCGGCGACGGCGGCCAGTTCGGGGAGTGTCTTGCGACGGTGGGCCAGCTGGGCGAGGGACGTATCGGCGGCCTGGAGGTCGAGCAGGCGCAACTGCGCCGAGTGGTCGGCATTCACGTGCTGATCGAACTCGATTCTGGAGAGGGGGCATGCACTGTCCACGGGTCGGTGACGAGGCGTGACACGTGAACCTCCACCGTAGTGCCGAAATGGTCTCGCATTCGACCGGCCAATGCATCGAGCCACGGCGCCTCGCTGGACCAGTGCGCCACATCAATGAGCGCCATGCCCGGGCACCCGCGCTCAGTGACCGTCTCGAGAGTCGTGTGGTGCTTGAGGTCGGACGTGACCAGGACGTCCGCGCCCCGCCGACGTGCCGTCTCGGCGAGTGAACCGCCCGAGCCTCCGCAGACGGCAACGGTCCGCACCATCTGTTCGGGGTCTCCCGCCGCCCGGACTCCCCACACCGTCCGCGGAAGCGTGCGAGCAACACGGTGCGCGAATTCGCGCAGCGCAACGGGTGCGTGCAGGTCCCCGATCCGGCCGGTACCACGCCGGGACGGCACAGGGACCTGGGCGATCAGGTCGAACGCAGGCTCTTCATAGGGGTGGGTCGCCCGTAAGGCCCGGATCACATCCTCGCGCACGGGATGGGGAACGACCATCTCGATCCGACTCTCCGCGACGCACGCCACCTCACCCACCACGCCAACCGCCGGGGAAGCACCCGCGCGCGGACGGAACGTGCCGGTGCCTTCGACGAGCCACGCACAGCTGTCGTAGTCACCAAGCGATCCCGCCCCCGCGGCGCCAAGGGCGACAATGATCCGTTGCGCGTCGGCGCTCGGCACGAACACGACGAGCTTGGCGAACGCGTCGTCGAAGGCCGTCTCCAGCGATACCGTCCCAGTGAGTCCCAGCAGTGCGGCCAGAGCGTCCGAAACCCCCGGATTGGCGATGTCCGCATTGGTGTGTGCCACGAAATGGGCGACGCGGCCCCGGACCATGCGGTGGACCAGCGCGCCCTTCGGGTCGTTCGCAGCGATCCCGTGCACGCCCGTAAGTAACAGTGGGTGGTGGGTAAGTAGAAGCTGGGCGTCCATCGACAGCGCCTGGTCAACGGTCTCGGGGACGGCGTCGACGGCTAGCAGGATCCGCTCCACGCGCTCAGCTGGGTCGCCGCAAACCAGGCCTACTGCGTCCCAGGGTTCGGCCCAGCGGGGGTCGAACCATTCGTCCAGGACGGCAATCAGGTCGGCGAGCCGGAGCACGTACGCGAACCTACCTGACCCGAGATGGCGCCGGAGGGAACCGAACCGGCCCCGCGTGCGTGACTATGGTTGAGATGTCCATCCCAGGGAGCGTGCAGCGATGATCTTGTTCGACGGATTTGCGGGACTGGTCTTCCTGGCGTTGTGGATCTTCTGCATTGTGGACGTCATTACCACCCCGGCCGAGCGCTGCCGCCATCTGCCCAAGCCCCTCTGGCTGATGACCGTGATCCTGCTGTCCGACATCGGCTCAATCGCCTGGCTGGTGGCCGGGCACACCTGGGACGGCAAGACTGGTCAGCGCACGTTGCCGATCCCCATGCCGGCCGCGCGCAATCGCCCGGGGGCCGCCCGCCCAGGAGCCGCGCGACCGACGAACCCCGATGACGACGAGGAGTTCCTCGCATCGCTGCGCACACAGACGGACGAGCGACGTCGGCACGAGCCGGGCGGTGGGCACCCCGGCGCCGAGGACCCGGGCACCCCGGCCAGCTGACTCAGCTGGCGCTCGCGACTACAGCTCCGCGGCCGCAAACGCGCGCCGAACTCCTCACCTGCGCCCGGCCCGCCTAGGCGTCGCGAGTCCGCAGGACACTTCGACTTCATCCGCCATGCGGCACTGCATCGCGCGTGCTGGTTCAAGAACGCCGCCGAACCTGTCGACTGTGCTTGCCACGCTCGGCTTGCACCGCGCCCTGAGCAGCAGAGTGCAAGCGCATTGATCACACTGTGCTGGTCCCCCGGCGGGTTCGTATCACGATCACCAGTGCCAGCGCGGCGACTGCAAAGCCGAGCGCGCCAAGCACGATGGCGGCCGTGGCCTCCTCCTGACTGACTCCGGTCTGGCTCGTCGCCTGTTCTGCGGCCGCAGTAGGGGCGAGCGATGCTGGGCTCGGTGAGATGCCGGCGGCCAGAGCCAGCACCGGTGCGGGGTGGTCGGGTGCTGGGCTGCCGGGCGCCGCGACTTCGATCCACGACACCTTCGTCGCATCGCTGTAGGTTTGCACGGCACGAAATGTCAGCGACGACGACGTCGGGAGCTTTCCAGCCATGATGACGAACTGGTCGAACTGACCCGGCTTGATGCCCTGTGCCGCCGTCACGGCACGCCAGCTGATGACGGAGACGGCTTCGGTGATATCGCCGTCGTCGGTGTGAATGGGCGTAGTCAGTTTCCTCGTCGCGACGCTGTCGGTCCACCCCGGGTGCGGAGCGACCAGCACGGACGCGATCGGTGTATTCGAGGGCAATTGGATACTTAGTTCGACGGTCGAGGCACTCGCGCTCTCCGTCGGGACGCGAAAGGTGATGACCTGATCGCTACCGCCAGATGTCGCGCCCGAGGCGCTCACCGTGACGTGAGCGGACGCAGCGGTCGCTGCCCACATAGCGGTTGCCGCCACGGCGGCCATGGCTGCGCCCAGCACTCGAGTGGTTTGCATCATGGGCTAATAGTCGGGCGCCGGAGTCAGAAGTTCCCGGCCGCCTACCCGGCGTCTTGAAAGCGTACGCAAGTCGCGGTTGCGCGTGGCCCATAGCGCAGGCGGTTAGTTCTGTGTGAGGATTCGGTCGTCGTCCAGGTGTGGGGGACGGATCAAGAGGAGTGCCCGTGACCGACCCGATGCGCCGCACCTGTCTGACCGTCGCCGGCCTGAGCGCGCTCGTGCTACTCGGCACGTCAGCATGCAGTTCGAAGGCATCACCGACCGCGCAGGCAACCACGCCGCCCAGCACCGCGGCCGCCACGCCGGCACCCGCTTCCAATGCCACGACAGCCACTGGCGCGAGCACGATAGACGCGGCAACCGTTGCGGCCGTGACGAAGACCTACCTCACATTCTTCACCCCTGGCACCGCCGAGACCGTGTCGATCGGGCTCCTCCAGGACGGCCCGGCATTCAAGACTGCGATCGAGGCGGCTGCGAAGCAGGCCCAGGCGCAGAAGACCTCGGCAACGGTGTCTGCAGTCACCCTCCAGTCACCCAACACAGCAAAGGTGGTCTTCTCCGTTCTCGCCAACGGGACGGTCGTAGCGGCGAATCAGAATGGGTTCGCCGTGCGCGAGGGCGGTGTGTGGAAGGTCGCGGGTCAGACCTTCTGCGGCCTGTTGTCCATTCAGGGGACCCCGCCCCCAGCATGCCAGCTCAGCGCGGCGACGGTTCTGCCCAACTGAACGGACGGGTGTCGGGCCAAATCCCGCACACGACCCCTGGACCGACCCAAATCCTTGGGGCTGCCATCGCCCTCAGGGCTGCGTGGTCATCGGCACCCCAACGACACGCGGCGGGCATGCAGGAACCTCTGGGGCTCCGCCGACCACGGTGCGGCCAGTTCGGTTTGGATGTTGCGGCCCCGCTGCCGCACCCAGGGACGGGCCTACCCACCGCTCGGGACACCCGGTTCCATGGCCCCCAGCACCTCGTAGCCGGTGTTGCCTGGCAATGTCGATGGCCCCGCCACCGCGGGACTTTAGTCCCGACCTGTGTGGAGTTGGACCACCCTCACGTTGCCGATCGCTGCCGCACATAGTCCCGTGATCCCCGAAGGACCCGGACCGAACGAACGCAAGCCACCTACGTCATTGACGTGGCAGGACTCAGGCAGCCACTGGCCGACCAGGGGCACGCACCCGGGTCATAGCTTGCGCCCCGCAGCCGGCCGGTAACAAACTCATCGGTCTTGCCCCAGCCCGGCGTCAGCCATCTGGCGACGGTCAACACTGACACCTTCCGGGCGCCGGCCGCGCGCAGCGTCAGTGCCGCAGACTGGGCGTGGCCACCTGAGACCCATGTGTCGTCGATCAGCATCACGTGCGGCTGCCCGGCCAGCGGTCGGCAGGCGAGGAAATGACCACCGATGTCGCGTCTCGTCCTGACGCCTTCAGTGGGCAATAGCGAGGTCTCGGCCGTCGCTGGCGGGTGCGTGGCGACGATCTGACGAAGGGGGTGCGTGCCGCTCGTGGTACGCAGCGACGGCACGGTTGCCCAGCAAGAGACCGGCATCCCGGCCAGCGCCTCGACGCACGTTGTGTGCTGCGCGATCGCCACCCACACCAGACTTGCCACGACCAGTGCGTACTCCTTGACCCGTGGAGGCGTCTTGTATCGGTACATGACTTGTCCGGACCGCTGGCTGTCGCAGGCGTACACCAGCGAGCCGACGAAGTCGGCCAGCCGCTCGCCGTGCTCATTGTGATGGTCTCGGCACTGTAGGCAGCGCCGGAACCGGTTCACCGGCACACAACAGACCGAGCAGGTCACGCGTGGCTCGCGGATGACGTTGCGCAGGTAATCACCCGCGTAGGCGGTGAGGTATCTCTGGAATTGCGCAACTTCGACCGCGGACAGCCTCACCGGCCGACACCGAAGCCCGGGTCTGTCCACCGCTGCGCCGGTACGGTTGCGGGGATGGCGAGCATGACCTTGGCGCCAGGAGAATCTCGCTTGTACCTTTCGCGTGGCCGCTCGGCAGCCGCGGCTCGCGATGGGGCACCGGTCTCTGCAACCACGACCTCGGGAACCTCTGCGCGGTCACGAACGAGCAAGGCAAGTCCGCCCCCACCAGTTCGTGGGCTGAGCTGTGCCCGATCCCCGACGAGTACGACCTTGCCGCCGTTGGCAGCGGCGTGCGCCACGATCTCGTCGAGAGCAAGTGTGCTCGCCATCCCTGCCTCGTCGAAAATGACCAACTGTCCCGGTCTGATCGACCAGCGGACCTGGTCCTTAAGCTCGCTTTCGATGCGCGCGCTGATCGAGCGCGCCAGTACGGAACCTGGGCTGCCCATCGTCGCCAGCCGTCGTTGCAGCTCGCTGATCCGCGATGTGTGGTCAGGCGCGCAACGCCGTTCACTGAGCCAGGTAGCGCTGTCGTCGGCATGGATGCCGATGCTCGCAGAAAGTCCTTCGGCTGCCGCCACAGATGGGGCGAGCCCTATCACCGAGCCGGCGCCGTGTTCTTGTTCCCATACCGTGCGCAGCCGAGCAAGCGTGGTCGTCTTGGCCTCCCCCGCGCGGCCGAGGAACACGTCAACGTGCCGCCCAGAAGTGGCGATCGCGTTCACGGCCTCCATCTCCTGGTCCTGAGCGGAAGGATTCGCATCCGTGACCGCGAACTCGGAATCGGCGTCATGTGCAATCGCCGCCACCGGACCCGCACTAAGACGGCCCGCGGCACGCAGCCGTTGCTCGGCATCGATGATCTCGGGGGTCGTGTAAATCTCGGTGCCACGCCCGACGAAGCGCGACCTACCCGGGCGGAGACCGCGATTCGCGGGCGGTTGACCTCCTGCGCGGTCGACCGTGAGGGCCTCACTCAGGGCGAGGACGGTGATGCGATCGGCGATGCTCCCCCGTTCTGGTCCCGGGGGAAAGCGAACGCCGAACAGCTGGCGATGAACCTCGGCGAGCACATTCGCGCGGGTGAACGTCGCACGACGTTGCACGACCCTGTCGAGCGCGATCATCGCCACGTCGGCGAGCATCGCGTCGCTCAACTCATCGCTGCCCAACAGCTGCCCGTCGTTCCCCCGACACAGGGTGCGCACCCACGTCTGCAGATCCTGTGCCACGTGGGGGGCCGCACGCGCACGCCATTGCGCCGTCCGGGCCTCGAGCGAGGTCTGGGTCTTGTCGGGCCGGGTGATCAGTGCAGCGCGTTGCCGGAGCCGGATCAGGTCCACCGCGCTCGGTTGCCTGCCTCGTTCAAGGGCAAAGGTCGCCGTTAGCTCGGCCATCGCCGCCTCGATGTGGCGCGATCGCTGGCTGAACTCCGACATGATCTCCTGCGGCACACCCGCGACGTCGAGTCGGCGGGTCGATCTGCTGCGCTTGGGAAGGGTGTCCCATTCCCATCCGAGCCGGTCCGCGAGTAGATCCGCGACAACACCCTCATGCATCTCGCTGAGGACGCCGGCCTGCTTGAGCAGTGCGCGCGAATCCAAGGTGCGCCACACTCCGTCCGCGGCCTGCGCACGGTTGAGGACGAGTAGGTGCGTGTGCAGGTGCGGATCTCCGGCGCGGGAGTCCCAATGGTCGAAGCCGACCGCAACCACCCCGCGGACCTGTTGCTGCATGGAGCCCTCGCTGCCCGACCGGGTGAAGAAGACATTGCGCTCGGCCCACGAGGTGACCTGGCCGATGGCGGCATGGTGCGCCTCATAGATCGCGTCACGCGTCCGCACATCGGCCACCGCCCACACCGCCGACACCGACTTCGCCACACTGAAGATCAGGTCGAAGCCAGCAACTGAGCGCCGCAGCCGACGGGTCCGCGCGGCTTCGTCAGCGGCTATCGCAGCGATCCGGCTGGCAAGGTCGTCTCCCGACAATCCGGGCGGCAGTTGTTCGACGCCTGCACTGATCCGTTCCCGCAGCGACCTGGGGGGCGTGTATGGCGCCTGACCCAAACGCCGGCCACTAACCGGATCCGCGACCGTCCCGAACATGCGGTAGAGCATTTGCTCATCGGCTGCGGCGCCCCCGAGGATGCCGCCGCCCCCGTTCAGCCCCGCCAAGCCAGCGCCGAGAAAGCGGCCCGGCGGCGTCCCTGATTCCCCGTAGTACCGCATGAGCGGCGTCGACCGGTGTACACCGCCATCACCAAGCGCTACCGAGGACATCAAGTATCGGTACCCCGACCCCAGGCCCATCCGCCGAATCGTCACTGTCATCTGAACTCCACTCCGCTCGTAAGCACCCGTGCCATCAGATGACATTTCGACGTGTCCGCGGTCGGGAGCGTCACGCCTGGGGACGAGGTAATCGAACGGCCGCCGGTGATCGACGCTCGACGGGATGCCACAGAGGTCGGGCTGCTGCAGGGGCCGTGGCTGCGCCGAGGCGTCGGTTGTCCACAGACCACCGGGAAATGCACGCAGCGGGCATATCGGACGCGTTAGCGTGCGGCGTCCGCGCGACAGTCGGCCGGCTCAAGCGAGTTCACGGCCGCGGCGAGCGAAGAGTGCACGAGAGGAGTGGCATTCATGGCGAGAATCTGTCTCGCAGCGATCGTGCTTGCGTCGTCGCTGATGGCGTTCGTGCTGTGCATCTGCATCATCGGTGTCAGCCCGATGTCCAGCAGCGCGGCGGCGATCTGCACCGGGGCCTCCTTAGCGGTTGGCCCCGATCAATCCTCCGGCGATTGCAGCACAGAGTCCGTCCCCCAGAGCGCGAATACGGCTCCGGGCACGCACGGACTGCCGGCTGACTACACAATCCCGCCGTCGGCTTCGGCTGCCGCCGCCATCGCCATCGCGTTCGCAGTGCACCAGCTCGACAAGCCCTACGTGTTCGGCGCAGCCGGACCCAACGCCTACGACTGTTCGGGTCTGACGATGGCAGCCTGGGCGCGCGCGGGCCGCGCCTTGCCGCATTCAACTCTCGATCAGGCCAGGGTCGGCTCGCAGACCACGAGGGCAGAAC
>JALYIS010000258.1 GCA_030775705.1 Actinomycetota bacterium
CGGCTCCGGCCCACCCCCAGCGTTGAGGGTGGGCCGGAGCCGTCGTGCAGGTGACTATGCGGAGTGCTTGCCCCGCAGCTTGAACGCGACCGCTCCGCCGGAGGCCAGCATCAGACCGGCTGCCAGCAGTGCCAGCGGCAACGACGGCGAGCCATCGGGCGATCCGCCACCGGCCGGAACACCCGTGGGGATCTTCGTGTTCGGCGCTGACGGCGGGGCCGTGGTGGTCGGCGTTACCGGAGCGGCAGAGCTAGGCCCAGCTGCCGCGTTGGCCAGGGCCACATTGATGGCGGTGCCGAGCACGTTGAGCTCGATCGCCCGGACCACGGTCTGACCAGGTACCGGTGCAACCGTCTGGTTGGCTGAGGCCGTCAACTTGTCGGTGTACGCCTCACCGGCGGGGCCCGCAGGACCGTTCGGTTGGACGTTGATGCCGATGTCCACCAGCTGCTTCAAGACATTGGCCAGCGGAGCGAGCAAACTCGGGCCGCCAGCTGGCCCGGTGAGGCCTGTGACCAGCGAGGACAGAGTCGTCTGCAATGTGGTCTGCAGTGCGAACAGGGGAGCTATCGCAGACTTGAACTGGGCAGGCACGCAATTCTGGAACTGAGTCTGGAGTGCCGATACGAGGCCGTTGACCACGTTCTGAAGACCTGCGGCCAGACCGTCCGCGCTGCCGATGTACTTGAGCAGCAGGTCAAGGGCGTCGGTGTTGGCTGGCAAGGTGTTGAGGTTGTACTTGTGGTTCGTAAGCGCGTCGATCGCCGCGTTGAGGTCGATGGACAAGCCGCCAGTGGTGCCGCTTATCGTGACCCCGTCGAATGTAATATCGGTGAGCTTTCCGCCAGCGAGCGGGCAGGTGCTCGGAAGAACCGGGCCCAGCAGCTTCGTCAGCGCGCTGACCAGCCCTCCAGTTCCGGTGAGGGTGCTCGTCAGGGAGGTGATCAGCTGGCCAAGAGCTGGCGAACCCGCCGTGATGGTCAGACGCGCGATTTCATAGTCTGTCGAGCTGCCCTTGCCGACGCCGGTTGGCGTGCCCGCGATCGCACTCACAGCCCCCAGAGTTACCGTGACGCCACCCAGCGCCGCAGCGGCATCAGCACCCGGAAGGGTGACCGAGTTGCCGGCAATCCCTGCTGGCGTCAGGTCGATCGACGCGCTGTTCGGGAACGCGGCATCGTCAGCACCGGCGGCAAGGCCACCTGAGTTGAGGACCGCGCCAGACGCGCCATACGAGAAGCCGTCATTGTGCGCGACTGCGACCTGGTTCACCGCGCCGAGCGTGATGCCAAGCAGGGGCTTGTTCGGGCTGAGCTTGAGCGCATTGGTCAGCTTCACATTGATCGAGCCGAGCGCGGTGACATCCAGAGGGTTCTGCTGGCTCTGGGTTCCGGGCGCGAAGGCGCTGGCATCGGTGAGTCCGACGAGCTGCCGCTGGATCGGAGTGTTCCCCAATGCCCCGTCGACGAAGTTGCCGCGTGACTGTGCGAGCGGTGCGGTCGCCGCGCTGGCGCCGCCACCTCCACTGACCACGATGCCGGCGGCGGCCACGCTGAGCACGGCGGTCGCGGCGATGGCCCGACGTAGCGCGGTGCGGCTACGCGGTGCATTGGGGTCCGAGTGGCCCCACCCGGACGAATTGATCTTCAACATGCACTAGCCCTTCAATCGAAATCGCCCCGAAGGCAGTGCACGGACGCACTGCGGACCTCCACGCCCACAAAGAAGCGCTATCAGAGCGTACAGGGAGATCAGGTCACCTCAATTGCTTCTATTTCGGGACAAATCGCACGGAAACGAGCAGGCACCGGGTGGATGTGGAGACTCGGGAACAACGGTTCAGGCACTACGAACCGTTGGCATTCCTATCGGGACCGCCGAACTGCGTAGGGCCGCTGGCGCATCGTCGGGAACTGCGGGATGCGCAGGATAGATCGGCGCGATGCGCTGGTACGGCGCACCCAGCGGCGGGCGCAGGTCCTGCTCGCCGTGGTTGGGCCACAGCGCCATCGCCCGCTCGGCCTGCGCCGTGATCGACAGGGAAGGGTTGACGCCTAGGTTTGCGGAGAGCGTCGAACCGTCGGCGACGTGCAGGCCCTGGTAACCGAACAGGCGCTGGTAGGCATCGATCACGCCGGTCTCCGGGGTCTCGCCGATCGCGCAGCCGCCGATGAAATGCGCGGTCATCGGAACGTTCATCAGGTCACCCCAGGTGCCGCCCGGCATGCCGCCGATGTTCTCCGCGAGCTGCCTGGCGGCTGCATTCGCGACGGGGATCCACGTCGGGTTCGGCTCACCGTCACCCTGGGTCGAGGTGAGCTTGGCGCGGCCGAACCTGGTCTTCTTCCGCAGCACGGTGATGGAGTTCGGCAGCGATTGCATAACGAGCAGGATGATTACCCGTTCTGACCATTTCCGTGGGATGAGCAGCCGCAACTGCAAGGGATGGCGCAGCATCGCGGTGATGAATTGCAGCCAACGCTGGCGACGCGTGCCCCCATCGGTGAGCAGGGTGTTCAGCATTCCCATCGAGTTGCTGCCCTTGCCGTACCGGCAGGGCTCAATATGGGTGTATTCGTTCGGGTGCCAGGACGACGTGATGGCCACGCCCGCGGTGTAGTCGTACTTGGGCTTCGCAGTGCGCACACCGAGGATCGCCTCGGAGTTCGTCCGGGTGAGGTACCCCAGCCGCGACGAGATCTTCGGCAGGGTCGTCGCCTGCAGCTGGTGCAGCAGCTTCTGCGTGTTGTAGGTGCCCGCGGAGAAGACGACGTGCTCGGCGGTGAAGGTCCGCCGGCGCTTGTCGAACCAGCGGCCGGTGTGTTCGGTGTCCACGGCGTAGCCGCCCTGCGCCAGGGGCCGCACGCCGGCGGCGGTGGTGAGCGGATGCACCTGCGCGCCGTTGCTCTCCGCGAGGGCCAAGTAGTTCGTGGTGAGGGTGTTCTTGGCCCCGTGGCGGCAGCCCGTCATGCATTCTCCGCACTGGATGCAGCCGGTGCGTTGTGGCCCGGCTCCGCCGAAGAAGGGGTCGGGCACCGTCTGGCCGGGCTCTGGGACGCCGTCGCGGCCGAAGAACACCCCGACCGGCGTCATGTGGAACGTGTCGGCCTTGCCGAACTGCTCGGCCAGGCGCCGCATCTCGAGGTCGCTGGGCGTCTCGGTCGGATTCGTGACCACGCCCAGCATCTTCTTCGCCTGCGCATAGTGCGGAGCCAGCTCGTCGCGCCAGTCGGTGATCGCGGCCCACTGCGGGTCTTCGTAGAACGGCTGCAGCGGCTCGTAGAGGGTGTTCGCGTAGTTGAGCGACCCGCCGCCGACGCCGGCGCCGGCCATGATCAGGCAGTCCTTGACCACGTGGATGCGCTGAATCCCGGTCAGCCCCAGCTTCGGAGCCCAGATGTAATCGCGCAGCCGCCAGGACGTCTTGGGCAGGGTGTCCGGGGTGAACCGGCGGCCCGCCTCGAGGACGCCGACCCGGTACCCCTTCTCCGTGAGGCGCAATGCGGTGACGCTGCCCCCGAAGCCTGATCCGATGACCAGGACGTCGTAGTCGAACACGGCACCTCCGCTCCGGGCGGCCAACTATTGACCGTCGATCAATAGCGGAGTCTACGTCGCTGTGTCCGGGAAATCCAGGCCGAACCCGCGGGGTCAGACCCGCGGGCGGTTGGGGTGCTCCCCCGTAACGATGAAGATCGTCTGTCGCGCCACGGCCACGGCATGGTCGGCGTAGCGCTCGTAATAGCGACCCAGCAGGGTCATGTCGATCGCCGATTCGGTGCCACGTGTCCAGTTCGGCGAGAGGACCAGGGTGAAGAGCTTGCGCCGCAGGGCGTCCATCGAATCGTCCTCGGCCTCGATCGCCTGAGCGAGCGCGACGTCGCGTCCGTCCACGACGTCGGTCACCTTGCCCACCAACGACCCCGCGACCACGCCCATCTGGGATATCACGTCCTGCGCTTCGGGCGGGACCGCGATCTCTGGGTAGCGCAGGCGGGCGATCTTGGCCACGTGATTGGCGAGGCCGCCCATCCGCTCGAGATCGGAGGCAAGGTGGACCGTGCTGATGAGTACCCGCAGGTCGGTGGCTACCGGCTGCTGCTGCGCAATGAGCGTGAACGCGCGGTCCTCGAGCTCCACCGAGAGCGCGTCGATACGCTTGTCGTCGGTGGCCACCTGGTCTGCCAGGGCGAGGTTGCCGTCGAGCAATGCCTGGGTAGCCCGATCCATGGCCACCGCCGACAGGTTCGTCATCTCGATAACACGCTTGCCGATGTCGTCGAGTTCGTCGTGATAGACGTCGCGCATCTGGTCACCTCTCCGAAGTGCTGGGGCCGCCGGGGCGCGTGTATGCCGTCATCTACCCGAACCGTCCGGAGATGTAGTCCTCGGTGCGCTTGTCCGCAGGGTTCGAGAAGATCTTCTGTGTGTCGTCCATCTCGACCATCTGGCCGGGCTTGCCGATCCCAGCAAGGTTGAAGAACGCGGTCCGTTCCGAGACGCGGGCGGCCTGTTGCATGTTGTGCGTCACGATCACGATCGTGTAGCTGTCCTTCAGCTCCTGGATCAGGTCCTCGATCGCCAGGGTCGAGATGGGGTCCAGCGACGAGCAGGGCTCATCCATCAGCAGAACCTGCGGCTCGACCGCGATCGCGCGCGCGATGCACAAGCGCTGCTGCTGGCCGCCGGACAGACTTGCTCCGGGCTTGCTGAGCCGGTCCTTCACCTCCGTCCATAGGTTCGCCGAGCGAAGCGACTTCTCGACGACGCCGTCGAGTTCGCCCTTGGGCACCCGCCCAGAATGCAGCTTGAGACCGGCGACCACGTTGTCATAGATGGACATGGTCGGGAACGGGTTCGGGCGCTGGAACACCATGCCGATCGTTCGGCGGACGTCGACCGGATCCACAGCCGCGGCGTAGATGTCGTCGCCGTCGAGCAGGACCTCGCCTTCGACATAGGCCCCGGCGATGACCTCGTGCATCCGGTTGAGGGTGCGCAGCACGGTCGACTTGCCGCACCCTGACGGCCCGATGAACGCCGTCACGCTCTTGGGTGCGATGGTCAGGTTCACCTCGCTGACGGCGAGGAACTTGCCGTAGTAGATGTTCAGGTTCTTCGCGTCTATCCGCTTGGCCACGTTGGTCTCCCGCGTCGGTTACTCGGCGACCTTGCTGAACCGTCCGATGAATCGGGCGATCAGGTTCAGCAGGAACACGATGATGATCAAGGTAAGGGCGGCGCCCCACATCCGCGCCGGGTCGAAGTTCGCGGTGGCCCCGGTGACCCGGTTGCCGTTGGCGTCTAGGTGATAGGCGCTGGACCCGGTCGCCTGGTTGAGGTTGGTGAACTGGTCGTAGACGAGGCCAGGCAGCGTGCCCTGGGGGCCGGAGAAGAGATTCTTGTTGAAATCGCCCGAGTAGCCGACCAGGATCAGTAGCGGCGCGGTTTCCCCAGCGACACGCGCGATGCCCAGCACCACGCCAGTGGTCAGACCGGTGAATGCCGTCGGGATCACGACCTTGACTATGGTCTTCCACTTCGGAATGCCCAAGGCGTAGGACGCCTCGCGCAACTCGTTCGGCACGAGCTTGAGCATCTCCTCGGTGGTTCGGACGACCACCGGAATCATCAAAATGACCAGTGCGAGAGACACCAACCAGCCGGACCCGACGGACTTGAAGGTAGCGATGAACACCGCGTAGATGAACAGCGCTGCAACTATCGAGGGGATGCCGGTCAGGATGTCGACCATGAAGGTGGTCAGCCGGGCGAACGGGCCGCGGCCGTACTCGACCAGGTACACGCCGACCAGGATTGCGACGGGCACCGAGATCGCGGTGCACAGCGCCACCTGTTCGAGAGTGCCGACGACCGCATGGAAGGCCCCGCCCCCGGCGTCCTTGTAAGTCTTGTTGCGCTGCGTGCCAGTCCACCACTCGCTCTTGGCGACCACGGAGTAACCCTTGCTGGCCACGGTCCAGAGCAGCCAGATCAAGGGGACCAGGGCGATGGCCAACGAGCCGCCCACGAACACGGTCGCCAGGTTGTTCTTCAGCTTCCGCGAACCGGCCACCTTCGTGAATGACGAAGCAGCGGGCGCAGCGGGGATCATCGTCGCGCTGCTCACGCGAATTCCTTTCGGCGGCTGACGATCCATCGGGCCGCGGCATTGACGACGAAGGTGAGGATGAAGAGCACCAGACCCGCTGCGATGTAGGCGCCGGTGGAGGCCGGGTTGTTGAACTCCGACTGGTTGCCGGCGATCTTCGAGGCGATCGTCTCACCGCCGCTGAAGATCGAAACAGAGAAGTGACTGACCTTGGAGAGGATCAGGTACACGGCGATCGTCTCGCCTAGTGCGCGACCGAGGCCTAGCATCGCGCCGCTGATGACACCCGGACGACCGTAGGGCAACACCGTGAGCTGGATCATCTCCCACTTGGTGGCACCAAGCGCGAGAGCAGCCTCCTTGTTGGCACGGGGCGTGCGCTCGAACACATCGCGACTGATTGCCGTCACGATCGGCAGGATCATCACGGCCAGCACGACGCCGCCGTCGAACAAGCTGCCCTTGAGTACCCCCCCGTCCTTGAACAGCGGTAGGCCGCCGAGGTGGTAGAGCGCTCGCTGGACCGGCGCCAAACGCGGCGCAAGCACGCTGAAGCCCCAGATTCCGTAGATGATCGAGGGGATGGCGGCCAGCAGATCCACCACGTAGGCGACCGGCTTGGCCACCCGCTTCGGGGCGTACTGGGTGATGAACAGCGCGATGCCGATCGAGATCGGTACGGCCAGCAGCAGGGCGAGCACCGCGATGGCGACCGTCGTGTAGAGCAACGGGGCCACGCCGAAGTGCAGGTTGCCGGGCGTCGTGTCCCAGCTCGTCGAGGTGAGGAAGTTCGACTTGTCGTGCACGATCGACGGGATCGACTTGATCAGCAAGAAGATCGCGACCAGGGCGACCACGGCGATCACGAAGGCGGAGGCGCCGGTGGTCAGAGCCAGGAAGAGCTTGTCGCCGATGCGCACCTTCCCCTTTGGGGTGCCCAGGCTCGGCGAGCCGGCGCCCAGCACCGGCGGGCCGTCGGTGCTGATCGCCAGTCCCTGCGCCGACCCGATGACGACGGCGTCCGGGCGGTCGGTCCGCGCCGCCGCCTGCTCCTCGACGGCCGGTTCCTCAGGCGGTATCACGTGTTCACCCGCAATCATCGGCGGCGGAAGGGGAGTGTCGTCGTGGGGTGGGGCCACCCGCGGTGGCCGTGCACCCGAATCTGTCATGCGCGCCGCCTGCTCCGCTAGTGAGCGAAGCCCGTCGGGTCGCAAGGTCGCGGATGCGTCCTGCGACCCGACGGGTCACTTGTCGTCCTTTGTCCGGTGCCGTGTTCGGTGAAACGGTGGTGCGGTGGATCAGCTGATCGTTGCGATCGAGGCCTCGACCTGCGTCTGCAACGCCGCTGGCAGTGGCGCGTAGCCCAAGCCGGCCAGCGCCGCCTGACCGCCGGTGGCGGTGTAGTTGAGGAAGTTCTTCACATACGTCCCTGTCGACGCGCTGCTGTACTTGGTGCAGACGATCTCGTAGGTCACCAGGATGATCGGGTACGCCCCGGGAGTCTTCTCGGCGTAGTCGATGGACAGGCTCAGATCGCCGGTGCCACTGGCCTTGACCGTCGCGGCCGTGGCTGCCGCGCTCGCGGTGTCCTTGGACAGCGCGACCGCACCTGCGCCGTTGTCGATCTCGGCGGTCTGGAGCCCGCTGCTGACTGCGAACGAGAACTCGTCGTAGCCGATCGCACCCTCGGTGCTCGCGATGGCAGCCGAGACGCCTTGGGACTTCGCCTTGCCCTGGCCGGCGAAGCCCGCCTTGGAGGAGTCCTTGTCCGGGGTGGTCTTGAAGACGCTGGGCGCGGTCGCCGCGAGATACTTCTCGAAGTTCTGGGTGGTTCCCGACGAATCTGAACGGTAGTAGACGGTGATCTTGGTCGACGGGAGTGTGGCACCGGGGTTCAGCGCCGCGATCGCCGCGTCGTTCCAGGTGGTGATCTTGCCCAGGAAGATCTTGGCGGTGACGTCACCGTTGAGGATCAGCTTGTTGACGCCGTTGAGCTTGAACGCGACCGCGATTGGACCGACCACCATCGGCAGGTCCATCGGCGCGCTGCCGCACCGGGTCTGCACCTTGGCGAATTCGCCCTTGCTCACGCTCAATGCCGAGTCCGAACCGACGAAGTCATCCTGCGCGTTCTCCATGGCGGTGACTCCGGCGCCCGACCCGGTCGGGTTGTAGTTGATCGTCGCACCGGAACACGCAGTCTGGTAGGCCTTGATCCAGGCGTTGATCGCGTTGGTCTGTGCGGTCGAACCCTGCGCGTTCAGCGTGCCGGTCGAGCACGTCGGCGCGGTCGCGCTAGACCCCGATGAGGTCGTCGTCGGCGTCGATCCGGCCGAGGAAGTGGTACTGCTCGTGCCCTTGGAGGAGCTACAGGCCGCGAGTACGACGGCTCCCGCGATGAGCCCGGCGATTGCGCCCGCTCGGTACAGCTTCACAGTGGGTCCCTTCGTCAATGACTCTGCTGTCCTGCCGGACGTTAGGAGGGGCAGGTGGCTGCCGGGGGTGGCGCAGATGAACGCAACGTGAATGACGGCGCCCGCTTGAGTGACATGCGGTGGATTGCTGGGTGTCCAGGAGCTGAACTAGGGCGTGTCGAGGGTCTGCGCTCGAGCCCACTGGGTATCGGTGTCGTGCGTCACGAACCCGAAGCGTTCGTAGAGACGCCGCGCGGGAGCGTTGTCGTCGTCCACGTAGAGCAGTACCTGCTTGCAGCCCCGCGCCGCGAGGTAGCGAAGCCCGACGGACAGCAGTGCCGACCCGAGGTGCAAACCCTGGGCCGCCGGGTCGACACCGAGCACGTACACCTCGCCGGCGCCGTCGGCGTGGACCTTCGTCCAATGGAATCCGATCAGCTGCAGGCCCCGCTCGTCGGGTGCGGGGCGCTCGGCGACGAAGAAGCCGTCGGGGTTGAACCACGGTTGGCCTTCGCGCGCCTGGAGGTCCGCCAGGGTCCAGCCGCCCTGTTCCTGGTGGTCGGCGAAGGCCGCGGCATTGACACTTAGCCACTGCTGTTCGTCACTGCCGGGCCGGAAGGTCCGAATGGCCACCGGCGGGGCCACTTCGACCACGGCAATGGCGTCAGATAGCGGTCTGCGCAGCTGATGGAGAACCCGGACCGGCGCGTAGCCGTGATCAGGCAGAACCTCGGCCAGCGGGCTGCGCCGCCCGTGCGACCACACCAACGCGAAACCGCCGATCGCTTCGGCGTGCTGCAGCAGCGTCGCGCTCGCCTCAACCTCTCCCACGATCTCCAGGCGATCGCCGTCGAGCTGCGCATAGCCGTCGACCTTCGGACCCGATCGGGCGACCAGGTGCCGGACCTCGCCCGAACCGAGCCGCAGTAGCGCCTGGTCCGAGAGGGGCGGCTCGCCCACCCGTGCCTGGACGCCGGTTGCGAGCTGATGAACGCCCTCGCGCGTCTGGGCGTCGAGCCCGCGGAGGGTCTCGACGTTGACGGCGGGTGGCGTGGGCATCAGCCCACGCTATCTAGCGGGCCGTGCGCTGTTGCGTCGTGGCCTCGAAGGCGTGACTGTCTGCGACCTCGCCTCGAACCAGGGGAGCGTCCGCCGCCGCTTCGGTGAGTCGCCGGCCGCCGTCGGGCCCGGGCCGGACGAACTTGTAGCCGACGTTGCGGACCGTGCCGATCATCGCCTCGTGCTCTGCGCCAAGCTTGGCGCGCAATCGCCGTACGTGCACGTCCACCGTGCGGGTTCCACCGAAGTAGTCATAGCCCCAAACCTCCTGCACGAGGTGCGAGCGGGTGAACACCCGGCTGGGGTGCTGGGCCAGGAACTTCAGTAGCTCGAACTCCTTGTACGTCAGGTCGAGCGGCACGCCGGACAGGCGCGCGGTATACGTCGTCTCGTCGATCGTCAGGTCACCGATGTCGACCTGCTCCGGGGTCGCATCCGACAGGGCCGCGCGGCGTTCGACGGCGAGGCGCAGCCGCGCATCGAGCTCGGCCGGGCCGGCAGTGTCCAGGACGATGTCGTCGACCGTCCACTCCGCAGACATTGCCACCAAGCCGCCCTCGGTGAGTACCGCGATGACGGCAGCCTGCGCGCCGACGGCGGCGAGCACACGCGTGAACGACCGTGCGGTGGCCAGATCGCGGCGGGCATCGACGAGGATGACGTCGCCGAGTGGGCGGTCGACGAGCATCGACGCATCCGGCGGAAGCACGGTGACGTGATGTCCGAGCAGGCCGAGGGCGGGCAGCACCTCCGCGGTCGGCTGACTTGCGGCGGTGAGAAGTATGAGCTCCACGCATGCCTCCGACGAATAGAGACGAATAGATCCCAGAGGTGGATCCGGAGCCGTCGGCGCTGTCGATTCCGGCGGGCTGCGCTGCCCGGCATCTGACTACGAGTCAGTATCCAGGAAGAATACCGGGTGTTGCACCGCCAGCGACGTCGCGCTGGTCACTGTCGAGGAAGTACGACAACGTCCGGATCACCGACTGGCTCAGGTCGGTTGTCAGCAGTGCCGCGGACGGGACTGTCTGCGACGATGGTTTGCGTGACCGACCCTGCGACCCGTGCTGCCCGCCGAGCACGCGCTGCACACCGGACGCGGACCGAGAACGGCAGCGCTGACGAGGGGCCTGCCCCCCAACCGAGCGCCCCGGACTCGGACGCGGATCCCACCGCGAATCCCACGAACCCCAGGGATCCAACGGATCCCACCGCGAATCCCATCGCCGCGCTCCTGATCGTGCTCGTCGCCGCAGTGGGGCTATACATCGGCGCCCGCACCGGTGCGGCGGCCCTGCTGAGCGCCGTGGCCGCCGTCCAGGCCGTGCTGATCGTCGCGTGGGCGTTCGGCACTGGCCTGCCCGGCCGGGTCGGTGCCCTTGTCATTTCAGGCTCGGCCGCGGCAGCCGCTGACGTAGCGGTGTCGGTGTGGCCGCATAGCCGGTTGGGTGCGGTCCTCGGCGTTCTCGCGGTCGCTGTCGCGGCAATGTTCGTCCATCAGCTCAGCCGGGGTGCAGCGCGCGTTCGCATTGGCGAGTCGTTGGGCACCGTTGCCCTTCTGGTGACCGCCGTTACCGGGCTGCCCGCCTTGATCCAGCTTCGGCACGAGTTTCCGCCCACCGCAGTGGGCGCACAGGTCGCCGCCGGGGTCGTCGCCGCGATCTCGGGCGCACTTGTGGTTGGTTGGCTGGTCGACATGGTGATGCCCGCGCCGCGGTTCGACCCGGCCGTGCCCCGCGGGGTCCTGGCGCTGGTGGCGTCAGCCGGCCTCGGTGGCATCGTCGGGCATCTCCAGTTCCACGCCGGGCAGCAATTCCTCGGCGCCCGCGGGGCTTTCCTCGGCGCTGCTCTGGGAGCGCTGGCGGGACTGTTCGCTGTGGCGTCGGCCTTCCTCGACTACTCGAGCCCGGCGCCCGGGGAGGCCTGGGGCCGGCGGCTGCGTCCGGCGCTGACAGCACTGCTGCCGATCGGGCTGGTCGCGCCGGTCGGTTTCCTGCTCTGCCTGGCCCTTCGGGCGTGACTTCGGCTCGCCCGTCACCTCTCGCGAGTCGGGACGCGCGATGACCGTGGTCGTCGCCCTCGTCGTGCTGTGTCTGCTCCTTGCATTGGGTTGCGCGCTGGCGGATCGGCTCTGCGTGTCGGTGGCTGAGCGCAAGGCCGCCGATCACCTGTCCGAACCGTTCGGGCATCGACCCACGGTGCGCGTGCACGGCACCCCGTTTCTCACTCAGGCCCTGCGGGGCCGGTATTCGGATATCGAGGTGTCCGGGGGTGGGCTGCGTATCGGTGAGATGGCGGGCGCGACGCTCGAAGCCCATTTGATCAATGTGCTGCTCCCGCTGCGCGAGCTGCTCGGTCGCCGCGCGACCCAGTTGCCGTGCGATCGCGTCGCGGGGCAGATCGTCCTGCCGTACGGCGAGATCGCCCGGGTGAGCCGCATTCCGGGGCTGACCCTTAGCTACCAGGCCGGGCGGCTGGTCGCTGCGGCCTCGCTTCCCGTCCCGGGAATCAACCAGCTTGCCCGGGTGAGTGGCCAGGCACGCCTGATCGTCGGCGATGCGGCGGTCTGGTTGCAGGTGCGCGGACTGTCGGTCGCCGGGATCAGCCTGCCGAGTGTGGTGGTCCGGCAGTTGCTGCCCAGCCTCACCGTCCCCATTCCGCTGCCGCAGCTGCCCTACAACCTGCGGGTGGACGAGTTGCGCCCCGTTGCCGCCGGCCTGGTCGTGGTCGGCTCCGCGCAGGACGTCGTTTTCACAGCGTCGCGGTAAGGCGTTAGGCTGTGGCCATGGGCATCGCGCTCTGCGCTGTGAGCACTGAGCTCACCATTCGCCGCACGGTCGACCTGTGCCGTGTGGGCAGCTGCCTGTGTCCTATGCGCTGATCGGCTAGCGTCGCCGCAGCCCAAGCGCCGCCCGGCCCGCGCGCCGTGGCCTCCTGCCGGGTCCCAGGTCCGCGGTCGAGCGGCGAGCCGCACAACACCGGGCACAGATCAATCCGACGCAGTTCCGAGTCCACGCAGTTCCGAATCCACGCAGTTCCGAGTCCACGCAGTTCCCAAGCAATGAGGAGACAGACATGAGCCGCGCAGACGTGCTCGTCTCGGCCGACTGGGCCGAGGAGAACCTGAACACCGACGGGGTGGTGTTCGTCGAGGTCGACGAAGACACCTCGGCCTATGACGGCGGCCATCTCGACGGCGCCGTCAAGCTCGATTGGAAGACTGACCTGCAGGACCAGGTGCGTCGCGACTTCGTCAGCAAGGAGCAATTCGAGCAGCTCCTGTCCGGCAAGGGGATCGGCAATGACGACACCGTCGTCCTCTACGGCGGCAACAACAACTGGTTCGCGGCGTACGCGTACTGGTACTTCAAGCTCTACGGCCACGACAGCGTGAAGCTGCTCGACGGCGGGCGCAAGAAGTGGGAGTTGGACGGTCGCGACCTTTCCAAGGACGTGGTGTCGCGCCCGGCCACCAGCTACACGGCCAAGGACCAGGATCTGTCGATCCGCGCGTTCCGTGATGAGGCCATCGCCGCCATCGGCAAGCGCAATCTCGTCGATGTGCGCTCACCCGACGAGTTCTCCGGAAAGCTGCTCGCCCCCGCGCACCTGCCGCAGGAGCAGTCCCAGCGCCCGGGTCACATTCCCACCGCGCTGAACGTTCCGTGGAGCAAGGCCGCGAACGAGGACGGCACCTTCCGCTCCGACGACGAGCTGCGCGCGCTGTACGGCGAGGCCGGCTTGGACGACTCGAGCGACACGATCGCGTACTGCCGGATCGGTGAGCGTTCGAGCCACACCTGGTTCGCCCTGCACGAGCTGCTGGGACACCAGAACGTGAAGAACTACGACGGATCGTGGACCGAATACGGTTCGCTCGTCGGCGTCCCGATCGAACTGGGGGCTTGACGTGTGCGGCTCTCCGGCTCAGACGCCGACGCTTCCGCCGGGTATCGACCTGACCAAGGAGACTGTGATCTACGGCGTGGTGTCCGCGGGCGACGCGCCGGTCGCCGGTGCCTACGTCCGGCTGCTCGATGCCACCGATGAGTTCACTGCCGAGGTGATCAGCTCAGCCTCGGGCGACTACCGGTTCTTCGCGGCGCCGGGTCAGTGGACGCTGTCCGTGCTGCACCGCGACGGCGCCGTGCGCAAGAACGTACATGCCCTCGAGCCCGGATTGGTCGAGGTACCGCTGCTCCTGCAGTAGGTAGGTTCGGCGGGATCGACCGGCGGCCAGTATCAGTATACGAGTGCCTGGGC
>JALYIS010000259.1 GCA_030775705.1 Actinomycetota bacterium
CGTGAGTTCGCGTGACCCAGGTCGCTATGAGCCGCGGCGTTTGCGCTCAGTAAACCCGTACGCTCGCTTGCAGGCACTGAGCGCTAGTTCACAGCGTGGCGTGCTACGGTGTGCTACATGAAGACCGTGACTCATCGGGAGATGCGCAACAGTAGCGGCGAGATCCTTCGTGCCGTTGCCGCCGGCGATAGCATCCTGGTGACGAACAACGGCCAGGTGGCGGCTGTAATCTCCCCGCCGGCCGGTGATGCTCTTGCTCGGCTAGAGCAACAAGGGCAGCTCCGCCCTGCCCGCCGGCCGGTTAAAGATCTTTCGGGCATCCGCCGTCGCAGGTCGAAATTGACGACCCAGGAGATCATCGAGGACGCTCGGGGGCGTTGGTGATCTCCTATCTTCATGCCTCCGCCGCGATGAAGTTGCTCGTTCAGGAGGCGGAGTCCGAAGCGCTCGTTGCAAGGCTGGAGTCACCCGATGGGGATCGTCGGCTGGTCGCTTCCTGGCTCCTACACACGGAACTGCACTGTGCGGCCAACCGGCATCCGAACGACATCGAGCCTGAGGCTCTCAGCACAATGCTCGACGTCGTGTCCCTGATTGACCTCACGCGTGGCGATCTGCTCACCGCCGGCACATTGCCGGAACGGCTGCGTTCCAACGATGCGATGCACCTCGCCGTCGCGCTCCGGGTCGGGGCGGACGAGATGTTCACCTACGATGCCGAGCTCGGCGCTGCCGCTTCCGCGGCGGGGCTCGCGGTCGTCCAACCATCATGATCGCTCGCGCGCGACGGCCGTCGCTATAAGTTGAGGCTCGGATAGTCCCGGACACGATTGGATCGACGCGATGTCTCAGGAGAGCTCAGTGTCTTCGGCTGCCGGTTCCGGTGCTTCCGGCGGCTCCGGCGGCCGTGGCGGGGGGACCGGGAGGACTGGCCGTTATGACGGTAGCCGTCCCGGGCGTCATCGCAGCGGCGCGGCGGTCTTGGCGCTGGGCGCGTTGGGGGTCGTCTTCGGCGATATCGGGACCAGTCCGCTGTATGCGATACAGACGGTTTTCACGGCTGACCACGCTCGGGTGCATACGAATGCGGTCGAGGTCTATGGCGTGATCTCGCTGGTCTTCTGGGCGATCACCGTGATCGTCTCGGTCAAGTACGTGGGGTTCATCCTTCGGGCCGACAACGATGGCGAGGGCGGCATCATGGCGCTCACGGCACTGCTGCAGAAGAATCCGCTCAAGACCACTCGCGGTAAGGCGATTCTGGTGGCGTTGGGAGTCTTCGGTGCCTCCCTGTTCTATGGGGACGGGATCATCACGCCCGCAATCTCGGTCTTATCGGCGGTCGAAGGTGTCAAGGTAGCCGCTCCCAGCTTGGGGCACTACGTGCTGGCGATCACGGTGACTGTGCTCACCGCACTGTTCGTGATCCAGCGCTTCGGCAGCGGCATCGTCGGAAAACTGTTTGGCCCCGTCATGGTGCTGTGGTTCGCCACACTGGCTGCTGCCGGTGTCAACGGTATCCGGCGCGACCCGGCGATTCTGAAAGCACTGTCGCCGTCCTACGGTGTGCAGTTCATCCTTACGCACGGAGCTGTCGCGTTCATCGCGTTGGGTTCGGTTGTCCTCGCGGTGACCGGCGCCGAGGCACTTTACGCGGACATGGGCCACTTCGGGCGAGCGCCGATCACGCGTGCGTGGTTCTTCGTGGTGTTTCCGGCGCTGACGCTGAACTACCTCGGCCAGGGCGCGCTGATCTCGCATACGCCGTCGGCGATCGCCAACCCATTCTTTCTCATCGTGCCCTCGTGGGGCCGGTTCCCGATGGTGCTCCTGGCGACGGTGGCGACGGTGATCGCGTCCCAGTCGGTCATCTCGGGGGCGTTCAGCGTGACGCGGCAGGCGGTGCAACTCGGGTTCCTTCCGCGGATGAGGATTCGTCACACGTCAGAGCAGGAGGTGGGCCAGGTGTATGCACCCGCGGTCAACTGGGGCCTGTATGTCGCGGTCGTCGCCCTGGTGCTCGGGTTCAAGTCGTCCTCGGCACTTGCCTCGGCATACGGCGTAGCCGTCACTGGGACGTTCATGCTGAACACCATCCTGTTCCTGGTGGTCGCTCGAACGCTGTGGCGGCGCCCGAGCTGGCAGGTCGCCGCGCTCGGTGTCGTGTTCCTGACGACGGAGGTGTCCTTCTTCGCGGCCAACCTGACCAAGATCGCGCACGGCGGCTGGCTTCCTCTCTTGGTCGCAGCGCTCGTGTTCACGGTGCTGATGACGTGGCAGCGGGGTCGAACCATCGTGACCCGGAACCGCACCGATGAAGAAGGCTTGCTGCGAGACTTCTTGGCCAAGTTGCACCAGATGCGGCCGCCGATCCATCGCGTGGCGGGAACCGCGGTCTTCCTCAACGCGACTGTGGACACCACGCCGCTCGCGCTGCGCACAAATGTCGAGCACAACCACGTGCTGCAGAAGCGGGTCGTGATCCTCAACATCGAGGTCGACAATGTTCCGCATGTGGCGAAGTCCGATCAACTCGGACTTTTGGACGCCGGCCTGAATCAGGACGGGATCACCCACCTGCAGGCAACCTTCGGCTTCCAGGACGAGCCCAACGTTCCGGCCGCGTTGACCCTTGCCGTCGAACAAGAGCTGCTTCCGAGCGCCGACATGCAAGACGTCACCTACTTTCTGTCTCGGATCACGATCATTCAATCGAATGAACCGACCATGCCCACATGGCAGAAGCGACTGTTCCTCGCCATCGCCCACAACTCGGCCAACCCGGTTGAGTACTTCGGCCTGCCGATCGATCGATCGATAAGCATGGGTGCACAGATCTCGCTCTAAGCGGGCTACCCCGCTGGCCACGCACAGCGACTGCCAGGATGAGCAGGTGCGAATCGATCCCGATCCTGAGGGTGCCGAGTTCACCATGCTCGGGCAATACCTCGACTACCAGCGTGCGACGATGCTTTCCAAGACCGACGGGCTGACTCGTGAACGACTGTCAGCCAAGCACCCTCCGTCAGAACTCACACTCGCCGGCCTGCTGTATCACCTGTCCTTGGTCGAGGAGGACTGGATGGAGGTGCGTTTCGCGGGCCTGCCTGAGCGCCCGCCGTGGGCTGAGGTCGACTGGAATGCCGATCCGGACTGGGAGTTTCGCAACGCGGCTGCTCTCGCGCCGCAGCAGCTGCAGGGCCGCTATCGAGACGCCTGCGAGCGCAGCCGGCAGGTCGTGTCTCACGCGGCGAGCTTGGATCAGCTGTCAGTCAAGGCTCTACGCGACGGGCGGCGCTTCTCCCTGCGGTGGGTGCTCCTGCACCTGGTCGAGGAGACGGCGCGCCACGTCGGCCATGCGGACTTGCTGCGCGAAGCGATCGACGGCGCAGTCGGCGCGTAGTCAACCGATGCCGCGATTCTGGTCCGCGGTATTCCGGGGAAGGGCCGCGCCCGGTCGCGAGTAGGCGCTTGCTTTGTGGCGTGATCATGAACTCCATCGCGGCGCCTGATCGACCGCCGACTCATCTCGGTTTGATGACCCGAACCTCGGGGTAGACCTAGCCGGCCCCGCTACCTGCCGCCCGAAGACACCACCGAGGCGGCCGAGCTGACCTGCAGACAACCGACCCACGAGCCGCCCGTATCCAACGATGAAGGGGAACCCTGATGTCCACCGACGCGATCGTTCTGCTCAAGGCTGACCACAAAGAGATCAAGGCCCTCTTCACCAAGTTCCAGCAAGCCGGCGAGAACGCGACCAAGACCAAGGCAGACCTGGTCGCCAAGATGATCGAGCTGCTCACCGTCCACACGTACATCGAGAACGAAGTCATGTACCCCGAAGTCCGGCGCCTGCTGCCAGACCTGGAGGACGACATCCTCGAGTCCTACGAAGAGCACCACGTCGCGGATGTACTTGTCACGGAGCTGGGCGCCATGAGCCCGGACGCCGAACGGTTTGACGCCAAGACCACGGTTCTCATCGAAAACGTCACCCACCACATCGAGGAAGAAGAGCAGGAGTGGTTCCCCAAGGTTCGCGGCGGCCTGGGACGCAAGCAGTTGAGCGACATCGGCGAGCAACTACTTCAGGCCAAGAAGAAGGCGCCACGCAGCCCGGCCCAGCCCAGCGCGTTGAAGAAGACCGTCGACGCAATCATCAGGTGACAGCGGGGCTCCTTCAGCCGAGGGCCGCCGACTGCGTCCGCTCGGCCCTCGGCCCGCGAGTCACTCACACTCGGTTTGGAGATCGCCATGATGACGAGCGTGTCCCGCACGATCGCCGCCACGCCCACCGAGGTGTTCGGCCAGCTTGCCGACGGCTGGATCTACGCCGCCTGGGTAGTGGGTGCATCCCACATCCGCGGCGTCGACCCTGGCTGGCCCGCCGTCGGCACGCGGATCCATCACCGGGTCGGCCCCTGGCCGATGGCGATCGATGACACCACCGAGGTCGTCGAGGCCGTTACCGGCTCGCGGCTGGTGCTGCAGGCCCGGGCTTGGCCTGCCGGCGAGGCCCGGGTCGACATCAGGATCGAGCCTGACGACGTGGGATCGATGGTGACGATGTCGGAAGCGCCAACGCGGGGCATCGGGACCTGGCTCGACAACCCCCTCCAGCGGCTGGTGCTACGTCGGCGCAATATCGAATCGCTCGCCAGGCTGGCGACCCTGGCCGAGAAGCGACCAAACCCCCGGACCGGCGCGGTCACCGACTAGCGGTAGATCCGCTTGTATGCCGCGTCGATAACCGCGCGGTGGACCCGG
>JALYIS010000260.1 GCA_030775705.1 Actinomycetota bacterium
GCTGTACGCCGTCCTTCCAGAATTCGTACCCCTCGGCGCTGCGGTCGATGATGAGCTCGGCGCCCATGGAGCGGCAGATCTCGGCCTTGTCGGCGGAAGACACCATGCATATGGGTGTCGCACCGCCATTGAGGGCGTACTGCGTGGCGTAACCACCGAGGCCTCCCGAGGCGCCCCAGATGAGGACGGTGTCGCCCTGCTTCATCCCCGCGCCGTGGTGGCTGACGAGCTGACGGTATGCGGTGGCGTTGACCAGGCCGGGTGCGGCTGCCTCCTCCCACGTCAGGTGTGGCGCCTTGGGCAGCAGCTGGTTCGATTTGACGAGCGCGAGCTCGGCCAGGCCGCCGTAGTTCGTCTCGAACCCCCAGATGCGCTGCTGTGGGTCCATCATGGTGTCGTCGTGGCCTTGCGGGTCCTCGAGCTCGACCGAGAGGCAGTGTGCGACGACCTCGTCCCCGGCCTTCCACTTGGTGACGCCCGGCCCCACCCGCACGACGACGCCGGACAGGTCAGAGCCGACCACGTGGAACGGCTGGTCATGCTTGCGGGCGAGCTCGGAGGACTTTGCGTAGCGTTTGAGGAAATCGAACGTCGAGACCGGCTCGAATATCGAGGTCCACACGGTGTTGTAGTTGATCGCGCTGGCCATCACCGCCACCAGCGCCTCACCCGGCCCGACCTCCGGCGTGGCGACACTCTGCAGGTGCAGGCTCTTGCGCGGATCCTTATCCCGGGTGTCGAGCCCGTCGAACATTGTGGCGTCCTGGGCCCGGACCACCATCGCCTCGTACTGGTCGGGCACCGCCAGGTCGGCAACCGCCGACGGCTGGTCGTTCAAGATTGCAGCGCGGATCTCTTCCACGGGATCGGTCCTCCACAGATGTTGGTGGTCGGGCAGCAAGAAGATGTTACTGGCTGGTAACTTCTGAGGCCAGTGATCTGGCTCGCAGGGTGAGTGTGCGGTCGCGGGGTCTCAGTGTGCGGTCGCGGGCTCCACGAGTTCTACCAGCACCCCGCCGGCGTCCTTCGGATGGATGAAGTTCACCCGGCTGTCGGCCGTGCCGCGCCGTGGTTCGTCGTACAGAAGCCGCAGCCCCTGGGCGCGCAGTTGTGCGCAGACCGCATCGATGTCGGGCACCGTGTACGCGACCTGCTGGACGCCGGGGCCGTTGCGGTTGATGAACTTGGCGATCGTCGACCGGTCATCGAGCGGCGCGAGCAGTTGGATCCGGGTCGTGCCGTCCCCTACCGCGAGCATCGCCTCACGCACGCCCTGCTCCTCGTTGGTCTCCTCGTGGACGCTGAGGATGCCGAACGTTTCCGCATAAAAGGCGATAGCCGCGTCCAAATCGGGTACGGCGATGCCGACATGGTCGATCTTCGAGAACAGGCTGGGTGTGGGCATCGGTCCATCGTGGCAAGTCCGCGCCCCGACGGCGAGTCGGACGTGCGCTTGTTCACATCCGATTTCGCCGAAGCTAGCTACAGTTGACCCTCTGCACAGGAGCAGGTGGCTGGCGCGTGCCTCCGGCATGCTGACCCGCCGATTCATGAGGAGGATGTCGATGGCTGGATCCGTGATCATCAACGGCGCACGTACCCCGATGGGTCGGCTGCTCGGTTCGCTGAAGGACTTCAGCGGCGCCGACCTCGGTGGTGTTGCCATCAAGGCGGCCCTCGAGCGCTCGGGCGTCGCTGCCGAGCAGGTCCAGTACGTGATCATGGGACAGGTGCTACAGGCCGGTGCTGGACAGATCCCGGCGCGTCAGGCGGCCCACAAGGCCGGGATCCCGCTGAACGTGCCTGCGTTGACCATCAACAAGGTCTGCCTCTCCGGTCTGGACGCGATCGCCCTTGCCGACCAGCTCATCCGTGCGGGCGAGTTCGACATCATCGTCGCCGGAGGCCAGGAATCGATGACGAACGCGCCACACCTGCTGCCGAAGTCCCGCTCGGGTTACAAATACGGCGCGATTGAGGTGCTCGACGCAATGGCCTACGACGGTCTCACCGACATCTTCGAGAACGTTCCCATGGGCGAGTCGACGGACAAGGTCAACAACACTCTCGGGCTCAACCGTGCGGAGCAGGACGAGTTCTCCGCCCGGTCCCACCAGCGGGCCGCGCTCGCGCAGAAGAACGGTGTCTTCGACGACGAGATCACGCCAGTACTGATCCCGCAGCGCAAGGGTGAGCCGCTGGAGTTCCGCGAGGACGAAGGCATCCGAGGCGACACGACGGTCGAGTCCCTGTCGAAGCTGCGCCCAGCCTTCACCAAGGACGGCACGATCACGGCCGGATCGGCCTCGCAGATCTCCGACGGTGCCGCGGCAGTCGTGGTGATGAGCAGGACGAAGGCCGAAGAGCTAGGCCTGACCTGGATCGCCGAGATCGGCGCCCACGGAAACGTCGCAGGCCCGGACAACTCGCTGCAGTCACAGCCGTCGAACGCCATCCAGGACGCGCTCCGGAAGGAGAACCTCACCGTCGCTGATCTGGATCTGATCGAGATCAATGAGGCCTTCGCCGCCGTGGGCGTCCAGTCGATGCGCGACCTCGGTGTCTCGGACGACATCGTCAACGTCAACGGTGGTGCCATCGCCCTCGGTCACCCGATCGGCATGTCCGGTGCTCGCCTGGCCCTCACCCTTGCCTACGAATTGCGCAGGCGTGGCGGTGGAACCGGGGCCGCTGCGCTCTGCGGCGGCGGCGGTCAGGGCGATGCGTTGATCTTGCACGTGCCTGCCGCATCCTGATCTGTGGCACTTTCTCGCCGCACAGGCGACGTCGGTGAGCTGATCGGTCGCGCGCGTGACGGCGATCCCCGTGCGGTGGCCCGGCTGATCTCGTTCGTGGAGAGCGAATCGCCGGCCCTGCGTGAGGTGGCCGCCGCGTTGGCGCCGTACGGCGGGGGTGCTCAGGTCGTCGGGTTGACCGGCTCACCAGGCGTCGGAAAGTCCACGTCGACCTCGGCTATGGTGACCAGCCTGCGCGCCACGGGCAAGCGGGTGGGCGTGCTCGCCGTGGACCCGTCCTCGCCGTTCTCCGGTGGGGCGCTGCTCGGCGACCGGGTCCGGATGCAGGACCATGCGGCCGACGACGGGGTGTTCATCCGATCGATGGCGTCCAGGGGGCAGCTCGGTGGCCTGTCCGCCGCGGTGCCCCAAGCACTTCGAGTGCTCGACGCGGCAGGCTGTGAGGTCGTGCTGGTGGAGACCGTGGGCGTCGGGCAGGCCGAGGTCGAGGTCGCGTCGCTGGCCGACACCACCATGGTGCTGCTGGCGCCGGGGATGGGTGACGGGATACAGGCGGCCAAGGCCGGCATCCTCGAGGTTGCCGACATCTTTGTCGTGAACAAGGCAGATCGGGAGGGCGCAGACCAGGTCGCGCGGGATCTGCGGTACATGCAGTCCCTTGGTGGCAGGCATGCGGTGGCCGGGGCCTGGCGTCCCCCGATCCTGAAGACGGTGGCGGCGCGCGGTGAGGGTATCGATCAGGTCATCGACGCTATCGCGAAGCATGGTGCCTGGATGGCGAAGTCCGGAGAGATCGGCAGGCGGCGGGTGGCCCGTGCAGCGGCCGAGATCGAGGCAATCGCGGTGGCGCAGGTGCGCCGGCGCATTGCCGGGGTCCATGGATCGACCGCCCTCAACGATGCCGCGGCGCGGGTTGTCGCCGGCGACACCGACCCGTTCCGGGCCGCGGACGAGCTGGTCGAGTCGCTCGCGAACTGAGCGGCCGGTCAGAGCGGTCGGGCGCTGGCCGAATCTCGCATCGACTCCGGCAACGCAGCGATGAAGTCGCGGGTGTACTGGGCGGTCAGGTCTGGGTGCTCAAACTGGGGCACGTGTCCGCAGCTGTCGATGATCACCGAATCCGCCGCGGGGAGTGCTTCGGCGACGAAGCGTGCGAACCCGGCGGGCACGAGCACGTCCCGGTCGCCCCAGATGAACAGTGCTGGTGGTTTGAGCCCCGGCAGGCGCTCCCAGAACCCACTTTCCCCGAACGGCTCGTCGAGGTAGATGTGGCGCAGTGCGGAGAAGATGGCCAGCCGGTTCGCCCGCAGCCCGAGCACTCGCAGGAATTCGTCGATCGCGGCCTCGTGCCAGGCTTCGGGGACCCGCGTGGGATCGGCGAACAGGCTGCGCAGACCACGCGTGGCCACCGAACGCGGCACCCGGAACGGCAACGCGGCGATCTCGTTGCGCACCAGGCGGACCAGGGGCACGAACTGGCGCAGCCTGCGAAACGCCACCGCAGGACACAGCAGAACCAGGCCACGCACTTCGTAGGGTGAGGTGAGCGCGGCCTCCAGAGCGGTGCGACCACCGAGACTGTTGCCCACCAGCACTGCGGGCTGGTCGCAGGTCTCGCGCAGGAACGCCAGCAGCCAGGTACCGAGAAACTCGGCAGCATGAGCGTCGCCCTTGGCCTGGGACCCCCCGTGGCCGGGCAGATCCGGCGCGAGGACGTGAAAGTCGCGCGAGAGCGCGGAGATGAGCGGGAGCATGGACGCGTTGGTGGCACTGAGTCCGTGCACGAGGACGACCGGTGGGGCGTCGACCGGCCCGGCCTCGAGATAGAACGTCTCGATCCCGCCGGCCGTCGTGGAGCGGGTGTAGGTACGGGTCGGGTCTGCCGTGTCGCCGGGGAAGAGCCCGTCGAGCTGCAGCGCGAGGGCGAGGTTGCCGCGCACCGTGACCTCACCTGCGAGAAATGCCTCGATGCCACTGCGCTCGCCGGAGACCACGCTGGTGAGCACGGGCAGGCGAGCCCGCACGGTCGTCGTCGGGTTGGCGGGGCCGCCTCGCTTGGCGTACGCGCGGCCCCGGTCGAACTCGACGGTCCAGTTGGCCATACCGCCCGCCGTGAACAGCAACGTCGCGCTCGTATCGGCGAGCAGCGGCGAGTAGGTGCCCAGGAGTCGCTCACGCAGCAGGGGCAGCAGATCGTTGTCCGCCACTGCCACGTCCTTTCCAGGTCGCCGAAATCGACTCGGAGGACACGGGACGCGCCGCCGGTTGAGGGCTCATCGAGTGTGACATGCGACGATCTCTGATCGTAGCCCCGCCGTCTCCAGTACCCGGTATTCGCGAGGATTCAAGGCGGGGAGGCTATGCTACTGGACAGTAACTTATGCGTCTCGAGAGCCTGAGGAGGCCAAACGTGCCCACTCTTGACCGCGACGGCGAGGTCTTTGTCCTCCACCTTGGCGAGGACGAGAATCGCTTCCACCCGTCCTGGCTGGCCGAGGTCCAGGCGCACCTGGCG
>JALYIS010000261.1 GCA_030775705.1 Actinomycetota bacterium
CCCTCGGCAGGCGAGAACGGGACTGCCGGGCAGTCGCGTCGATCGACCGGCAACGGCCGCGCGCGCACCGCCGCGAAATCCGACTCCCTGTCCACCATGCTGCTGCCGCAGTTGCAACAGATGGCCAGTGGGCTCGGACTCAGCACATCCAAGGTCAAGAAGGCCGACCTCGTGGCCGCAATTCAGGCCGCCCGCTCGGCTGGCTCCGCGAGCAGATTACCGGCATCGGGCACGAGTGAGCAGGGTGAACGCCGTGCCCGCAATGGCGCCCGTACGCGCCCGGACGACGGCGCCGCGTCCGCACATGACACCGGCCTGAGCAACGACACCAGTAGCGACACCAGTAGCGACACCAGTAGCGACACCGATAGTCGCCGTCGCACTGAACAGAACCGCCAGAGCAATCGCCCGCAACAAGGGGAAGCGCCGCGCAATGACGCTAGCCGCCAGCAGGGTGAAGGTCAGGGCGCCGGGACTGGGCGTGCTACTCAGGGTGCCCAGAACAGGCAGAACAACCAGAACCGGAACCAGAACAACCAGGGCGAGCGCCAGCTCAACCAGAACAACCAGGGCGAGCGCCAGAACAACCAGGGCGAGCGAGCCGACCAAGGTCCGCAGAGCAGCCAGAACGGTGGCTACGACGATGACTTCGGCGTCGACCGCCGCCGGGGTCGCCGGTACCGCGACCGGCGTGGCCGCACCCGGGACCGGGTCGGTGGCGGCAGCCAGCCAGGCAACATCGACGTCGAGCCCACGGTCTCCGAGGACGACGTCCTCGTCCCGGTCGCGGGCATCCTCGACGCGATCGAGGACAAGAACACCTGGTTCGTGCGTACCGCTGGATACTTCGCGAGTTCGGACGACGTCTACGTCGCCAACTCCTACGTGCGCCGGTTCGGGCTGCGTCGCGGCGACACGGTCACCGGTGCGATCAAGGCGCAGCGCGACGGCGACCGGCGGGAGAAGTACAACCCGCTCGTGCGTCTGGATACCGTCAACGGCGCCGATCCGGAGCAGTCCAAGAATCGCGTCGAATTTACCAAGTTGACGCCGCTTTACCCGCAGGAGCGGCTGCGGCTCGAGACCGAGCCGCACATCCTCACCACGCGAGTCATCGACCTCGTGATGCCGATCGGCAAGGGGCAGCGGGCACTGATCGTGTCCCCGCCCAAGGCAGGCAAGACGATGGTGCTGCAGTCCATCGCGAACGCGATCGCAACCAACAATCCCGAGGTCCACCTCATGGTCGTACTGATCGATGAGCGCCCGGAGGAAGTCACCGACATGCAACGCTCGGTGAAGGGTGAGGTCATCGCGTCGACCTTCGATCGCAAACCGGTGGACCACACCACGGTGGCCGAGCTGTCGATCGAGCGCGCCAAGCGTCTGGTCGAGATGGGCCACGACGTCGTCGTGCTTCTCGACTCCATCACGCGCCTGGGGCGGGCCTACAACCTCGCCGCACCGGCCAGTGGACGGATCCTTTCCGGTGGTGTCGACTCGACTGCCCTGTACCCGCCGAAGCGGTTCCTGGGTGCCGCCCGCAACATCGAGAATGGTGGCTCGTTGACGATTCTGGCGACCGCGCTGGTCGAGACCGGCTCCGCCGGCGACACGGTGATCTTCGAGGAGTTCAAGGGCACCGGTAACGCCGAGCTCAAACTCGACCGCAAGATCGCCGACAAGCGGGTGTTCCCCGCCGTCGACGTCGACCAGTCCTCGACCCGCAAGGAGGAGCTTCTGCTCTCGCCGGACGAACTGTCCGTGACGATTAAACTGCGACGGGTGCTGCACTCGCTCGAGCAGCAGCAGGCCATCGACCTGTTGCTCGACCGGCTCAAGAAGACCCGGACCAACCTCGAGTTCCTGATGCAGATCGCGAAGACGACTCCCGGCCAGGAGTAGCACGCTCGAAGGGTGGACCGGTTCACATGGCCGCCCCACACCGATTGGCGTAGCTTCCTCAGGCGTACCAAGTGCGTCTCGAGGAGGCTGCCATGCCCCAGTTCCCAAGGGTGCCGTTCGTGCGCGATGCACTGGAGACGGTGAACGCGACGGTCTGGCGACAGGTGAACAAGGCCGTCGACTGGCACAGCCTGCCCCGCCCGCTGGCTGCGCTGAACCTCATCGGCTTCCGCGAGGACCTTCGAAAGTCGAACCTGCATGACACCCGCGACGACGCCGTCGTGAGTAGCGAGCCCGACACCGACCTGCCTCCGTACCGCACCTACGACGGCTCGCGGCAGGACCCCTACGACCCCGAGATGGGCAAAGCGGGCAGCCGGTTCGGCCGCAACATGCCGCTGGGTGCCACCGTCGGTGAGACCGGCCCGCAGTTCCTGACCCCGTCGCCGCGCGAGGTCAGCCGCAACCTGCTGTGGCGCGACGAGTTCCAGCCCGCGACCAGCCTGAACGTGCTCGCCGCGTGCTGGATCCAGTTCATGAACCACGGCTGGTTCGGCCACGGCCAAAATGCCCCGCAGACCTACGACCTGCCCCTGGCGACCGACGACGACTGGACCGAGAACCCGATGAAGGTGCGGCACACGCATCCGGACCGCGCGCGCGTCGAAGCCGACGGCTCGGCTGCCACCTACATCAACACGGTGACCCACTGGTGGGACGGGTCCCAGATCTACGGTTCAAGCGAAGAGCGCAACCGGGAGTTACGAGCGGGCGAGTTGGGCAAGCTCACCCTGATCGATGACAAGTTGCCGGAGGAGACGGACCCGAAGCTGCGCGGGATCGACGCGACCGGCTTCAACGACAACTACTGGGTCGGCCTCGCACTGCTGCACACACTGTTCGTGAAGGAGCACAACGCGATTTGCGACCAACTGCATAAGGCATACCCGTCATGGCCGGACGAGAAGCTGTTCCTGACGGCCCGACTGGTGAACTCCGCGCTGATGGCGAAGATCCACACCATCGAGTGGACGCCCGGCATCCTCGCCAATCCCGTGCTCGCGACGGGAATGTACGCAAACTGGTACGGGGCGCTGCCGCAGTGGATGCGGATGTCGCGCAGCATCGGGCGTGCACTGGACCTCGAGGGGCTCGCCGGCATCGTCGGCAGCGAGCAGAAACATCACGCGGCCCCGTTCTCGATCACCGAGGAGTTCATCTCGGTGTACCGGCTGCACCCATTGATCCCCGACGACTACGGGCTGCGAGACCACCGCACCGCCGCTCTGATCGAGAACGTCGAGTTCAACTCCCTGCAGGGCAATGACACCCGGGCGGCGATCGACAAGTACGGCTGGGTCGACCTCATGTACCACTTCGGCACCGAGAACCCGGGCGCCATCACGCTGCACAACCACCCGCGGGCCCTAATGGATCACACCCGGGTGACCGGCGAGCACGTCGACCTCGGCACCATCGACATCCTGCGCGACCGGGAGCGGGGCGTGCGCCGGTACAACGACTTCCGGCAGTTGCTGCGCAAGTCCCCGGTGCGGAAATTCGAGGATCTGACCCCCAACAGCGCGTGGAACGAACAGATCCGCGAGGTGTACGACGGCGACATCGACGCAGTCGACCTGCAGGTCGGGATGTTGGGTGAGAAGCCTCCGCCGGGCTTCGGCTTCAGCGACACGGCGTTCAGGATCTTCATCCTGATGGCCTCGCGCCGGCTCAAGAGCGACCGGTTCTTCACCAGCGACTACAGCCCGGAGATCTACTCTCCGGTAGGGCTGCACTGGGTCGAGAAGCACACCATGGCCGACGTGCTGGTCCGGCACCACCCGGAACTGATGACTGCCCTGGAAGGCAGCAAGAACGCGTTCGCGCCGTGGCGAAAGGCTGGCTGATGGCGCTGGACTTCCCGCGGGCCTCGCTCGTCGACGGCATCCGCTTCTCGACCCAGATCGCTATCCCAGGTGTAGTTCTCGGACTGTTCAAGAAACGTGCATTGCCCACCCAGTTTGCCTCGACGCTGCACGCTGATCACCTGGGCTACCTGCTCGTGCAGGGCATGGTACGTAGATTCGGGCCCGACCCGTTCTACGTCCGCGTCGTCAAGGATCAGGCCCTGCTGGTGCACCACCCCGACGACATCGCACTGGTTCTGGGTGGTTCGCCGGAGCCGTTCGCATCTGACCCGGACGCCAAGCGCAAGGGCATGGCCGCCTTCCAGCCGAACGCGTTGACGATCTCCCGCGGTGACCTGTGGGCAAACCGCCGCCGCTTCGCCGAGGCAGTTCTCGACACCCGCCAGCCGCTGCATCGGCTGGCACCGAGGTTCCTTGACGTTGTCCGCGACGAGGCCGAGGTGCTGGCCGGGCACCAGACCCTGCGCTGGCCGGAGCTCAATGCCGGTTTCGGGCGTCTCACGCGCCGCGTGGTCTTCGGCGACGCCGCTGCCAACGACGAGGCACTCACCGCACAACTCGACGAGCTGATGTCGGCGGCTAACAAGATGCCCGGCCGCCAGCCTGAGGGCTATGACGACTTCGTGCGCCACGTCGAGAGTTATGTCGCGGCGCGCGAGCCTGGCAGCCTGTGCAGCCTGTTCGCCGACGCCCCCAGCGATGCGGCGACCGACGTCGCCGGACAGGTCGCTCATTGGCTGTTCGCGATGGGGGACACGCTGCCGGCCAACCTGTTGCGCACGCTGGCGCTGCTAGCCGCCCACCCATTGCAACTCGCCGAGGTACGTGCCGAACTCGAGGCCGGCGACCTGGCCTGCGCGCAGGGCGTCGCCGGACTGGACTACCTCGCCGGGTGCATCCAGGAGGCGATGCGGTTGTGGCCGACGACCGCGCTGTTCGGCCGGGTCACCACGTCCGAGGTCAGATTCCCGACCGGAGCGGTGTTGCCCGAGGGCACCCAGGTGCTCATCTACAACGTCTTCAACCACCGCAACCGCGACCGGGTGCCGTTCGCGGACCGCTTCGCACCGCAGGAGTGGGTCAGCGGCGACGCGCCCTCGGACTGGTCGTTCAACTTCTTCAGCCATGGCCCGCAGGGCTGCCCGGGAGCGGGTTTGTCACTATTTCTCGGGCAGGCGCTCATCGCGCGCCTGCTCCGGGACTCGGATCCGCAGCTGTCGGGGGCGAGCCTTGACCCCGCCAGGGCGCTGCCCTACGGATTGGACGTGTTCGCCTTGGCGATACGCCTCGATCCGCGTTGAGGCGCTCGGAACATCCGCTCCCGGCCCCGCGTTATGTGAACGTTTTGGTCCGCTGGCCCGAGTGCTGGCAGACTGAGCGCCTACTCACCGGCTCCGGTTCACGTTCCGGTACGCATGCGGCCGCACACGGCGGCCGACACAGGGACGACCCGGCGGCCACCACGAAGGGACCAGCAGTGAAAGACGCCATCCACCCCGATTACGTGCTGACCGAGGTCACATGTTCCTGTGGCAATTCGTTCACCACCCGCAGTACCGCCACCTCCGGCCAACTGCACGCTGACGTCTGCTCAGCCTGCCACCCGTTCTACACGGGCAAGCAGAAGATCATGGACGTCGGCGGACGTGTCGACAAGTTCGAGAAGCGTTTCGGCAAGCGCGTCCGCAGCTCCTAGCTCCGCCGACGGCGCCTGGCGTCCGCACCTTCGGGTGCGGCGGCGGGCGCCGTTTCTCGTGTCGCGGCATTCTCGTGTCGCACCACCAGCCGACCGGTCTGTCACGGCACCACCGGCCGGCCAACGTCGGGAGACCACCATGACAGCGTTCGGCGAAGACGGCGGACGGCTGCCGGCGCTACGCCTCGAGTACCTCGAGGTCCAGGCCGCGCTTTCGGACCCGGCTGTGCACGGGGACCAGTCCAGAGCCCGCACCCTCGGCCGTCGGATGGCTGAACTAGGCCCGATCGTCGCTGCGGCCAACGATCTGGACGAGACGAGAGGAAACCTCACGGCGGCTCTCGAACTCGCCGACGAAGACCCGTCGTTCGCGGACGAGGCCGCGGTCCTTGCCCGGCGCATCGAGCAGCTCGAGGGCCGCCTGCGGGAACTGCTGCTCCCCAAGGATCCCAATGACGGCAAGGACGTCATCCTCGAGGTCAAGGCAGGCGAGGGCGGTGACGAGTCCGCATTGTTCGCGGGCGACCTGCTGCGCATGTACACGCGCTACGCGGAGCGGCAGGGCTGGGCGACGGAGATGCTCGATGACGAGCCGACCGACCTGGGTGGCAAGAAGTCGGCGACGATCGCGGTGCGCTCGCGCCGGCCGGACAACGACGTCTGGTCGAAGCTGAAGTTCGAGGGTGGGGTGCACCGAGTACAGAGAGTGCCGGCCACCGAGTCCCAGGGCCGTATCCACACCTCGGCCGCGGGCGTTCTGGTGCTGCCCGAGGCCGAGGACGTCGAGGTCGCGATCGACCCCAACGACCTGCGCATCGACGTGTTCCGGTCCTCGGGCCCGGGCGGCCAAAGCGTGAACACCACCGATTCGGCGGTGCGCATCACCCATGTGCCGACCGGCACGGTCGTCTCGATGCAGAACGAGAAGAGTCAGCTGCAGAACCGCGAGGCCGGCATGCGCGTGCTGCGTGCCCGCCTGCTCGCCCAGGCGCAGGAGCAGGCGGACTCGGCGGCGTCGGACGCGCGCCGCTCACAGGTCCGCACGGTCGACCGGTCCGAGCGGGTACGGACCTACAACTTCGCGGAGAACCGGATCAGTGACCATCGGGTCGGCTTCAAGGCGTACAACCTCGATCAGGTGCTAGACGGCGCGCTAGACGATGTGATCGAAGCCCTGCGCCGCGCGGACACCGAAGCGATGCTCGCCGGGCGGCAATGATCAACCGGCGCGAGGCGGTGGCCGGCGCCGCCGATCGCCTGCGCGCCGCCGGGATCGACTCGGGCAGCGTCGACAGCGAGCTGCTGCTGGCGCACTGCCTCGGCCTGGCGCGCACCCAGCTCATGCACGTCGAGGAGCTGGAGCCATCGGCGATAGCCGCGTTCGACGCGGCGGTGGCGCGGCGCGCCCAGCGCGAACCTTTGCAGTACATCGTCGGTGACGTCGCCTTTCGTCACGTCGTGGTGCCGGTGGGGCCTGGGGTGTTCATCCCGCGCCCGGAGACGGAGCTGCTCGTGGACGTCGTGGCGCCGGCTCTGCGGGCGGTTCGGCGGCCTGTCGTCGTCGACCTGTGCGCGGGTTCGGGCGCCTTGGCACTGGCGATCGCGAACGAGTACCCGGCCGCCACGATCTGGGCCGTCGAGCTGTCACCGCCCGCGTTGGTGTGGCTGCGTGGCAACGCGGCAGGCACCGGCCTGCACGTCGTCGCGGGCGATGTCCGCGACTCCCGGCTGCTCAGTGGACTCGCTGCTGGCGTCGACGTCGTCGTCAGCAACCCGCCCTACGTACCGACATCCCGTCAGGTGGCGCCCGAGGTGAGCGCCGATCCGCCGGAGGCGGTCTTCGCCGGCGTCGACGGGCTCGCGCTACTGCCCTCGGTCATCGCCCGCGCCGGCGAGCTGCTGCGACCTGGGGGCACCTTCGCCGTCGAACACGACGACACCCACGCGGTACAGGTGCCCGAATTGCTCCGTGCTGACGGCCGCTGGACCGACGTCGAGCGACGGCGCGACCTGTCCGGGCGATCACGCTTCGCGCTGGCGGTCCGCGCGTAGGGCAGGATGTCGTCGTGGCACTTTTCTACGACTGCGCAGATCCGTCCGCCCGCGCCAGTGCCATCGCCTCCGCCGCGCACAGCGTTGCGTCCGGCCAGCTGGTGGTGCTGCCCACGGACACCGTCTACGGGATCGGGGCGGACGCGTTCGACGCCAAGGCGGTGGCCGAACTGCTGGCCGCCAAGGGGCGTGGTCGGGACATGCCAGTCCCCGTACTGGTGGGCTCATGGACCACGATCGAGGGACTGGCCAGTGTGGTCGGCAATCGCACCTGGGACCTGGTCGAGGCGTTCTGGCCCGGCGGCCTGACGCTGGTGGTCGAGCACGCGCCATCGCTCAACTGGGACCTCGGCGACGCCCGGGGGACGGTCGCCATTCGCATGCCGCTGCACCCGGTCGCGATCGAGCTGCTCGAGGCGACCGGGCCGATGGCTGTCTCCAGTGCCAACATCTCGGGTCAACCGCCGGCGCTCACCGCCCGTGACGCGCAGGAACAGCTCGGCGATTCGGTCGCGGTGTATCTCGACGGCGGGACGGCGATGGCCCAGATCGCCTCGACGATCGTCGACGTCACGACCGAGGTGCCGCGCATACTGCGGGCGGGCGCCGTCTCGCTGGACCAGCTGCGTGAGGTAGTCCCGGACATTGCGGGCTGAGCGACGATGAGCACTCCGCATCCGAGCATCGAGTACGCCCTGGTCGGATGCGTCGCCGCGTCGGGCAGTCTCATCTTCACCCCGGTCGCCCGGCGCGTGGCCATTGCCTGGGGGGCCGTCGCCCGGCCGCGGGACCGGGACGTGCACGCGGTCGCCACTCCGCGCATGGGTGGTGTGGCGCTGCTGCTCGGTTTGTGTATGGCATTGTTCGTGGCGGCCAGGCTGCCCGCCCTCAGCGGCGCGTTCAACAACGGCCCGGAGATGGCCTGGATCCTCACCTCCGGTGCCATCATCTGTGCCATCGGCGTGATCGACGACCGGTATGAGCTCGACTCTCTCACCAAGCTCGCCGGCCAGGTCTTGGCGACCGGGATCATGGTGACCGTCGGGGGAGTTCAACTGGCCGACGTCTACCTGCCCGGGCTCGGGACCGTCAGCCTGGGGCGGGACCTGGCGATCCCGGTGACGATCCTGTTGACGGTCCTGACCATCAACGCGGTGAACTTCATCGACGGCCTGGACGGGCTGGCGGCAGGGGTCTCGGCAATCGGTGCCGGCGCGTTCTTCCTGTTCTCCTACCACCTTGCCCAGCGGGGGCTGCTGGACATCGCGGCGACGCCGACCCTGCTGACCGCCGCTCTCGCCGGCACCTGTATCGGCTTCCTGCCGCACAACTTCTCGCCGGCCCGCATCTTCATGGGCGACTCGGGGTCGATGCTGGTCGGCCTGATGCTCTCTGCGGCCGCGGCGACCGCGACCACCAATGCCGATCCGCAGGGATTCAGCGGCACCCTCGGCTCGCTGCCACTGGCGCTCCCGCTGCTGATTCCGGTCGCCGTGCTGGCCGTGCCGTTCGTCGATCTGCTGCTGGCCGTGATCAGGCGGGTGAGCCGCGGGCGGTCCCCGTTCGCCGCCGACAAGCAGCACTTGCACCATCGGCTGCTCGAGCTCGGACACAGTCATCGGCGGGCCGTGTTGCTGCTCTATTTCTGGTCCGCGCTGCTCGCTGTCGGCGGTGTCGCGCTGTCGATCTACCGGGGCGCGTGGGTGCCATTGCTCATGCTCGGCGTCGCAGTGGTGGGTGCGCTCATCTCGGTGCTGCCCGGTCCCCGACGCCGCAAGCGCGCCCCGTCGGCAGGCTCGATCCAGGGCTGAGATGCGGCCGCCTTACACCCGGACGGGGACGGTGGCAAGAGCCTTGATTGTGCTGTGATAGGTTCGCTTCTGCGCCGTGCAGAGTGGCCAAAAAGCCCGTCAGCACGGGGTTTCAGCTAGCAGCCGGGGGCCGCGACTATGACTCGCGAAGCCCCTGGGTGGTCCACCCTGCTGGGTATCGGAACCGTCTCCGCGGTTGCACTCGCAGCAGGTATCGCACTCGGCTGGTGGCTCGACGGACTGCTACACACATCACCCATACTGGTACTGGTTGGAATCGCCGTCGGCATTGTCGGCGGCATTTGTTACTCCGTGGTTCAGATCCGCCCCTTCCTCAAGAGACCATCGTGAACAAGTGAGTGGAGAGTCAAACGTGCAGCCTGCAGCGACTGCCACCGTCGACGCCGCCGCCAACCTGCGCCGGTCCTCGATCGTTGCCGCCGGACTCGGCGTGGCGAGCATCGTCGTGGCTTCGCTCCTGGGTCACCCGCTGATGGGGGTCTTCGCGACGCTGGGTTTGGGCTTGGGCGCGCTCAACAACCACGCGCTACAGACCTCCGTGCAGAAGTACGCAGCTGGTGACGCGATCAACAAGCTGGGATTCACCCGCAAGGTCCTGCTGCGGCTCTCGGCCATTACCCTCGTGGCGATCGGCTTCGCGCTCATCGTCCGCCCGGACGGGCTCGGCATCTTCGCTGGTCTGGCCGTCTTCCAGATCCTCATGCTCATCGGCGCCGCCTTGCCGGTCTTCCGTAGTCTGCGTCCGACCACACGACGGGATTGGTGAATCAGGTGGCCACCACGCATGAGGCGATCACCATCAATGTCGGTGACCACATCCAGTGGCACGTCTTCGGGCTGACCCTCAACGGCGACACCATCACCGGCACCCTCATCGCCGGCGGCCTGCTCATCGCGCTCGGTCTGTTCATGCGGGCCAGGGTCAGCGTGCGCAAGCCCGGTGGGGTTCAGCTGTTCTTCGAGACGGTGACCTCGGAGGTCGAAACTCGGGTGGAGGAGTCGCTCGGCGTCAAGACCGCGCCGTTCGTGGTCCCGCTCGCCATGAGCTTGTTCCTGTTCATCCTGTTCGCCAACTGGCTGGCGATCATCCCGACCGGCCACAAGCCCGAGTACGCCCCGCCGCCGGCCTCCGACGTGAATCTCACCTATGCGCTAGCCCTCATCGTCATCGGCACCATGCACGTCTCCGGGATCCGTCGCAAGGGCGTGCGCGGCTTCTACGGCCACATCTTCCGCAAGCCACGCATTCTGATCCCGCTCAACATCATCGAAGAGGTGATGAAGCCGGTCACGCTGGCCCTGCGGTTGTTCGGCAACATCTTCTCCGGCGTCATCATGGTGACCCTGATCGCCCTCTTCCCCGCCTACATCCTCTGGGCGCCCGACATCATCTGGAAGCTGTTCGACGCCTTCATCGGACTCATCCAGGCGTTCATCTTCGGGCTCCTCACCGTCCTTTACTTCGGTTCCATCCGACCTGCCGAGGAGGGCGCGTCGCACTGACCACGCCCGCGCCCGGGCCCACACCAGTCCGAACCACAATCACACGTTCATTCACGTAGGACAGGAAGAAGGACAGAAATGGCAGTCACGGTAACCACCAAGTCAATCGAGCTGGCCGGCGGTCTCATCGGCGGTGGCATGGCACTCGGCGGCGGCGCCATCGGCGCGGCAATCGGTGACGGTCTGGCCGGCAGCTCGCTGATCTCCGGCGTCGCGCGCCAGCCTGAAGCTCAAGGCCAGCTCCAGACGCTGTTCTTCCTGACCGTCGGGCTGGTCGAGGCGGCGTACTTCATCAACCTCGCCTTCGCGGTGCTGTTCGTCTTCGTTCTCGCCAAGTAATCCCGGCCGAATCGTCCTGGACAAGGAACACCTCATGGCTCAGCCACACACCGTGCTCGCGTCGGGGAACTTCCTGGTGCCCAACGCGACGTTCATCGCCGAGTTCATCGCGTTCTTGCTGATCCTCACGATCATCGGCAAGTACATTCTGCCGCCCGTGCAGAAGGCGATGCGCGAACGCCAGTCACTCATCGAGAAGCAGATGCAGGACAGCGACAAGGCCAAGCAGCAGCTCGCCGAGGCGCAGAACACGTACCAGAACGCGCTTCAGGAGGCGCGGGCCGAGGCTGCCGAGATCCGGGAGAACGCCCGGGCGGAGGCGCAGCGCACCATCGACGAGCTGCGCGCCCAGGCGCAGGAGGAGTCCGCACGCATCGTTGCGCGCGGCGAGGAGCAGCTGGCCAGCCAGCGCAGCGCCGTCGTACGTGAGCTTCGAGCAGAGATCGGCACCCTCGCGGTCGAGCTGTCGGAGAAGATCGTCGATCAGCAGCTGGCCAACGATGCTCAGGTCCGCGCCACCGTGGACTCGTTCATCGCCGGGCTAGAGGCACATGACCGCGCGGAAGCGGGAAGCCAACAGTGATACACGCTGCCAGTCGGCAGGCGCTCACCACGCTGGAGTCGACACTCGACACCGTCACCAGCAGGTTCTCCACCGCCGACGGGCTGACCGGCCTGGCCGGCGAGCTCTACCAGGTCGTCGATCTGCTTGTGCGCGAGCCGCAGCTTCGTCGCAAGCTCGCCGACCCGACCACCGACGCGCAACGGCGCGCAGACTTGGCGGCCACGTTGCTTGGGGGCAAGGTGGTCGCCAGCACCGCACAGCTCGTGCGCGAGGCGGTCGCGCTGCGCTGGTCCTCACCTTGGGACCTACTCGATGCGCTAGAGATCGTCGCCGACGAGGCGCTCTTCGAGGCCGCCGTGACCGCGGGGGTCGTCGACGAGGTCGAGGACCAGCTGTTCCGTTTCGGCCGGGTACTCGATGCTCAGCCGCGATTGTCCACACTCCTTGACGACGCCACCGCCTCCTCGGAACGCCGCAGTGCGCTGGTGCATGAGCTCCTCGTGGACAAGGTTCACCCCCTGACCAGCGCGCTGCTCGAGCACGCGGTCACCAGCCAGCGCAAGCGAAGCATCACCCACACCATCGACGACCTGCTCGAACTGGGCGCCAAGCGCCGCGCCCGTTCGATGGCGCGCGTGGTCTGCGCGGTCGAGCTGACTCGCGAGCAGCAGACTCGGCTGGCCGCCGCGCTGTCGGATCTCTACGGACGGCCGATCAGCATCCGAAGCGCGGTCGACCCAGCGGTGCGCGGTGGCCTGGTCATCCGCGTCGGTGATGAAGTCATCGACGGCAGCATCGCGACGCGCCTGGCCAGCGCGAGGGCAACCATGGCCAGCTGACGAGGTCTGCGCCACCGAGGCGTGCACCACCCGAGACCTGTACCACCCGAGATATCGAAGACCCGACTAAGACCGACCAAGACAAGGGAAACGTTTGATGGCAGAGCTGACGATCTCCGCAGACGAGATCCGTAGCGCTATTGAAGGCTACGTCTCGTCCTACTCGCCAGAGGCCTCACGCGAGGAAGTGGGCGTGGTCGCCGAGACCGGCGACGGTATCGCGCGCGTCGAAGGGCTTCCCGGCGCGATGACCAATGAGCTGCTCGAGTTCGAGGGCGGCACGCTGGGTATCGCGCTGAACCTCGACGTCCGTGAGATCGGCGTCGTGATCCTGGGCGACGCCTCCAGGATCGCCGAGGGTCAGCAGGTGCGCCGGACCGGTGAGATCCTCTCCGTGCCCGTCGGCGATGCCTATCTCGGCCGCGTGGTCGACCCCCTGGGCGAGCCGATCGACGGCCAGGGAGAGATCGAGTCCACCGAGCGACGGGCGTTGGAGCTCCAGGCCCCGACCGTGGTTCAGCGGCAAGAGGTCCGTGAGCCGATGCTCACCGGTATCAAGGCAATCGACGCGATGACCGCCATCGGGCGCGGCCAGCGCCAGCTCATCATCGGCGACCGTCAGACCGGCAAGAGCACCGTCTGCCTGGACGCGATCATCAACCAGCGCGACAACTGGAAGACGGGCGACCCGGCCAAGCAGGTCCGCTGCATCTACGTCGCCATCGGCCAAAAGGGTTCCACCATCGCCGCGGCCCGCGACACCCTCGACGAGGCCGGCGCGATGGAGTACACCACCATCGTCGCGGCGCCGGCTTCCGACTCGGCGGGATTCAAGTACCTGGCCCCCTACACCGGCTCGGCCATCGGCCAGCACTGGATGTATGACGGCAAGCACGTCCTGATCGTCTTCGACGACCTCACCAAGCAGGCCGAGGCCTACCGCGCAGTGTCGCTGCTGCTGCGCCGCCCGCCCGGTCGTGAGGCCTACCCAGGCGACGTCTTCTACCTGCACTCGCGCTTGCTGGAGCGCTGCGCGAAGCTCTCGAAGGACCTCGGCGGGGGCTCGATGACGGGCCTGCCGGTCATCGAGACCAAGGGCAACGACGTGTCGGCCTACATCCCGACCAACGTCATCTCCATCACCGACGGTCAGTGCTTCCTGGAGACCGACCTGTTCAACGCCGGCGTCCGCCCCGCCATCAACGTCGGCATCTCGGTGTCGCGCGTCGGTGGCGCCGCGCAGCCCAAGGCGATGCGGGCGGTGTCGGGGCGTCTGCGTGTCGACCTCGCCCAGTACCGCGAGCTCGAAGCGTTCGCCGCGTTCGGATCCGACCTCGACCGGGCCAGCCAACAGCAGCTCGCACGCGGCGCGCGGATGGTGGAGCTGCTCAAGCAGCCGGCCTCCTCCCCGTTCCCCGTCGGTCGCGAGATCGTGTCGATCTGGGCCGGCACCACCGGCAAGATGGACGAGATCGAGGTGGCCGACATCCGCCGCTTCGAGAGTGAGTTGCTCGACTACGTCGCACACGCCCAGCCCGAGTTCTTCGAGGTCCTCGCGAATGCGAAGGCCCTGGAGGACGACATGGTGACCACCCTCGAGAAACTTGTCGGCGACTTCGCCAAGCAGTTCCTCCCCACCGAGTCCAAGTAACCGATGGGAGCCCAGCTTCGCGTCTACCGGCGCCGAATCAAATCGGTCCAGTCGACCAAGAAGATCACCAAGGCGATGGAGCTCATCGCCGCGTCGCGCATCGCCAAGGCGCAGGCCCGGATGAAGGCTGCCCGTCCCTACGCCGAGGAGCTCACCCGCGCGCTGGCGGCGCTCGGCCGCAATGCCACGCTCAAGCACCCGATGCTGACCGGGGTCGAGTCACCGCAACGGGCCGGCATCCTCATCATCACCAGCGATCGCGGGCTGGCCGGCGGCTACAACGCCAATTCGATCAAGGCCGGAAACGAGCAGGCTGCGAAGCTGCGCGAGGAGGGCAAGGACGTCGTCTGGTACGTCATCGGGCGCAAGGGGACGGCCTACTACAAGTTCCGTAACATCGCGGTGGCCGGGTCGTGGACCGGATTCTCCGAACAGCCGACCTTCCTGGACTCGCGCGATGCCACGGAGACGGTCGTCGCGGCGTTGACGGCGACGTCGGAGGGTGAAGCGAACGGCGAAGCGGGGATCGACGAGCTCTACGTCGTCTACACGCGCTTCAAGAACTCGGTCACCCAGATCCCTACTGTTGCGCAGGTGTCACCGGTGAAGGGCGCCGTGCAGGACGCGCAGGACGACGAGACGAAGCCGGCTGACGGCGAGGACGAGGCCAGCACCAACCGCAAGGACGACACAGCCGACGGTCCCCAGGCCCAGTACGAGTTCGAGCCGGAGCCCGAGGAGCTGATCGGCGCGCTGCTGCCGCGTTACATCAGCGCCCGCATCTTCTCCGCTCTGCTCGAGTCGGCCACGTCGGAGTCCGCGGCCAGGCGTCGCGCGATGAAGTCTGCCAGCGACAACGCCACCGAGCTCATCACGACCTACACGCGGCTGGCCAACCAGGCCCGCCAGGCTGAGATCACCCAGGAAATCAGCGAGATCGTCGGCGGCGCCGACGCACTCGCCGCAACAGGAAGCGACGACTGATGACCACACTGTTCGAGAGCGACACCGAAACCGCCGAAGCGCCGACCGCAAGTGGGCGCGTGGTCCGGGTCATCGGGCCCGTCGTCGATGTCGAGTTCGGCCGCAACTCGCTGCCGGCCCTGTACAACGCGCTCACGACTGAGATCTCGCTCGGCGAGCTCTCCAAGACGCTGACCCTGGAGGTTGCCCAGCACATCGGGGACGACATGGTCCGCGCCATCGCTCTGCAGCCGACCGACGGCTTGGTCCGGGGCGCCGAGGTGGTCAACACCGGCTCGCCGATCACGGTGCCGGTCGGCCCGGTCACCCTCGGCCACGTGTTCAACACCCTCGGCCAGCCCCTCGACATCGCCGAGGACGAGCTCGATATCAAGGAACGCTGGTCGATCCACCGCGAGCCACCGCCGTTCGACCAGCTCGAGAGCAAGACCGAGATGTTCGCGACCGGCATCAAGGTCATCGACCTGCTCACGCCCTATGTGCTAGGCGGCAAGATCGGCCTGTTCGGCGGCGCCGGCGTGGGCAAGACGGTGCTCATCCTGGAAATGATCACCCGGGTCGCCAAGGAGCACGGTGGCGTGTCGGTCTTCGCCGGTGTGGGCGAGCGGACCCGCGAGGGCAACGACCTCTGGCTGGAGATGGGCGAGGCGCATTACAAGGATGCGCAGGGTAACGACGCCGTCGTCCTAGACAAGACCGCCATGGTCTTCGGCCAGATGAACGAGCCGCCCGGCGCCCGCCTGCGGGTCGCCCTGTCAGGCCTGACGATGGCCGAATATTTCCGGGATGAACAGGGCCAGGACGTGCTGCTGTTCATCGACAACATCTTCCGGTTTGTCCAGGCCGGCTCAGAAGTGTCCGCGCTGCTGGGCCGTATGCCCAGCGCCGTCGGCTATCAGCCGACGCTTGCCACCGAGATGGGCGCCCTGCAGGAGCGGATCACATCTACCAAGAAGGGTTCAGTCACATCCGTTCAGGCGATCTACGTGCCCGCTGATGACCCGACTGACCCGGCCCCCGCGACCACATTCGCCTTCCTGGATGCGACCACCTATCTGGAGCGCGGCTTGACGGCAATCGGCATCTTCCCTGC
>JALYIS010000262.1 GCA_030775705.1 Actinomycetota bacterium
ATGCAGACGTTGACCTGTGCTTGCGCGCAGTCGACGGCCGTTGCCTGCGCCCGGCCGCAGGCCGCAGTGGGTGTCGCAGGCTCGACGGGGCCGATGCTCGCGCGGTCCGCGTCGAGCATGCGGCGCAGACTCCACCCCACGCCGATCAGCGCATAGACGCACATCGGGCGGCCGTCGTCACGCGGTCGGTTCGAGCAGCACTACCGGGATCTCGCGCGCGGTCTTCTTCTGATAGCCCGCGTAGTTCTGGTGATCCTTGGTGATGAGCGGCCACAGCCGGGCGCGCTCTGCGGTATCAGCGACACGCGCGGTCATGGTCTGCGGGGGCTTGCCCTGCAGGGTCACCGTCACCGCAGGGTTTGCCTGCAAGTTGTGGAACCACGCCGGCGAGATGTCGTCGCCGCCGCGGGACGCGACGATCACCAGCGTGGATCCCTCCACCACCGGCGCGGTCAGCATCACCGACCTCGGCTGCCCGGTCTTGCGACCGATCGTGGTGAGCTCGAGGGCCGGCATGCCGGAGAACGACCACCCGGCTCGCCCGGCGGTGACCTTCATCAGGGCGCGGTGGACGGTGTTCATGGTCTTGAGAGCAAAGTCGCTGGGCATGCCACGAACCTAGCTGAGCGGGGCGCAGAGCGCAGGAGACGAGTCAGCCCCCAGCTCCCGCCGGGGGCTGACTCGAGCGATGTGCTCAGCTCGCCGCTTGCACGAACTGGTCGGTGAAGGTCTTGGCGAGCTCGATGGACTTGCCCTTGACCGTCGGGTTGAACGCTTGCTGTACCTGCAGGCACGTCTGCGGGCCGGTAGCCGGCATGAGACCGGTCGGGTTGTAGATCCCCTTCTCACTGTCGAGTGCCTTCACATAAGCCGCGAGCCCGACGCCCGCGTAGTAGTCGGCCGGCATCTTCGCGGCGATCTCGGCCGCAGAGTGCGACTGGATCCACTTGAGCGTCTTGACGTAGGCGTTGACCAGCTTCTGCACCGTGTCGTGGTGTGCGTCGACGTAGCCGGTCGTGAGATACAGCGAAGTGGCTGGATATTCGCCGCCGAACGCAGCCTGGGCGCCTGCCGCGGTGCGCGTGTCATAAAGGACGTACGCGCCGCCGGTGGCCAGCAGCTGGGACACGGTCGGCTCGGTGGTCATGCCGCAAGCGATGTTCTTGTGCTGCATCGCGGCGATGAACGTCGGTCCCGCCTGAACGCCGATGCGGTGGGTGCTTGCGGGATCCACGCCGTTCTTCTGGGCCAGGTACTGGGTCAGGAAGTCGGTCGAGGATCCGGTGTCGGTGATGCCGAGGCTCATGCCCTTCCAGTCCGCGGCCGAGTGAATGCTCGACTTCAGATCGTTGCGGCACAGCTCGACCTCACCGGGAACTTGCAGCATCGACACCACCGACTCGGCGGACTTGCCCAGCGCCTGTAGAGCGATCGTGTGGTCGTAGAAGCCACCGACGCCGTCGACCTGGCCGGCGAGCATGGCCGTCGTGGCATCACTGCCGGCGGGCTCGTCGGACAGCGACACATTCAGTCCGGCATCGGAGTAGTACCCGAGGCGTTGCGCGAGCATGTATGGCAGGTAGATCTGCTTGTTGAGGCCGCCGACCATGATGCTCACCTTGGCGCCGCTGGCCGCCCCGACCTGCTGCTGCGTGGTGGTGTGACTTGCCTTTGAACTGCACCCCGCCGCGGCAAGCGCCGCCACGGTCACAGCGATTGCCACCGACCTGATTCTGGACACGTGTCCTCCTACGGACTGGGTTTCGATCCCTGCGGGCGGGGTCGCCCGAGGGGTTGTGACTGCCGAGATTGGTGACTGGCGAAGTTGGTGCTGGTACGCAGGCGCGTCCCGGCCGCGATGCGCTACAGGTCAGGTCCGGTCAGCTGGCTCGGGCGCCAGCGAAGCAGTCGCTTCTCCAGTCGCGTGATGAGGAACTCCGCGACCAGCGCGACCACCGCCATGATCACCATTGCGGCCCAGACGCCGTTGGCGTCGAAGGTGCCCTGGGCGTATTTGATCAGGACGCCGAGACCGTTCTGGGCTCCGATGAATTCCCCGACAATGGCGCCGATGAGTGCGAAGCCGAAGCTGACGTGCAGGCTGGCGACGATCCAGGTGAAGGCCGAGGGAAGCACCACGTGCCGGGTGACCTGCCACCTCGACGCGCCGAGAATCGTCATATTGGCGATGAAGTTGCGGTCCACCTCACGAGCGCCCTGGAAGGCGTTGAAGAAGACCGCGAAGAACACCAGAACGATCACCAGAAGCACCTTCGACTCCAGCCCGAGACCGAACATGATCACAAAGATCGAGCCGAGCACGATGCGGGGAATCGAATTCAACACTTTGATGAACGGACCGAACACCTCGGCGAGAAACCGGATTCGCCCGAGCGCGATGCCGCAGACGATGCCCAGCGCCGTGCCGATGGCGAACCCCAGCAGGGCCTCCTTGAGCGTGACTTCGACCTGCTGGCCCAGTGAGCCGATGGCGGTCCCGTCCCTGATCCAGGTGTGTAGCCGGGAGACGACGCCGGTCGGCTTACCGAACAGCACCGGGTCCAGATGGCCGGTGTTGGCGGCCCACTGCCAACCCCCGAGGATCACGACCAGCACGGCGAGCTGCGTGCCGTGCACCATGAGGCGGTGCCGCCACGGGCCGCGGGCGCCATCGCGAACCGCGACCTCGGACGGCCTCGCGGAGTCGGTTCGGGAGAATTCGGCCCCGATGAGTTCCGTCATGACGCACCTGCCCCGACCCGCTCGGTCGTCTGGGCGTAGGCGATGTCGACCTCGGTTCGCAGCGCCTCCCAGATCTGTTGGTAGAGAGCGACGAACTCAGGTTGGAAGCGGATCTCCTGGACGACGCGAGGTCTGGGCAGCTGTACCGGGTACGTTGCCTTGACGGTGCCGCCAGGCCCGGCCGTCAACACGATGACCTTGTCGGCCAGCGCGATCGCCTCCTCCAGATCGTGGGTCACGAATACGACCGCGGGCCTGGTCTGCTCCCAGAGGGTCAGCAGCTCGCCCGACATGATCGATCGGGTCTGCACGTCCAGGGCACTGAACGGTTCGTCCATCAACAGGATGCGGGGCTCGTTGATCAGGTTCTGGGCCAGGGCAACGCGCTTGCGCATGCCGCCGGACAGCTGATGCGGGTAGCGGTTCTCGAACCCGGCGAGCCCGACGCGACGAAGCCAGTCGCGCGCGTCGTTGATCGCCTGACCCTTGGACACCCGCCGAAAACGCGGTCCGGCGGCGACGTTGTCCAGCACCGTCTTCCACGGCAGGATAGCGTCGGTCTGGAACATGAAGCCCACACCCTTGGTGATGCCGTCCACCGGCTCGCCGTGGACCGACACCTGCCCGGCGCTGGCGCGTTCCAGCCCCGAAATGAGGGTGAGCGTGGTCGACTTGCCGCAGCCGGTCGGGCCGACGATGGCACAGAACTCGCCTTCGGCGACGGTGAGGTCGAGATCGCGAAGTGCGGTGTAGCTCGACCCGTCGGGTGACCGGAACGTCTTTGCGACACCCCTGAGCTCGATGGCCGGCGTGCCGGAACCCGACCGCTGCCGGTCGGGTTGAAATTGGTTCGAAACCATGTCGTCGCTCCCTTGAAATCCCGTTTCGGGCTGGGGGGACGCTAGGCCTCGGGGCCGGCACACGGGCAGCAATCCGACGGTTCACCGCGATGCTCGCGTTACTCGCCGAATCGACGCGTTGATCGACTCGAGCAGAGCGTTGGCGCACGTTGTGTGCGTTGTGCTCAGCCTGCTATTGGCATCGAGGCGTCATCGTGTTCCCATCCTTGACATGTTCCGCACAAAGACGCTGGCATTCCAGATCCTCGCGGGCGTGCTCGGGATCCTGCTGGTCACCACAGCAATCGGGGCATTTCTTTTCGTGCGCCTGACCGACCAGTCACTCGAGCAGGAGTCTGAGCGACGGGCGGTGGCCATCGCCGATACCGTCGCGCAGATTCCGCAGATCCGCTCCTCGGTCGCCGCCCGCGACCGCAGCGGGATCATCCAGACCCTGGCAACGCAGGTCCTTGGCCAGACCGGGGCGGCGTACGTGGTGGTCATCGATCGCGACGGAGTTCGCTACTCACATCCGACGGCGGCACTGATAGGGCAACGCATCACCGAGCCGGTGATAGCAATGGACGGGCAGAATCACCTGACGATCGATCACGGTGCGCTCGGGCTGTCGGCCAATGGCAAGGCGCCAGTTCGCGGCTCGGACGGCGCAGTCGTCGGTGAGGTGTCGGTTGGCATCCTGGTCAAGGACGTGGCCGCAAGGCAGCGCGGCGCGATCGGGGCGATCATTCTGTACTCCACGCTGGCTCTGGGTATCGGCATCGCGGCGTCGCTGCTGCTCGCCAGGCGGATGAAGCGCGCGACGTTCGGCCTGGAACTCTCCGAGATCGCTTCGTTGTTGCAGGAGCGCGAGGCGATGCTGCATGACATTCGCGAGGGGGTGATCGGGTTCGATGCCAGGGGCCGGGTCAGCCTCATCAACCCGGAGGCGCGGCGCCTGCTCAACCTGCATGGCGATCCGCTCGGCCGGCAGTTGGATGAGGTGGTGCCGCCGGGGCGGCTGCGCGCACTGCTCAGCGGGGAGGTCGCGGGCGTCGACGAGACCACGCTCACCGACGACTTCCTCCTCGTCGTGAACCGCCGCCCGGTAGTCGTGGGTGGGCGTGCGGTCGGGGCTGTGGTGACGGTGTACGACCGTTCCGAGACCGAGCTGCTGGTGCGCGAGCTTCGAGCGATGACCGGTCTTACCTCAGCTCTGCGAGCACAGGAGCACGAGTACGCCAATCGGCTTCATGTCGCCTCTGGTCTGCTTGAGATCGGTGAGTCCGAGGAGGCCGCGCAATACCTCGCCGAGATCGCGCACTCCTCCGGCGCGCGGGCCGAGGACCTGCGGGCACGGATCGAATCGCCGATGCTTGCCGCGCTGCTCGTGGCGAAGATCGCGGTCGCCGCGGAGGAGGACATCACGCTCACCGTGACGCAGGACTCTCATCTCGGTATGCCCGAAGTGGGCATCCCCGCGATTATCACCGTCGTCGGCAATCTGATCGACAACTCCATCGACGCCCTGCGCGGCACCGCGGGGCCGCGCCGAATCGCGGTCCGACTCAGCGACGAGCAGGATCTGCTGATCGAGGTCCTCGACACTGGGCCTGGCGTGGCGCCGGATGCGTTGAACGACTTGTTCGTCGACGGGTACACGACCAAACCGAGGCGCGGCACCGTCGGTCGGGGGCTTGGCCTGGCTCTGGTCCACCGGATCGTCAAGCGGGCCGGTGGCAGCATCGACGCCTCGACCGGGCCCGGAGCTCGATTCACAGTCGTCATCCCGACACGGATCCCGGCCGATGTCGGGCGCCGCCGGTGATCCGCACCCTGGTCGTTGACGACGACTACCGCGTCGCGCACATCCACGCGGCGAGTGTGGAACGAATCGACGGCTTCACCTGCGTAGGGGAAGCACATTCGGCAGCCGAGGCTCGCCTGGCCATCGCGGATCTGAAGCCCGATCTCCTCCTGCTCGACGTGTACCTGCCGGATGAGGACGGACTATCGCTGCTGCGATCGCTCAACGTTGCCGGCGGGTCGACCGTCGACTGCATCCTGGTCACTGCGGCTCGCGACGTCGACACGGTGCGCACCGCATTCCGCGCCGGAGCGCTGCGCTACCTCGTGAAGCCGTTCGGGTTCGCGCAGCTTCGGGAGCAGCTGGACAGCTACCGCCGGTGGCGCCAACGCATCGATTCCAGTGGCGAAGCCGACCAGGCCACGATCGACAGTCTCTACGGTCTGTTGAGGGCGCCCTCCACCCTGGGCAGCACGCGCCACCAACTCGCGCCGACCCCACGCAAGATCCTGGACGCGGTCCGCGACGCCACTTGCGCCATCGGTGCCGCGGAGGTCGCCGAGCAAGTGGGCATCAGCCGTCCAACCGCCCAGCGGTATCTCGCCGACCTGGAGCGCACCGGCATCGTCGAACTCGTCCTGTCATACGGCGCGACGGGTCGACCCGTCAATCGGTACCAACTCAAGCGGTCGACACCCTGAGGCGTCAACCGCGGCGCCAACCCGCGGTTCTTGATTCATTCCAGAAAAGCGGACATACTCAGCACCGTGCCCACTGCCTCGGACTGCGAGCGGATGCTGCGTGGCGCCCAACTGCGGGTGACGCGTCCCCGGGTCGCAGTGTTGACCGCGGTGCACGACCATCCGCACGCCGACACGGATTCGATCATCGCTGCCGTACGTGCCGATATCGGCGAGGTATCCCATCAGGCCGTCTATGACGTGCTGCGGGCGTTGACCCACGCTCACCTAGTGCGTCGCATCCAGCCCTCGGGCTCTGTGGCGCGCTACGAATCTCGAGTGGCCGACAACCACCACCACGTGGTGTGCCGCTCGTGTGGCGCGATCGCCGACGTGGACTGCGCGGTCGGCGGCACTCCCTGCCTCACCGCCTCAGACGATCACGGCTACGCCATCAGTGAGGCGGAGGTCGTCTACTGGGGCCTGTGCCCCTCCTGCTCCACCACGCACAATTCCTGATCGCCACCCAGGTTCTCGGAAGGATCCCCGTGTCTGACAGTCCCGATGCAGTCGTTGGAGAGATGAATGAAGAGAGCAAGAGCCGCTGCCCCGTCTCGGCAGAGCGATACCGGCACCCGGCCGGCGGCGGAGGCAACCGCGACTGGTGGCCGAACCAACTGAACTTGACGATCCTGCGTAAGCACCCGGCGGTGGCCAACCCGATGGGTACGGAGTTCGACTACGCCGCCGAGTTCGCCACCCTCGACCTCGATGCCTTGCGCACGGACGTCGACCAGTTGCTGACGACCTCACAGGACTGGTGGCCCGCGGACTACGGCCACTACGGTCCGTTCTTCATCCGGATGGCATGGCACAGTGCCGGCACCTATCGCATCAATGACGGCCGTGGCGGGGCTGGCGCGGGAATGCAGCGCTTCGCGCCGCTCAACAGCTGGCCGGACAACGGCAACCTCGACAAGGCACGCAGACTGCTCTGGCCGGTGAAGCAGAAGTACGGCCGCAAGATCTCGTGGGCCGATCTCATGATCTTCGCCGGTAACCGGGCCCTGGAGTCGATGGGTTTCGCCACCTTCGGTTTCGCCGGCGGTCGCGAGGATGTCTGGGAACCTGACGAGGACGTCTATTGGGGCCCGGAGGACACCTGGCTCGGCGACGAGCGCTACACCGGCGACCGGGAGCTGGAGAACCCGCTCGCCGCCGTGCAGATGGGATTGATCTACGTCAATCCGGAAGGTCCCAACGGCGTGCCCGACCCGCTGGCATCCGCGCGGGACATCCGCGAGACCTTCCGGCG
>JALYIS010000263.1 GCA_030775705.1 Actinomycetota bacterium
GGACAGATCCGAGCCAGCGCCGGGCTCGGTCATGGCTACGGCCGTGATCAGCTCGCCGCTGACGATGCCCGGCAGCCAACGCTGCTTCTGCTCCTTGTTGCAGTAGGTGAGGAAGTAGGGCAGGCAGGTGTCGTTGTGCAGGGTGATCCCGAGCCCCGAGCCGGTGACTCCCGCGAGTGCGACCTGCTCGTCCAGGGCCTGGTTGAAACGGAAGTCTGTGACCCCCCCGCCGCCGAACTCCTCGGGGACGGCCATCCCGAGGAACCCGCTTCGGCCGGCGTCGGTGAAGATCTCGCGCGGGCTGATGCCGGCCTTCTCCCACTCGAGATACTCGGGAACGATCGTCTTGTCGACGTAGGCGCGGAACGCTTCGGCGAAAGCCTCGTGATCGGCGTCGAAGTGTTTGCGGTCCATGGCGGATCTCCAAGGTGAGCGTCTGTGGGGAGCGGGTGCCGGGCGGCGCCTGCTACGCGCCTCGTACGCCTTTGTACCAGCTCACCTCACGCTCACCTCGTCGAGCACCGCAGCTGCCGCGCGACAGGTCGGGCCAATGCGCTCCGGCGAGGCGGAGGGCACGGAAGCGGAGGGCAGGGAACCGGAGCGCAGATCGGGGGTGCCTGCGCTCCGGTTCGTGTCCATCCTGTCGAAGTCACGCCGGGCCGCAACTCGAAGTCGCTACCGTCTTCTCATGGCTGTCGTCGGCATCATCGGTGGCTCCGGCTTCTACTCGCTGCTCGCAGCCGCCGAGCAGCGCCACCTGCAAACCCCGTACGGTCCCCCGAGTGACGCACTCACCCTGGGCACCCTGGGTTCCCGCGAGGTCGCGTTCGTGCCCAGGCACGGTGCCGACCACCGGTATGCCCCTCATGTCGTCCCATACCGGGCAAATCTGTGGGCGCTACGGTCCGTCGGCGTACGCCAGGTGATCTCGCTGTCAGCGGTCGGCTCCCTCACCCGCGAGCTGCCGATCGGCACGCTCGCCGTCCCTGACCAGATCGCGGACCGGACTCACGGGCGTGAGCACACCTTCTTCGGTGCTGGGCTCGGGGTCGGCCACGCCTCGTTCGCGGACCCCTACTGCTCTGACGGCCGGGCGGCCGCCCTTGGAGCGGCAGTCGAGGCCGGACCGATCGCTGAGGGCGGCACCCTCGTGGCGGTCAACGGCCCGCGGTTCTCCTCCCGCGCGGAGTCTCTCGAGTTCCAGCGCAACGGTTGGCGCCTCATCGGCATGACCGCCATGCCCGAGGCCGGGCTGGCCCGTGAGCTGGGGCTCTGCTACACCACGCTCGCGCTGGTCACCGACCTCGACGCCGGCGTCGAATCCGGCGGTGGGGTCACCCATGCTGAGGTCATGGCGGCGTTCGCCGGCAACCTCCCCCGGCTTCGGGAGCTGCTGGTCGCGACGATCGCGCGGCTACCCGTCGAGCCCGCCGACTGTGGCTGCGCCGCTGATACCGGGGCGCCCATCCCGGAGTGAGCGTGCTCGGCGGATAGCCTTCGCGGATGCCGCCACTACGCCTGGATCGCGACGGGCCGCTCGCGATCGTCACCTTCGACAGCCCGCCACTCAATCTCTTCGACCGTGCGATGGCCGAGGCGCTGCACGGCGCTGTCGCCGAGGTTCGTGTATCCGATGCACGAGCATTGTTGATCCGGGCGCAGGGGCGCGCCGTATCGGCCGGAGTCGATGTGAACCTGTTCGCGCAGTTGACCCCGGAGACGGGCGCCGCGCTGTGGCGCGAGTGGTTCGAGATGATCCACGCCATCGAAGACCTGCCGATGCCGACCGTATTCGCTGCACACGCACTGTGCCTGACTGCCGCTTTCGAGATCAGCCTTGCCTGCGACCTGCTGCTCGCCGCAGAGTCGGCGCGCTTCGGTCTGGTCGAGATCGTGGTCGGCCTGACCCCCTCGATGGGCGGACCGCAGCGGCTCGCGGAGCGGGCCGGACCGGCGCGGGCGCGGGAGCTCGTCTACTCCGGGGAGCTGTTCGGCGCCGCGACCCTCGAGCGGTGGAACGTGGTCAACCGGGTCTTGCCGGATGAGGGGTTTGCCGACGCGGCGCAGGCGTTCGCCCTGAGACTGGCGAACGGGCCGACTCGTGCCCACGCTGCCACCAAGGCGATCGTGCGCGAGTCCATCGAGGTCGGCACGGGCGCGGCGGACGAGATCACGCCGGAGATCAGCGGCGCGCTCTTCGGGACCGAGGATCTGACGAACGCGGTCGCGTCCTTCCTGCGCGACGGCCCGGGCAACGCGACCTACACAGGAACCTGACGGAGCTCCGGGTTCAGCGCATCCGGGAACCGTGCCAGGCCCCCGGTCCGGGCAGCAGCGGACGGCGGTGGGCGCTGGCCGGGTCGTTCCAGCGCCCGCGAGGTACGAACGGAGCCGGCGCGTCGTCGCTGCCGGCCGCCACCGCCGTGACGACGGCCGCGAGCACGGCAACCTCGGTGTCGCTCGGGTCGCCGCGCACGATGCGCAGGGCCGGCGGCGCCCCGGCCTCCCGAGCCTTTTCGATCGGACCGGTCACAGCGGGATGTTCCCGTGCTTCTTCGGCGGCAGCGTTTCGCGCTTGTTGCGCAGCATCCGCAGTGACCTCACTACGTGCGCCCGGGTGGCTGAGGGCGGGATCACGGAGTCGATGTAGCCACGCTCGGCGGCGATGTACGGGTTGACCAGAGTGTCCTCGTACTCGGTGACGAGCTTGGCGCGCAACGCCTCTGCGTCCGTGGCCTTCGCCAGCGCCTTGCGGTGCAGCACGTTGACGGCTCCCTGCGCGCCCATGACCGCGATCTGGGCGGTCGGCCACGCGACGTTGATATCGGCACCGAGATGCTTGGAACCCATCACGTCGTAGGCGCCGCCGAAAGCCTTGCGAGTGATGACCGTGATCTTGGGGACGGTCGCCTCGGCGTAGGCATAGATCAGCTTCGCACCGCGGCGGATGATGCCGGCGTGCTCCTGGCCGACGCCGGGGAGGAATCCCGGCACGTCGACGAGGGTCAGTACCGGGACGTTGAAGGCGTCGCAGGTGCGTACAAAGCGGGCCGCCTTCTCCGACGCGTCGATGTCCAGGCAGCCGGCGAAATGCATCGGCTGGTTGGCGACAACACCGACCGGATGACCCTCGACGCGCCCGAATCCGCAGATGATGTTCTGCGCGAACAACGCGTGCACTTCGAGGAATTCCGCGTCATCGAGCAGGTGCTCGATGATCTCGTGCATGTCGTAGGGCTGGTTCGCCGAGTCAGGGATGAACGTGTCCAGGAACATGTCCTCGGGCTCGACCTCGGCGCTGGCGTGCGTCGCGTAGACGGGGAGCTGGTCCAGATTGTTGCTCGGCAGGTAGGACAGCAGGGCCTTGACGTAGGCGATCGCGTCCTCGTCGTCGGTACCGAGGTAGTGCGCATTGCCGCTGGTCGTGTTGTGCGTCCGCGCGCCGCCGAGTTCCTCGAGGGTGACTTCCTCTCCGGTGACCGTCTTCACGACGTCTGGGCCGGTGATGAACATCTGCGAGGTCTTGTCGACCATGACGATGAAGTCGGTGAGTGCGGGGGAGTAGACGTGGCCACCCGCGGCGGCGCCCATGATCAGCGAGATCTGCGGGATCACCCCGGAGGCATGCACGGTGCGCTGGAAGATCTCGCCGTAGAGGCCCAGGCTGACGACGCCCTCCTGAATGCGCGCGCCGCCTCCCTCGTTGATACCGACGACGGGGCACCCGGTCTTCATGGCGAAGTCGAGGACCTTGACGATCTTCTCGCCGTACACCTCGCCGAGCGCTCCGCCGAAGACCGTGACGTCCTGGCTGAATACGCAGACCGGGCGAGAGTCGATCGTCCCGTAGCCGGTGACGACACCGTCGCCCAAGGGACGATTGGAATCCATCCCGAATGTGGTCGAACGGTGACGGGCGAACTCGTCGAGCTCCATGAACGAGCCCTCGTCGAGCAGTGCGTGCACCCGCTCCCGGGCCGTCATCTTGCCCTTGGCGTGTTGCTTCTCGATCGCCTTGTCCGAGCCGGCATGCACCGCGGCGTCGTAGCGGCGCTCCAGGTCGACGAGCTTGCCCGCGGTCGTGTGCGGATCGATCTCAGCGGGAACCGGCTCTGCCACCATGACTCGAGAGCCTAATAGCGTGTGCGTCATGAACTACCGCGGCCCCATTGACGCCGACGCCGTGCGAGCTCAACTCGGGCCGCGATGGCCGAGGATCGTCGTCGTTGATGAGGTCGGGTCGACGAACTCTGAGCTGCTCGAGGACACGAGCGCACCGGAGCGCTCCGTGCTCGTCGCCGAGTATCAGAGCGCCGGTCGGGGGCGCCTCGATCGCAGCTGGACGTCACCGGCGGGCAGCGGCCTGACCTTCTCCGTGCTCCTTCGGCCCGACGTCGCGCTGCTGCGGTGGGGGTGGCTTCCCCTGCTAGCAGGTGTGGCGCTGGCCGAGGCGGTCACTGCGTTCACCGGGGTCGAGGTGGCCCTCAAGTGGCCGAACGACCTACTCGTCGCCTCGGAGGGCGATGCCGCGGGGAGCGCCCGCGTGGCTGGTCCGGGTGCAAAACTCGCCGGCATCCTCGCCCAGGGCGGCACCGATGTGGTGGTGATCGGCATCGGCGTCAATGTGTCCACCACGGCGGCGGAGCTGCCGGTGGACACGGCGACGTCGCTTGCCTTGTGCGGCGCGCCCGACATCGACCGGTCTGGCTTGCTGGTGGAGATCCTGTCGAGATTGGACGCGCGGTATGCGCAGTGGGCTGACGTCGGCGGCGACGCGCTGGCCTGCGGGCTGGCCGTCGCATACCGTGACCGCTGCGCGACGATCGGCCAGCTCGTCACCGTGGCCACGGGCGAGACCACGGGCAAGCAAGCAATCCGTGGGCGTGCCGTGGACCTCGACGAGACCGGTCGTCTGATCGTCGACGCCGCGGGCACCCGCCGCGCTGTCGGAGCAGGCGACGTCGAGCATCTGCGCTCCGTTTGACCGTCTTCGTCCACGAGACTGGGGCGAAACGATAGCGTGAGGTCACCCGTGCCCTGGGAGGAGCGCCGTGGCTTACCCTGAGAAGATCCTCGCCAACGACGAGAAGGTCGTCGAGAGCCTGCATCCACACTGGATAACCCTCGTTCCAGCGACGCTGTGGCTCATGGCGATTTGTGCGGCCGCCGGATTCGGTATCGGCTACGCGCCGAGCAGCGGTACCGCCCACCAGGCATTCGTCATCGCCATCGTCGTTGTCGCACTGATCCTGTTGACCTGGCTGACCTTCGCGCCTTGGATCGGGTGGCGCACGACGCACTACATCTTCACTACGCACCGGGTGCTGATCCGGCGAGGAGTCTTCCGCCATGTCGGACGGGACGTGCCGTTGCAGCGAATCAATGACGTCGGCTTCTCGCAATCCCTGTGGGATCGCATCGTGCGGGCCGGCACCCTCACCATCGAATCGGCTGGGGAGCACGGCCAGGAGGACCTCAACAACGTCCCGCGCTCGGATCTGATGCAACAGACGCTTAACCAGCTGATCGAACAGGACGGTGAGCGGCGAGCGCGATCAGCGGTCCAGCCCGGATACCCGATCCAGGGTCAGGCTCCGCAACCGCCCGGGCCGGGCTATCCCTATCCGACGCAGCAGCTGCCGCCGCAATAGGCCCGTGCGCCACGGGGTGGCGCCGCAATAGATCCGTGGCGCCACCGGGGTGGGAAGGCTCTGCGCAGGTCACCCGGTGATGATCTTCGACAGATCGAGGCCGCCACAGTTGGCCTTCGCATCGTCGGCTATGGCCTGAGCCGCTTGGATGTTGCCCGCCGAGTCGACCGTCGCATTCGAGGGCACGGTGGTGCCGGACTTGACGAGGGTGAGGATCACCGGCCCGAGGACCTGCCACGGGCCGCTCACTGCTGAGGGGGTGACCCTCTCGATCTCGACGATGAAGGCGGCACTGCTCACGACCAGCTTCGGGTCGGTGGCACTGCCAGACGGCAGAATCGACTTGCCCGCAGCCAGCGTCTGCTTCAGCATGCCGCAGTAGTCAGACCTCGATGGCGCAAGCTTGGCCGCCGCTGACGTCGGGTCGACGGGGTCGATCACGCTCCCGACGGCAACCGCGGCGTTGGACCACCAGCGGGTCGCCACCGCGCTCGACACGGAGTTGGTCGGGTTGCCCGTGGCGGAGCTGGCGGCCGCGGTCGGGTGCTTGGAGCTACTACAGCCGGCAACGAGCAGCATGGCCACGACCGCGCAACCCACGACCGCGCAACCCACGCCCGCGCGGGTGCGCTTGGATCCCGGCGCAATCATGGGGTGAGCCTATCCGGCCTCACTTGCCTGACGCGGCTGACAGCTGCGCTCGCTCCGCGGCGCTGCTGGGCGCGACGAATGCCTGCATGGTCAGCTGGACCGAACCGCGATTGGCCGTCCCGGCCGCCGATGCTCCGGCGGTGCCTGCGCCGGATTCGGTGAGCTGGTTGATCAGCACGGCACACGGCTGCACCGATTTGAGGCTGGGTGAGGAACTGGTCGAGTTCGGCCGGTGTTCCGGACACCGAAGCGGTGATCGGGAGTGCGTAGACGCGGGCTCCGTTAACCGATGCTGTGCCGGCTGCGGCCGAGCCACCGGCCGGGGAGCACCGTCGGCGACGACAGTGACGTCCGCCGGCGCCGACGGTGAGCGAGGAGACGTCTGCCTGGGTGACTGTTCCGATCGATTGCAGCGTCCGGAGGAAGTCCGGGAGTCCACTCGCGCTCGGCAACGCCAGCTGGGCAACTGCGACCTCGGTCTGGTTGCGCCAGCTTCGAAGTCTCGCCGCGCAGCGCGGCTATTCGGGATTGCAGGCGCTCATTCACCAATCTCGCCGAGGACACCTGGACGCTACTGGTGTCCGACTTTTGCGGGCTGATGAACATCAGGTGTTCGATCTCGGCGACAGACCCGAACGGCGTCCGCGAGTGCGTCGGCACCGATGCCCCGGGCGCGCAGCGCGTCGACAACTTCGGTGGAGGTCTCGTACATCGGCACCACCCTCGTCGGCCAAGTTAGGTCCACGTAAAGGAAGGGTAGCTGCCCTCGTCCATCAGCCGGTGATGTACTGCTCCAGCTGGCCTCGGTCGTGCTCGAGTTGACGGATGCGGATGGAGACCACGTCGCCAATGGTGACGATGCCGTTCAGAGTGCCGTCGTCGAGCACCGGCATGTGTCGGATGCGGCGCTCGGTCATCGTTGCGGCCACGCTGTCCACCGAGTCCTTGGAGCTGCAGGTGACCACGTGCGCTGTCATGACTTCGGAGACCGGGGCATCGAGCACCTCGGCGCCCCGTTCGTGGAGGCGATAGACGACGTCGCGTTCCGAGGCGACCCCTATGACGGAGTCCCCGTCGACCACGACGAGGGCGCCGATCTTGTGTTCTGCGAGTTCAGCGACCAGATCCCTGACTTTGCCCGTGGACGCGATAGTGACGACGGCGGAGCCCTTATGCCGCAGGATGTCTGAGATGTTCATCTGCTCACCTCGTGCACTCGTGATGGTGGGGATACAACGCCAAACCTTGCCCCTTTCAGGTTCGTCGCGCCAGTCATGCCTCGCGTTGCAAGGCTCACCTCGTCGCGTCCGGCTGAAACGTTGCGAGGTCCGGACGAAGGCCACGACCAACACTTCACCCGAATAAACAAGGCGTGAGCAGGGGGCGCCGCCGGGTAGCGACTGATGACCGTGAGTCCAGTGCGCAGCCAACGGCAGGAAAGCGTCAGCCGACACCGCGGCGGGTCGTGGTCTCTGAGGTTGTCCTGCTAGTTGTCCACAGTCGGGCGGGTGGCGTCGTCGGTAGGGATAGGCCGGCGATATTATAGAACACATGAGCGGGCCAGTGGTGTCGGTGGGTGCGGCGGCTGCGGGGTACTGCCCCGACGATCGCGACGATCTGGATGATCCCGACGATCGGATCGAGGTCGGGGCGATGCCGTACGTGCCGTCTGTGCTGGACGCGCAGGTGGCTCCTGATGATGTGGCGGCGTGGGCTGCGCGCATGACGCCGGGGTCGGCGGTGGTGACGCCGCTGGCCGGTGTCGATCCGCGCCGGCTGTCCGCGGCCGGGCGTGTCGATGCGCTGGTCGCGTTGGAGAAGCAGCTGGCGTGGCTGCACGCCGCCCAGCATCGCCTGCTCGCCGTCATGGTCGCCGCGGCACCGGATCAGAGTGTCGACGGGCTGGACAAGGACTGGTTGCGCGAAGAGGTCGCAGCAGCGTTGCGGCTGTCGGGGGTGACTGCCTCCGGGCGGCTGCAGCTGGCCCGCGAACTGGACCGCCTGCCCGCCAC
>JALYIS010000264.1 GCA_030775705.1 Actinomycetota bacterium
GAGCCATACGGTCGAGCACCCGAGCGACGTCGGCAGCGGCGAGAACCGGGATCACCGCAGAGGGAACCGCGGACGCGCGCGTATCGCCGGTCACAGGACCTCCTTGTCCGCCTCACGGGACGGGCCATTAAAGGATGTCGGTCAACTCACCTTAGCAGCGCTCGCCAAGGCGTTACTCCTCGCCGACGAGTGTCGACTCGATGTCGGGACGCTCACGCACCACCCGTCCCAGCACGCCGTTCACGAAGCGTGGGGACTCATAGGTGGACAGGCTCTTGGCCAGCTCGACGGCTTCATCGATGACCACGGCGTCAGGGACATCGGCGCACCAAAGCAACTCGAACACTCCGACACGCAGCAGGGCACGGTCCACGTCCGGCATCCGAGCCACCGTCCAGCCGTCGGCGAACCGGGCGAGTATCTCGTCGATACGCCCAGCGTGCGCACACACGCCCTCCACGAGGGTCACCGTGTACGTGTTGACCGGGGGGTCGGCCAGTGCGATCCGCTCGGCGAGGGTGCTCGCCGGATCCACGCCTCGCAGGTCAGCCTCGTAGAGAACGTCCAGCGCGCGCTTGCGGGCCTTGCTGCGGGCGCTCACCCGTCAGCTGTTGATCCGGCCAAGATACCGGCCATCGCGGGTGTCCACCTTGACCTTCTCCCCGGTCGTGACGAAGAGCGGAACCTGGATCTCGGCACCGGTCTCAAGGGTGGCGGGTTTGGTGCCGCCGGTGGCCCGGTCACCCTGGACGCCGGGGTCGGTGTGGCTGATGAGAAGTTCAACACTGGTGGGGAGCTCGATGAACAGAGCCACACCCTCGTGGACGGCTACCGTCACGTCGGCGTTGTCGAGCAGGTAGTTCGCGTTGTCCCCTACGGTCGGCGCCGGGACGTGCATCTGGTCGTAGGTGTCTGCGTCCATGAACACGAAGTCGGCGCCCTCCTTGTACAAGAAGGTCATCCCCCGCTTGTCCACGGTCGCCGTCTCCACCTTCATACCTGCGTTGAACGTGCGGTCGACCACCTTGCCCGACAGGACGTTCTTGAGCGTGGTGCGTACGAACGCGCCGCCCTTGCCCGGCTTCACGTGCTGGAACTCGGTGACCGTCCACAGCTGGCCGTCGATATTGAGGACCAGACCGTTCTTGAGGTCGTTGGTGGTTGCCACGACAGCTTTCGTCTCCCTGCTGCGATCGCCGCGCGCCCGTTGACGGCGGCCAACCACCGAGTCTAGGCGAAGTCAGCGGCTGCCCGGACGACGGCATTGGACCAGTCACCCATCGGTCGGGTCGTTGGCGACGGCGGGGCGAGCGACGAAAGCCCGCACCAGGGGCAGGCCGGCGATCCGGTAGATCGTCCGTCGAGAAACTACCGACAGCCCGGTACGTTCGAGCAGCTCGACGACGCGGTGCGGCGTGCGCGCGCGCGCCTGCCCCCGGCTTTCGGAAAGCCAAGCAGCACAGATGTCTGCCAAGACGAAGGTCCCTCCGGGTCGCAGCACTCGGCGCACCTCGGCCAGCCCCGCGCTCTGGTCGCCCCAGTGATCGAAGGAGGTTGTGCTGATCACCAGATCGAAGTGCCCGGAGGCGAACGGGAGATCCTCGGCGACGCATTCCACAAACCGCTCATTGCCCTCGGCCCGGGTCCGGGCTACCGCCAGCATCCGTTCGGCTGGGTCGGCGCCGACGAGTTCGATGGCGTTCGGTATCCGGGCCACCATCTCGCGCAGGAGCATCCCGGTGCCGCAACCCACGTCGAGCACCCGAAGCGGGAGCGGGGTGACCTCCAGGGCAAGATCGGCGGTCCGCTGAGTCACCGTGAAATGAAACCGCGCCCGAGGGCCGCGCTCGTAGTCCTCAGCACGGCGATCGAACGCCTCGACGCTTCCGCTGCCCGACATCCCGGCTTCCTGTCGATCGTTGGGAGTTTCCCGCACAGCTTGACTCAGGTAAGAGGCTTTGGGTCACGAACCAGCTGATTCGCGTTCGAGTCGTGATGAAATCCAGGACAGCGCGAGAACGTAGCCGTCGACGCCGAGACCGACGATCACCCCGTCGGCGTGGGCCGACACGTAGCTGTGGTGGCGGAAGGGCTCGCGTGAATGGATGTTGCTGATGTGTACCTCGACGAGGGGCGCGGTCCGCATCGCACAGGCGTCCCCCAACGCGATCGACGTATGCGTCCAGGCTGCCGCGTTGAGCACGACGGGCGTTCGCGAGTCAGCCGCCTCATGCAGCCACCCGAGCAGCTCCGCCTCGGCCTCGGTCTGGCGCACGTGGACGTCCAGCCCCAGCTCGGCCCCCCCACCAACGCACAGCGCGGCTAGTTCGCGATAGGTAGCCGCACCGTAGACATCGGGTTCGCGGGAGCCAAGACGCCCCAGATTCGGTCCGTTCAACACAAGTACGCGTCGTGGGGACCCCGGCGCGCCGGGGTCCTCGATCGCAACGCTCACAGCGAAACCTCCTCGTAAGCGGCGGCAAGAACCGCTGGATCGATATCATCCACCGTGACCGGCCTGGCCAGGCCATCGAGCAGGATGAATCGGATCCGGTTCCCGCGTGCCTTCTTGTCGACGCGCATGGTGTCGAGCAGCTGCTCGAAGGCCCCCCGCCGGTAGGTCGTGGGCAGCCCCAGCCCGAAGAGAATGTCGCGGTGGCGCTCAGTAGTCCGATCATCGAGACGACCCGTCCGCCGGGCGAGGACCGCGGCGTACACCAGCCCGACCGAGATCGCGTCCCCATGACGCCACCGGTACGACTCAGCGCGCTCGATCGCGTGGCCAAGCGTGTGCCCATAGTTAAGGACCTCGCGCACGCCCTGCTCGGTCAGATCCTCGCCCACGACCCGCGCCTTGACCCGCACCGAGCGTTCGATCAGCTCCCGTTCGGCCGGGTTGCCCGCGGTGGTGACCGAGCCGAGATCGGCCTCCACCAGCGTCAGGATGTCGGGGTCGGCGATGAAGCCACATTTGACCACCTCGGCCAGGCCGGCCGCGTAGTCCGCCGGCGGCACGGTACCCAGGACGTCGAGATCGCACAGCACGCCGACAGGTGGGTGAAACGAGCCCACCAGGTTCTTGCCGCTGTCGGTGTTCACCGCCGTCTTTCCCCCGACCGCGGCGTCGACCATGCCCGCGAGCGTGGTCGGCAGCTGAACGACTCGAACGCCGCGCAACCACGCGGCCGCGACCCAGCCGGCCAGATCAGTGGTGGCGCCCCCGCCGAGGCCGACGATCGCGTCGGACCGAGTGAAACCTGCCGTCCCGAGCGCATCCCAGCAGCTCGCCGCGACAGCCACCGTCTTGGCTGCCTCGCCCTCCGGGACCTCGAGCAGGTGCACCTCGATCGAATGTTGTTCGAGCCGCTCGCGGACCGATCCGGCTCGATCCGCGAGCACCGGCGGGTGCACGATCGCTACCTTGCTCGCGCCCTCGAGGACCCGGGCCAGCTCGTCGAGGACACCGGTGCCGATGACCACGTCATAGGGGGCCGCCCCCGACACGGTGACCCGGGTGACCTGCTTCATCGAGCCGGTCATCGGCGCGCCTGCCGCTCGTGCAGCCGAGCGGCGATGCTTGCCGCCACCTGACCGGGCGTGCGGGTGTCAGTGTCGACGCTGAAGGTCGCACAGTCGAGGTAGACCTGCTCCCGATCACTGGCCAGCGTGCTCAGTCGCTGCGCCGGATCGACCGCCAACATCGGGCGGGTATGACCGTCCCCGACACGCACCACCAAGGTCGCGAGCGCGGCTCTCAGCAGCACCACCGGCACACCGCTGTCGAGCACCGCGCTGTGTGTCGGTGCCCAGGTCAGGGCCCCGCCACCAAGGGCGAGCACCCCGTCGAACGTTGACAGCGCCTGAACCACCGCCTGCTCCTCGGCCAGCCGGAAGGCCGGCTCGCCGCCTGCGGCGAAGATCGCTGTCAGCGGCTGACCGACCACGTGCTCGACGAGATCGTCGGAGTCGGCGAAGGGCACG
>JALYIS010000265.1 GCA_030775705.1 Actinomycetota bacterium
CCATCGGGGTGAGCGTCGCCGTCGAGGTTCTGCCGGCTGACGGCATCGAACGCTCGCTGGGCAAGATGCGCCGCATCGTCGACAATCGGCCGCGCGAGTAGTGGTCGGCTGGCTACTCGCCGACCAGCCAGCCCGACGGCGCGGCGAGCGCCCGAGCCCGGGCCGGCCCCCAGGAACCGGGCGCGTAAGCGGAGACCCGGGGTCGGGCCGTCAGCAGCGGCTGGACGGTCCGCCACACCGCGGCCAGGCCGTCGGGCCGGGTGAACAGCGAGCGGTCGCCGATCAGCACGTCGTGGATCAGCCGCACGTAGGGCGGCAGTGGATCGGCCCCCGACAGATCCGTCAGCGAGATCCGCGCCGTGGCAACGTTGAGCTCGAGCGCCGGACCGGGTGTCTTGGCGACTAGCGACAGATCGATCTCACCCGCGCCGGCCAACGAGAACGACAGCACATTCGCGTCTCGGGGTAGGCCGGCGAGCGGCCCAGCCGGCGGCCGAAGGATCACGCTGACGCGTTGCTCACTGGCGGCCATCCGCTTGCCCGTGCGCAGGAGGAACGGAACACCGCGCCAGCGCGGGTTGTCGATCCACAGCTTCGCCGCGACATAGGTGTCGGTCTTCGACCGGGCGGCGACGCCAGGGACGTCGCGGTAGCCGGTGAACTGCCCGAGCACCACCTCGCCTGGGTCCAGCGGCCGAAATGATCTGATGACCCGCTCGCGTGCCGCCTGCAGATCGGTCGCGCTGAGACTGGCCGGCGGCTCCATCGCGACCTCGGCGGCGACCTGGAACAAATGCGTGATGAGCATGTCCAGTGTCGCGCCGGTCGCGTCGTAGAACAGCGCACGGTCCGTGACCCCCAACTTCTCCGGGACGTCGATTTGGACGGACTCGATGTGCCTGTTGTTCCACATAGCGGCGAACGGACTGTTGCCGAAGCGCATCACGTGCAGATTCTGGGTCGCCTCCTTGCCCAGGAAATGATCGATCCGATAGACCTGATCCTCTGCCAGCACCGAGTGGACGGCGCGATCAAGACCGCGGAACGCGGCCGGTGAGGTGCCGAACGGCTTCTCGTACACGACCCGGGCCTTTCTGGCGAGACCGTGGACCCCGAGCGCCTTGGTGACTTCGGTGAACGTCAGAGGAGGGATCGCGAGATAGTGCACCAATTCGGCGCCTGGACCTACCTGTGTTCGCGCCTGGGCGATGACATCGAGCAGACTGCCGGGGTCATCGGTGTCGAACCCGCCGCCGGCGAAAAGCAACCGTTGGGAGAACTCTCGCCACGACCGCGGCTCGGGGGCGGTTCCGGACTCGATCAGCGACTGGCGAACGTGGCCACGAAAGTCCTCGTGCGCCACATCGCCGCGCCCGTTGCCCACCAGAACCCAGTCCTCGGGTAGCAGGCCCTTGGCTGCGAGCGTGTAGAACGCCGGCAGCACCATGCGCTTGGCGAGGTCGCCGGTGGCGCCGAACAGGATGAACACAGTCGGTCCTGGCCTGGCTGCCGCGGCTGGGGGGCGAACTTTGTAGGCTCGAGCTTTTGTGGCCATCGCGCCACGCTACCCAGCCGCCGGCGGCCAGCCCAGTGCGTCCAGCACCACCTCGCACATCGACGGGTCAGCACCGCTCATTTTGGCGGGAAATCCAGCGCGCGGGCCACCCCGAGGCCCACCCAGCGACTCAGCTGCGCGTCGGTCTCGATCCCGTCCGGCTCAACTCTCAGCCAGCCGTCCATCGCCCGCCCACGCATCATGAAGGGCTGCGCGTGGGCAGCGCGCGTCAACTCCTCGGTCTGCGCCGGGTCGGCGCGTAGCAGCAGGCCGCCCTGACCGCTGGCGCTCACGGCCAGGTTGCCGTTCACCAGGAAGGCCAGGCCACCGAACATCGCCTTCTCGGTGACGCCGTGCTGGTTCGCCAGCATCTCGCGCAGCCGGTTGGCAAGATCCTCGTCGTAGGCCATGGGCGCAGTATGCCAATGTCAGCGCAGAGTTCTAGCCTGCAACATATCCAGCGACATCCAGCCACACGCGGCGACCGAGGAGTTGACATGGGCGGAGTACGGGTTCTGGTCGGCACGCGCAAGGGGGCGTTCGTGCTCACCTCGGACGAGCGTCGCCAGGATTGGCGGGTCGAGGGCCCCCATTTCGCGGGGTGGGAGGTGTACCACATGGCAGGGTCGCCCCTTGCCCCTGACCGGATCTGGGCCGCGCCGTCGGGCGGCTGGTTCGGCCAGGTGATCCAGCGCTCCGAGGACGGCGGTCGGACCTGGGAACCGGTCGGCAACGACTTCGCCTATGCGACGGCTGCTGGCCAGCACCAGTGGTACGACGGCACGCTACGCCCGTGGGAGTTCTCCCGCGTCTGGCATCTGGAACCGTCACCGGTCGACGCGGACCTGCTGTACGCCGGGATCCAGGATGCGGCGCTGTTCCGCAGCGGCGACGCGGGCGCGACCTGGCAGGAGTTGCCGGCGCTGCGGGAGCACAGTTCCGGTCCGCAGTGGCAGCCCGGGGCCGGCGGCATGTGCCTGCACACGATTGTGCTGGATCCGCGCGACGTAGCCCGGATGACCGTGGCCATCTCCGCGGCCGGGGTGTTCCGCACCGACGACGGCGGGGTCTCCTGGCGCCCGATCAACCAGGGCCTGCTCTCTGACGGAATCCCGTCGCCGGCCGCGGAGGTGGGCCACTGTGTCCACAACCTCGCCGTGCACCCGGACCGCCCGGACACGTTCTACATGCAGAAGCACTGGGACGTGATGCGCAGCGACGACGGCGGCGACCACTGGCATGAGATCAGCGGCAACCTGCCCAGCGACTTCGGATTCCCGATCACCGTCCATGCCCATGATCCGGAGACCGTGTACGTCGTACCCATTACCAGCGATTCGCACCACTATCCGCCCGAGGGGAAGCTGCGCGTCTATCGCAGCCGTACTGGCGGGGACGAGTGGGAGGCGCTCACCGACGGGCTGCCGCAGCGCGACTGCTATGTCGACGTGTTGCGTGACGCGATGGCGGTCGACACCCTCGAGGACTGCGGTGTGTACTTCGGCACCACCGGCGGGCAGGTCTATGCCTCCCCCGACTCCGGTGACACCTGGGCCCCGATCGTGCGCGACCTACCGTCGGTGCTGTCCGTAGAGGTGCAGACGCTGTGACGATTCGGGTCGTGCTGCCCGCTCACCTGCGCCAGCTGGCGGGCTGCGAACGTGAGATCACCCTGGACGCAACGCCGACCCAGCGAGGAGTGCTCGACCAGCTCGAACGTATCCACCCCGCACTCCGCGGCACCCTGCGCGATCCGGTCACCGGCCAGCGCCGCGCCTTCGTGCGGTTCTTCGCCTGCGAACAGGACCTGTCGCACGAGTCGCCGGACGCCGCTCTCCCCCGGGCCGTAGTGGACGGCGCCGAGCCGTTCCTGGTCATCGGTGCGATGGCCGGCGGCTGAGCCGGACACCCGGCGCACCAACTTGTGGTCGGCACCTGTGACCCGGGTGAGCGGGCGCGGTACGTTGCGATGATCCGAGTAGATGGGCACCGAACAGATGCGTTCCAGAGTGCAGACGATCACGCCGGCAAAGGCTGCGGAGATGCTGGCGGCCAATACGATCAACCGTCCCCTGTCACGTCAGGTGGTGCGTGCGTTCGCCGATGCGATGGCCCGCGGTGACTGGATGGTCACCCACCAGGGCATCGCCTTTGATGTCAACGGGGTGCTCGTTGACGGCCAGCACCGGCTTGCTGCAGTCATCGAGGCGGATACGCCGGTGGAGATGACCGTGTTCACCGACGTGGACGAGGGAACCTTCGACGTCCTAGATACCGGCAAGCGCCGCAACGCCGCGGACGTGCTGGCCATCGAAGGTGAGAAGTCCTCGGCGACGCTGGCGACGATGGTCCGCACGGTGTGGCTTTATGAGAATCGTCCCGACCTGAACTGGTCGGGAGGTGCTGCCGCTGTGACCAACCACCAGATCGTGGAGACCCTCGAGCAGCATCCGAAGCTGCGGGACTTCGTCACCGTCGGTGAGCAGATCGCCACGGCCACCGGAATGCTGAAGAGCGCAGCGGGCGCCTCCAGCTATCTGGCTTCCCGGGTCAGCAGGCGCGCCGAGATGGAGGAATGGTTCGACGGAATCATCGAGGGCGCCGGCCTGGCCAAGGGCGACCCGAGGCTGGTATTCCGCCGGGTCATGTTCGGAATGGCACGCGCACAGCCCGGTCAGACGGTGCGGCGCCGGGAGGGTCGCGAACACCTCGCGCTCTACCTCAAGGCGTTCAACGCCTGGCGCGGCGGTGAGAGGGTCTCCAGCCTTCGCTTCAGTTCCCGTGAGGAACTGCCGCGCCTGGTGAGGATCCGCTGACCTGATCCACGTCGGAATCTCGGCGCAGAGAGGCAGATGAGATCATCGGATCGTGGCGATTTCACGGCGGGGCGCGCTCGGCTTGGGCGCTGTCGTAGGGGCTTCGGTCCTCGCGGGTTGCGGGCGTGCCGCGACCACGCGGCATGCGAGTACTGCAAGTGCCCCCTCGAGCGCGACCGTCACCCACGGCCCATCGTCCGCGCCCGCCACAGCGATGCCCTCGACCCCGCCCGGCGCCAGCACGCCCGCAGCCGGCCCCGGCCCCGCAGTCGAATACCGGCGCGGCGCCGGGACGAGGCCGCAGGTCGCCCTCACCTTCCACGGGGCAGGCGATCCCGGCATAGCCCGTGAGCTGCTTGCCATCTTCGCCACGCATCACGCGAAGGTCACCGTCCTGGCGGTGGGCAGCTGGCTGGCCGCCAACCCGGCCATGGCGTCCGAGATCCTTGGCGCCGGGCACGAGCTCGGCAACCACACGTTCAACCACCTCGACATCGACAGCCTGGACACCGCGGCCGCACGAAGCGAGATCGTCCGATGCCGGGACGTGCTGCGGTCGCTCGCCGGAACCGGTGGCGAGGTATTTCGCCCATCGCAGACCCAGTTCGCGACGCCGCTGGTCCGCACCCTCGCCGGCGAGGCCGGCTACCGGGTGTGCCTGTCCTATGACATCGACTCCCTGGACTACACCGATCCGGGTCCTGCGGCTGTGCGCGCCCATGTCGCTACGGCAACCGCCGGATCGATTGTGAGTATGCACTTCGGGCACCCCGGCACGGTCGCCGCTATGCCATCGGTGCTCGACGACCTGACAGCCCGCGGCCTGCGGCCGGTCACCGCGACCACACTGCTCGCACCGTAATTGCACCCTGCCAGGGCTGGTCTACCAGCAGGAAGGCGCCCGGTCTCGCCACCGCGCGAATTCGCCCAGCGTGTGCCCGGACGCGCCGACGCCCGCCCGCTTCCATCGCACCAGGTCTGCGAGATCGATGACGATCGGCGCGGGTCGCCGTCGCGGGCGAGGATGCTGGTCATGGCGTCGGATTGAACCGCAGCCGACGCCCCAGCGTGAGAGCTGACATGAAGCCATACACCGCTTTCGCGTCCCTGCTCGTCCTCTGCCTTCCGCTTGCAGCCTGCAGTTCCGCTGCCAAGACAACGAACGCTGGCGGCTCCGGGACCCCCGTGGCCTCTACGTCGATGTCGATGTCGATGTCGATGTCGATGCCAGCGTCCTCGAGCCCAACGGGCACCGGTCCGTCGACGACCGCGTCGGGCATCACGATAAAGAACTTCGGTTTCAGCGGGGCGCTCACCGTCAAGCCCGGTCAGAAGGTCACGGTGACCAACCAGGACTCGGTCGCACACACGCTCACCGACAAGCAGACGCACCTGTTCGACACCGGGAACATCGCCGGCAACGCAGGCACCGCCACCTTCACCGCGCCGGCCAAGGCGGGCAGTTACCCGTTCGGTTGCACGTATCACTCGGAGATGGCCGGCACCCTCGTCGTCCAATCCTGACGGCGCTCGGCCGTTGCCGAAGCGACCACGCCGGCCAGCTCGTCGGCGGTCCGCGCCGGCAGCCCTCAGTGGGCCGACAGGGCCGCCACGATCAGCCCGGCGATGAGCGCGTAGCCGCTGGTCCGCGGATGGATGTCCTGAAACTGGCACATGTAGGTCAGCCGACAGATGTTCGCGACCGGGGTCGGGATCGTGCCGTAGGGCGCCACGGTGGTGGTTGCCGTCAGCGGTCCGTAGGCACCGGTTGCCTCGGTCACGTCGGCGAAGGCCGCGCCCTGTGCGGCATAGGTCGCCTTGAGGGTCGGGTTGATCAGCGACTTGAACGCCACGACGGACAGCTGGGCCAGGCTCTGTCGCGCCGAGTCCTTCGACAGGGCGTCCGCGAGCAGAACGTCAGGGTAGGTGATCCCGACGATCGGTGTGCCCACACCGGCTGCGGCTCGTACTTGGCTGAGCAAGGCGCCCAGGTTGGCCTTGATCTTGGTCAGCGCGGACTCGACGCACGTCGTTGCGTTCGCCGCCTCGGCGCAGCCGGTGACGTCGTTGCCCCCGAGCGCGACCGTGATCAGGGCGATGTGGCCGCGGTGTGCTCCCAGGAAGGCGACCGCGGCAGCAGCCTGCGTGCTGTGCGGGTAGCCGTCCGCGCCCGGACCCAGTGCTTGCGCCGGGCAGCCGGCCGACTGGAGCACAGACGTCGTGGTGGCGCCCGCGCAGCCGAGATTTACCAGATCGAGGTGGTAGCCCTTGGCGACCGCGCCGGTGACGACCTGGTAGGCGAATCCGTTTCGGGTGGTAGTACCGCTGTTGGGCCCGGTGGGCTGATACCCGGCCGCGTAGGAGTCGCCGATGGAGACGTAGTAGTCGGCGCCACTGCCGGTTGTCCCTGACGCGGCGCTCGAAGATCCGACTGGTGCGCTCGACGCCGGCGCGGCGACGTGGTGCGATGACCCACACCCGGAGAGCAGCAGGGCAGTCGCGGCCACGGCCGCGGTCGCCGCGACAAGCCGGGATCCGCGCGTTAAGACCATGTAAGTCAGCATAGACGTTGTCGCTGGGGCTTCGAATGATCACAATGGCGCTGGTGAACCTCATTGAGCCTGTCGCATGAGCGCACCCATCCGCTGGGGACTGATGGCCACCGGCGGCATCGCCCGCACCTTCGCGCAGGACCTGCGCAGCCTGCCGGACTGTGAGATCGTTGCGGTCGGCTCACGGAGCCGGTCCTCGGCAGATGCGTTCGCACCCGACTTGAGCATCGCGCGCCGACACGGCTCCTACGCCGATCTGGTCGCCGACCCGGACGTGGACGTCGTCTATGTCTCGCCGCCGCACCCTGTGCATCGCGACGCCACGTTGCTGGCGATCGAGCACGGCAAGGCCGTGCTATGCGAAAAGCCGTTCGCGATGGACCGCCGCGAGTCGCAGCAGATGGTCGACGCGGCACGTTCGGCGAGCGTCTTCCTGATGGAGGCGATGTGGACGAGATTCCTGCCGCACGTCGCCCGACTGCGGCAGATTCTGGCCGCGGGGACCCTCGGCGACCTGGTGTACCTGACCGCCGAGCATGGCCAGTGGTTCCCACAGGATGCCAGTCACCGGCTGTTTGCGCCGTCCCTCGGCGGCGGCGCCCTGCTCGACCTCGGGGTCTACCCGGTGTCCTTCGCGCACCTGGTCCTCGGGCCGCCCTCGTCAGTCACCGCGGTGTCCACACCCGCGTTCACCGGTGTCGACGCAACGACGTCGATGATCCTGCGGTATCCCAGTGGTGCGCACGCGGTGCTTACCACCTCACTCGCGGCGAAGTCGAACAATCCCGCGGTGATCCACGGCACCGAGGCCAGACTCGAGATCGACGGCTGGTTCTACACGCCGACCTCGATGCGGGTGGTGTCCCGGGACGAGCGGGTACTCGAGTCATTCTCCACACCGCCGGGCGGGCGCGGCATGGAGTTCGAAGCTGCTGAGGTGAACCGGTGCCTGCGCGCCGGACTGACCGAGAGTCCCCTGATGCCACTGGGCGAAACCCTCGACATCATGGGCGTGCTCGACGAGATCCGGGCCCAGATCGGCCTGGACCACACCGCGCTCTGACCGGTCCAGCAGGCGCGGGACCTGCCCGCCCCGCTACGCGGACGCTAGCCGGACGGCTGCAGGGATCCGCGCGTTCGGCGTGAGGTGTATCGGCACCGACGCGGACGGGTGCGACGGCCCAGCCGGGCACCACGGGTTGGCGGGGACCCCGGAACAGGGGTTCGGCATCGTCGGCTGCGGCGGCAGCGGGGCCATCACCACGTGGGTCCGGCGCGGATAGCTCGCCAGCGCGTTCGACGGACAGGTGAACAATGCTTGCGTCGCACAGGCCACCTCGGCGAGGAGCACTGTCGTCGACACCGGATCGGGATAGCCGAGCGGGTTGCCACACCGCGCCTGCAGCAGCTGCAGGAGCACCGGCCAGGTCTTGGCGGCTCCCCCGCCGCTCGAGGTGTTGCCGCTGAAGCAGTTGCCCGGCGCACCGGGCTGCTCCAACGGCGGGATCGACAGGTCCGCGATGTCTGCGTTGGTGAGGTTTCCGAAGAACCCGTTGTTGCTGAAGGTGTTCCCGACGACCTGGTTGCCCCAGTCGTCGTACAGACAGGGCAGCTGCTGGCCCAACACGTTCCCGCCCAGCAGTCCCCCGTGGCAGTCCGACACGTTGTGCGGGTTGGCCGTTGCGGTGTCCGGGAAGACAGTCGTCAGCACCGCCCACGATCCGTTGTTCGCGAACCTGTTGCCGGCGACGATGTTGTTGCGGTCTCCGGCGAGGACCAGTCCGCCGCCGACCGGACCGACCGCCGCGTCACCAATGGCAGGCACGTTGGGATTGTTGTTGTCATGTACGAAGTTGTTGCGAAATATCCAGCAGGCGTGCGTCCCGGTCGGGCCGGTCCCACCGTTGGGGCATGAGCCGTCCTGGGGCGAGGGCGGGTCAGCACTGTTCTGGCTGTTGGAGACGAAGCCGGTCTTGTTGTTGTCCCACTCCGAGTTCTCGATGGTGAGGTTGCCGCCCGAGTTGGTGCCCGAGTAGCCGAGCGCGTTGAATTCCGAGTGAGCGCGATTGATGGTGGCATTGCAGTTCGGGCACGCCCCGATGTAGAACCCGGAGTCCGAAAAGTTGCTCGCGTAAGCGTCACTGATGGTGCCCGGGCCGCGCGAATTGCTGACGAAGATCCCGTACTTGGCGGCGGTGGTCGTGTTGGCGTAGTACGTCGAGGTCGCGCTGATGTGGCTCCCCCACCACGAGCCGAGGCCGACCTTGCCGGTGTCGTCGCCGCCGTTCCACCAGATCTCGTTGCCGGAGTCGGCTGTGCCGGCGAGAAAGTTGCACACGGTGAGATTCTCGAAATAGACGCCGTTGGCGACCGCCTCGAGGCCGTTGCGCCCGCGATGGGCGCCGGAGGAGTCGAGCGGGCCGAAGTCCTGCGCGGCCGGATCCGCGGAGCACGGGGCCGAAGCTGGCTTGGTGCCGTCGATGATGACGCCGGTGCGCGACATGCCGCGCAGGTGCGTGTTCGCGGCGCTGACGAGCACGGCGGCGGGGTAGGTGCTCCCGCTCTGGGTGGCCGAGTAGTCCGCCACCGGGTGATAGTCGCCCGGGGCGATGAGCACCCAGCCGCCGGGGTGCAGTGCGGCAATCGCTGCGTCGAGGCTGGCGACATTGCCGGGGATCGCGTTCCAGGTGCCGACCCGCAGCACTGCGGTAGTGCTGCCCCGGCCGGACTCGGCAGGCCCGATGCAGCCAACAGGCTGGCGCCGAGCACCGCGAGAACCACCCGTGACATCGACAAACCCCGCATGGCACGTCTCCCATCCACGACGAGCGGCTGCGGGAGGAGGCTAGCGATGAACGCATATGGTGATGGTTAAGCGGTACACGGCCGAGCAGACGCCAGACGGCGGCCTGACCGGAACGACTACGAGCGCAGCCGCGAGTCGGCGTACACAACCATCGCATCGCGGTAATACTCGGCGAGGCCGACGGCGATCTGGTCGTAGGTCGCGGTGAATCGCGCATCCTCGACATACATCTGGCCGAGATTCTTGAAGGCGTCAGCGTTCGGTGTCCACATCTGGCAGATCGCCCGATAGGCGGTGTCCACCTCGTTCTGGACCCGTTCATCACCGACGGGCGTACCGGCGGCCATGTACTCGGCCATCCGGATCATCGCCGCCGTCTGTTCACGCTGCATCCGTGCCACATCCGCTTCGCTGAGCGTGTCGGTGAACTGTCGGGACTGCTCCCACTGCTGCGGCCAGCGCTCCCGGGCTTCGTCGTCGTATTCGGTCGGGTCGAAGCCCTCGAACAGGTTCTCTGGCCTGTTGATCTTCGTCATGGCGGTGACTCCTCGCTTGCTCTGCAGCTCATCGATCGTGCGGGCGACGGTGTGCGCCAGCCGAGTGAGTCGACCCTGCTCGCGCAGCAGTCGCTCGTGGTGGCCCCGCAGAGCCTGGATCGGGTCACGCTCCTCGTCCAGGATCTTGCGGATCTCGTCGAGCCCGAGACCCAGCTCCCGCAGCACGAGGATCTGCTGCAAACGAAGCAGATCCTCGTGTTCGTAGAAGCGATAGCCGTTGCCGCCGATCCCCGCGGGTGGTAACAGGCCGATCTCGTCGTAGTGACGAAGCGTTCGCGAGGTGACCCGCGACATGCGGGCCACCTCCACGATCGACCAGGACACGCGCACACCCTCCGGCACCAACGATTCACTGCGCCGGACCTCCCGGCATTCACCCACGCTAGGCATTGACGTCGCGTCAATGTCAACCGCGCCAATGCTCGCCCGCCGGACCTCGCCGTCCACAGCCAGATCGGCTACCTGTTGACGGCTTCAACCACTTGCTGGTGACCGGTCAGGCGTCCTCGTCGTGCCGACGCCGACACGCCCGCGCCGCCTCGGTGATCCGCCGGTGTGCCTCACGGGGATGGTCGATGTCCTCCAGAACGACGAAGGTCGGCGCATCGAGGTAGTCACGGTGCTGGAGCGAGACCACCACATCGCCGACGCGCCGGGCGCGCTGTTGCAGGCTCTGACGCAACTGCGCGTCGCGCACCGCCCAGAGCGGGGCGCGCTCGCATCGACCGCCGAGACGGCCACTGGTCCAGTACAGCCAGTCCGCAGTCGCGCGGTAGCTGACCGACGGAAGCCGATGACCGACCGCGGCGCCCACGACCGACAATCGCCGTCCCGCCCACACTGTTGTTTCCGATGGCTCACCAAGACGACTGTGGGTCTGACGCATGGCGACTCCCTTGCCCGCAGTGTCCAAATCATCTTCCAGACCGTATGCTACGCAACCGTAGGAAATCTCGAAACCCCGCTGAGGACAGACGATAGCCGCCATGACTGCTCCCTCCAGGCGCCGCTACGCGCCCAGACTGCCGGTGGCCGCACGCCGAGAACAGCTCCTCGACGCGGCCTTGTTCCTGGCAGCACATCATGGCGCGGGCGCTGTCACGATGGAGCGGGTGGCGCGCCAGGCGGGCGTCACCAAGCCGGTCGTCTACGAGCTGTTCGCCGAGCGCGCGGACCTCTACGGCGCGCTGCTCGATCGAGAGGAGCAACGCGCACTTGAGCGTCTGCGGCGCGTCGTGCCACCAAACCTGGCTGGTGCGCGATCGGCACACGACGTGGTCGCTCCAGCGGTGCAGGCGCTGCTGGACGCGGTCCGCGCCGAACCGGACGCCTGGCGGATCCTGCTGATGTCGGCGGATGCGCTGCCGGACAGCGCGCGGGACCGCTACCGGTCGCGGCGCGCGGAGCTGCTGACCGCAGTGGGCGCGTTGCTGAGCGGTGCTCGCGAGCGCGGTCATCAGTTCCGGTTCGCTGACCTGGAGCTGCTGGCACACAGCGTGGTCGTTCTCGGAGAACTCGCGGGCCGCCTGGTCATGGACAGCGACGAGCTGACCTTCGCGCGGATCACCGACCACTTCACGACCCTGATTGCCGACGTACTGGAGAGGTCGCCCTGATGCCTGACGATATCGCCGATGCAAAGGAGTTGGGCTACTTCGACCTGATCGTGTCGGTGATCGATGCACTTGACGACGCGCACCGCGCGGTGCTCGGCGACGTCGGCGAACTCGACGACCCGGACCTTCCGGCGTGGGCCGCAGGCGTGGCCGGCGTCTCACCGGCGGTCGCCGACGCGGCCGTCGCAGCATTTCGCAATGGGGGCCCCCTCCCCGACGAACTGGTGCGCGCCCTCGAGCCCGCCGGCCCAGGTACCGCGAGGCAGCGATGAACAGGCGAGTGCGCGGGCTCATCCTCGCCATCAACCGCGCCACGGTAACCCCGTCGGGCCGCGGCGCGCCGCTGAGGGGGCTCACCGCGAACACGGGGCTGGCGGACGCACTCACGCGAGCGGTCGCCGGCAAGACAGTGCTCATTACCGGGGCGTCCTCGGGCATCGGGGAGGCCACCGCCCGCCTCGTCGCCTCGGCTGGCGCGCTGACGGTCCTGGTAGCCCGCCGTGCGGACGAACTCGAACGGGTGGGGCAAGACATCGAGGCAAGCGGCGGGCGCGCACGGCTCTACCCGTGCGATCTCACCGACTTCGCCTCCCTGGACGCCGTCGTCGCCCGAGTGCTGCGCGAGGTGGGCCCGGTCGACGTGCTGGTCAACAACGCTGGCCTGTCCATTCGGCGACGGGCTGAGCGCTCCGAGGGACGCTTCCATGACTTCGAACGTCCGATGCAGCTCAACTACTTCGCCGCGATACGCCTGATCACGGCCCTGTTGCCCAGCATGCGCCAGCGCGAGCGTGGTCACATCGTGAACATCTCGACCTGGTCCGTGCAGGTCCGGCCCGCCCGGTTCTCGGGATACACGGCGTCCAAGGCCGCGCTGGAGGCTTGGTGCGACTGCGTCCAGGCCGAGGTGCGCGAGCACGGGATCAGGTTCACCACGATCCGGATGCCGCTGGTCCGCACGCCGATGATCGAACCGACGAAGGCCTACCGGCGGGTCCCTGCCCTCACCGCCGATGAGGCGGCCCGGGTGGTCGCCCACGCGATCGTGCGCCGGCCACGCACCCTGCGGCCGCCGATCAGCCACGCGCTGGCGCTGTCCGAGGCGATCGTGCCGGCGTCGACCGACCGGATCCGCCGGCGTTACGGGTGATCGAACCGCGACCATCCTGGTGTTCCTCGATCAGAGGGTCACGACGACACCGTCCAGCACTGCCCGCATCGACCGCCCGAACCACCATCCAACGCTCTCGACCTCCCTCCGAGGTCTAGGCGTAGGCGTAGGCATCGAGCGGGAACGTTCCGGCCTCCCTGAACGCGTTCAACGTCGTCGTCGGCCGCAGCAGCGTGGCCTCGCCGTGCTGGTTGAAGTAGTAGCTATTGGCAGTCGCGCACTGGCCCAACGCGAAGACACTGTCGCCGACCTTGGTCGTCATTCGCGACAGGAAGTCGGCGTTCGCCTCCTCGCTGACTTCGAAGGTCTGCACCCCGCGGCGATCGAGCTCTGCGAAGAGTCTGGCCATGTGCTTCATCTGGGATTCGATCGTAGTGAAGTACGACAGCCCGCTGTAGGCGTAGGGGCTGTTCAGCGACAGCAGGTTGGGAAACCCGGGAATGGTGATTCCCTCGTAGGCCTGGAACCGGTTCTCACGCCAGAACTCACCGAGATTGCGACCATCGCGTCCGATGATCTCCAGCGCGGGAAAGTTTGTGTCCCACAGGTTGAACCCCGTTGCCAGGACCAGAACATCGATGTCGGTGCGCCGCCCGTCGGCGGTGACGACGCCGTGCTCGTCGATGTGCGAGATGCGGTCGGTCTCCAGGCGAACGTGGTCCTTGGTGAACGCGGGGTAGTAGTCGTTCGAGAACGTCGGGCGCTTGCAGCCGAAGGAATAGTCCGGCGTGAGCTTGCGCCGCAATTGCGGATCCGTGATCTGGCGGCGTAGGTGTGCGCGGCAGGCCGCCTCCCCCATACGATTCGCGAGCTTGAAATTGCGATAGTGCAGCACGCCCGCGACCATCATCAGCTCCAGGATCGAGGCACCCGCCAGCCGCACCGCCCGCTGCGTCAGCGGAAGGGACGCAAACAGTCTTCGAACCGGCGCGGGCACCGGATAGTCCGGCTTCGCGCTGACCCAGATCGCGGTTCGCTGAAAGACCGTCAGTTCCGCCAGGCGATCGGCGATGGTCGGAATCAGTTGGACTGCCGTCGCACCGGTGCCGATGACCGCCGCTCGCCGGCCGGTGAGGTCGTACTCGTCGTCCCAGTTGCTGGTGTGGATGATCTTGCCGGCGAAGGCTTCGATTCCCGAGATATCAGGCATCTTGGGCTGGGAGAGGAACCCCGTTGCAGTGATCAAGTACCGGCCGGCAAACACCGCTCCCTCGACTGTCGTGATCTGCCAGAGCTGGGCGTCCTCGTCCCACCTCGCGCGATCGACGATCTGGCCGAAACGCATGTGACGGCGCAGATCGTACTTGTCGGCGACGTGTTCGGCGTACTTCTTCAGCTCCGCGCCGGGCGCGAACAGACGTGTCCAATGCGGGTTGGGCTCGAACGAGTACGAGTAGGTCGCTGAGGGGATGTCGACGGCCAGTCCGGGGTAGTGATTGACGTGCCAGGTGCCGCCGAGATCATCCTCGCGCTCGAGGATGCACACGTTGTCCCGACCAAGGCGCTGAAGCTCAATCGCGGCGCCCATTCCGCCGAAACCAGCGCCGATGATGACCGCATCGAAGGTGTGCGTACTCATCGCGGCACCGCAGTGCTCTGGTTCGTCGGAGTCTGGGCGGCGAGTCGATCGCGGTAGGCAGTGCGATCGGGTTTGTCCGGGCGCAGCGCGCGATCGTCGCGGATGAGGCGACGCAGCGCGCCGAGGACCTGCTCCGGAGTGATCGCGGCCGCGGCGGCAAGCGTGCCGACGTAGCGAGGCACGGCGATCTCGGCCTGTCGCGATGCGAGTGAGTTGACGACGGCATCGGCGATCGCCTCAGGCCTCACCTTGGGGATGGGCCGCATGTCGAGCCCGCTGGCCAGTGCGGTGTCCACGGCCGACGGGAGGACTGCCGTGACGGACACGCCGCTCCCGGCGTACTCCAAGCGAGTCGCAGCGGTGAGGCCAACGACGGCGAACTTGCTCGCGTTGTAGATAGCCAAGCCCTTCAGCGGCACCTTGCCGGCAAGGGAGGCCACATTCACCACGTGACCGCGTCCGCGCGCGAGCATCGATGGCAGCTTGGCGCGCATGCCGTTCACCACGCCGAAGAAGTTGACCTCCATGGTCATTCGGTCGACGTCCGGGCCGAGCTCGATGAAGTCGCCGTTCGGCATGACGCCGGCATTGTTGACCAAGACGTCGATCGGACCGTGCTCGACCTGCGCCCGCGACACGAACTCGGAGAAGGACTCGGGATCGGTGACGTCGAGGAAGTGGGCGAAGCCGTCGAACCCGGCCGCCGCCTCGCGAGCGCGCTCAAGATCGAGGTCGCCGATGGCAACGCGCGCACCGGCCCGCGCAAACGCATGCGCGGTGGCCAGCCCGATGCCCTGCGCGCCGCCGGTGACGATCACGGCGTCGCCACCGAGGTCGATGCGGGGATAGCGGGTCATGGCTGACTCCAGAAGGTTCTCAATGGGTGCGGGAAGCAGCGTCCTCGCCTGATTCACGTATTGGAACAGCGCGTCAGAAACGGAATGCTATGTCATTTTGGCCCGTGCCGCAATAGGATGGCGGCATGTCCGCACCTGCATCGACGTCGCGTGTCGAGCGCCGCAAGCAGGAGCTGAGGCGCGAGATCATCGCGGCAGCGTTCGACTGTTTTACCGAGAAGGGCTACCACGCAACCGGGATCGCCGACATCGCGGCGCGCCTGGGCATCGGGCACGGCACCTTCTACCGCTACTTCGCCAACAAGCGCGACATCGTCGAGCACGTCGTCGACGACGTCGTCGCCCGCATCGTCACCGCGCTCGGGGCCGACAACGCACCGGCCGCGGCCGACACCCTTGCTGACTACCGTGACCAGGGGGCGCGAATCGGCGACGCGCTCGGCCACATCCTGATCGACGATCCCAGACTGCCGCGCATCGTGCTCGAGGCCCCGGGAATAGACCCCGAGATGAGCAACAAGGTCATGGAGTTCTTCGACCTGGCTCGCGCTCTCAACGCCCAGTACATCGCCCACGGCATCGCGACCGGTTATCTGCGCGCCGACCTCGACGTCGAGGCGACCGCTGACGCGATCATCGGCATGATCATGGCGGCCATCCTGGCGGCCGCCCGGCGGCCCGACCGCGATCACCAGCGACGGCTCGCCGAGACCATTCAAACGATCATGTTCGACGGGATCCGCGCATGACAGCCGTCACCGCAAGCATCGCTTCTCGGGAGTCATCGCTTCTCGGGAGTCATGGTGGCGAGCGCGATCGACGCCGCGAGCACCAGCGACGGGTCGTCAAGCCGATCGCCGTAAAGCTCTCGCAGTTGGCCCATGCGGTAGCGGACGGTCTGCGGGTGCACGAACAGGGAGGCCGCAACGTCCTCACGCCGACCTTGATAC
>JALYIS010000266.1 GCA_030775705.1 Actinomycetota bacterium
CCGGTGTACCTGGGGTCTCGCGGGCGGCGCGCGCCGCTGGCGAGCGTGGCTCCGGCGGTGGCGTTGACGCAAATGAATCCCTGTCAACCAAGCCCGCCAAGGTCCCGCGCGAGCCCAAGGCCCCGCAAGAGCCCAAAGCCCCCCGCGAGATCGACCCCGACTCCCGCGACCGGCGCCTGCGTGGGCTTCGCTGGGCCCCGGCCGTTGTCGCCGGCCTTGCCGTGCTGGCGATGCTGGCCCTCGGTGCGTGGCAGAGCCATGGCGTGTGGTGGGGTAGCCGGCTGCACGACAGTCGCGCCCAGGTGCAGCAACAGGTGCTGGCCGCAGCCAAGCCGTGCACGGCAGCGATCCTGTCCTACGACTACCGCAATATTCCAGCCGCATTGGCCGCCGGTGAGAAGTGCGTCACCGGTAATCTGAAGACGCAGTACGTCCAGGTGATGAACCAGACCGTGAAGGTTGTGGCTCCCCAGACCAAGACGGTTCAGACGTTCCAGGTCGCCAAGGCGGGCATCTCCAGCGTCAGTGCCGACGGCAAGCAATGGGTGGTCCTGGTCTTCGGGCAGGAGACGGTCACCAACTCCACGACCGCAGCCGGCTCACCGCGACTGGACCTGTCCAGTGCCGTCGTGACCCTGAACAAGGTCAACGGGCAGTGGGTCGTGTCGAACCTGACGAACACCGGCAACGGTGGCTGACGGACGCCTTCGTCCACAAACCACCCCGCGGTGCTTGACGCCGGGGTCCGGACGAGGCACCCTTTCTGAGCACGCAAAAGACCGCCGGTTTCGAGCGGCCTTGCTAGCCATGCCCCGAGTCGCTAGACTGTAACTTTGCGCTGCCCTCTGCCACCCTGCGGCCCGTCAAGGGCCTACTTCGTGTTGCCCGGCTCTCGGGTGATTCGCGGCCCCAGGTGGGAGCAGGCGTCGCGGTTCGGCACCGGTCAGTAGTCCTTGGAAGGACGCATCTTGGCAGTCTCTCGCTCCGGTAAGGCAAGTTCCGCAAACGGCAAGCCGTTCGGTATCCCGGGATCCCCGCCCCGTACGTCATTCGCCAAGATCCGAGAGCCATTGGAGGTACCGAACCTCCTCGCGTTGCAGACCGAGTCATTCGATTGGCTCGTCGGCAACGACGCCTGGAAGGCCCGGGCCGGCAGCGCCAGCTCGACCCAATCCGGTCTGGAAGAGATTCTCAACGAGCTCTCTCCGATCGAGGACTTCTCGGGCTCGATGAGCCTGTCCTTCTCCAACCCGCGCTTCGAGGACGTCAAGGCGTCGATCGAGGAGTGCAAGGACAAGGACATGACGTACGCCGCCCCGTTGTTCGTCACCGCCGAATTCACCAACAACACCACAGGTGAGATCAAGTCGCAGACGGTGTTCATGGGCGACTTCCCGATGATGACCCGTAAGGGCACCTTCGTCATCAACGGCACTGAGCGCGTAGTCGTCAGCCAGCTGGTGCGCTCACCCGGTGTCTACTTCGACCGCACGCTGGACAAGACCTCCGACGTCGACGTCTACAGCGTCAAGGTCATCCCCGGACGTGGCGCGTGGCTCGAATTCGACGTGGACAAGCGCTCGACCGTCGGCGTCCGGATCGACCGCAAGCGCCGCCAACCGGTTACCGTGCTCCTCAAGGCCCTCGGCTGGTCGGCGGACCGGATCCGTGAGCACTTCGCGTGGTCAGAGACGCTTATCGCCACCCTCGACAAGGACCACATCGGGTCCACGGACGAGGCACTTCTCGACATCTACCGCAAGCTGCGCCCAGGCGAGCCGCCGACCCGCGAATCCGCCCAGGCGCTTCTGGAGAACCTGTTCTTCAACCCGAAGCGTTACGACCTCGCCAAGGTAGGCCGTTATAAGGCGGACAAGAAGCTCGGACTGGATGTGCCGATCACCACGGGCACGCTCACCGAGGACGACATCGTGCGCACGATCGAGTACCTGATCCGTCTGCATGCCGGCGATGATGGTTACGAGGTCGACGACATCGATCACTTCGGCAACCGGCGGCTGCGAACGGTCGGCGAGCTGATCCAGAACCAGATCCGCGTCGGCCTGTCGCGGATGGAGCGTGTCGTGCGCGAGCGGATGACGACTCAGGACGTCGAGGCGATCACGCCGCAGACCCTGATCAACATCCGGCCGGTCGTCGCCTCCATCAAGGAGTTCTTCGGCACCAGCCAGCTCTCGCAGTTCATGGACCAGACCAACCCGTTGGCCGGGCTGACGCACAAGCGGCGCCTGTCGGCGCTTGGTCCCGGCGGCCTCTCCCGCGATCGAGCCGGCATGGAGGTCCGTGACGTCCATCCCTCGCACTACGGCCGCATGTGCCCGATCGAGACCCCGGAAGGCCCGAACATCGGTCTGATTGGCTCGCTGGCGTCCTACGGACGGGTCAACGCATTCGGCTTCGTGGAGACCCCGTACCGCAAGGTCACCGGCGGCCGGGTCACCGACCAGATCGACTACCTTTCCGCTGACGAGGAAGACAAGCACGTCATCGCGCAGGCAAACGCGCTCATCGACGCCGAGGGCAACTTCACCGAGCGCGTCCTGGTCCGCAAGAAGGGCGGCGAGGTCGACCTCATCGAGCCCAACGAGGTCGACTACATGGACGTGTCACCGCGCCAGATGGTGTCGGTCGCCTCGGCCATGATTCCGTTCCTCGAACACGACGATGCCAACCGTGCACTGATGGGCGCGAACATGCAGCGTCAGGCGGTCCCACTGCTGCGCAGCGAGGCACCTCTGGTCGGTACCGGGATGGAGCTGCGCGCCGCTGTCGACGCGGCTGACGTTGTAACCGCCGAAAAGGCGGGCGTGGTCACCGAGTTGTCCGCCGACTACATCACCGTGATGGCCGACGACGGCACCCACCAGACCTACCGGCTGGCGAAGTTCGCCCGGTCCAACCAGGGCACCAGCTTCAACCAGAAGCCGATAGTCGAGGAGGGAGCCCGCGTCGAGTCCGGTCAGGTCATCGCCGACGGGCCGTCCACCGACGAGGGCGAGATGGCGCTCGGCAAGAACCTGCTCGTGGCGTTCATGCCATGGGAAGGCCACAACTACGAGGACGCGATCATCCTCAACCAGCGTCTCGTGCAGGACGACGTGCTCACCTCGATCCACATTGAGGAGCACGAGGTCGATGCGCGCGACACCAAGCTGGGCGCCGAGGAGATCACGCGCGACATCCCGAACGTGTCCGAGGAGGTCCTCGCTGACCTGGACGACCGCGGCATCGTGCGGATCGGTGCCGACGTCGTTCCCGGTGACGTGCTGGTCGGCAAGGTGACGCCCAAGGGCGAGACCGAGCTGACCCCTGAGGAGCGCCTGCTGCGGGCGATCTTCGGGGAGAAGGCCCGCGAGGTTCGCGACACCTCCCTCAAGGTTCCGCACGGCGAAGCCGGCAAGGTCATCGGCGTGCGCGTGTTCAGCCGCGAGGATGGCGACGAACTGCCGCCGGGGGTGAATGAGCTGGTGCGCGTCTACATCGCGCAGAAGCGAAAGATCCAGGATGGCGACAAACTCGCTGGACGGCACGGGAACAAGGGCGTCATCGCGAAGATCCTGCCGCCTGAGGACATGCCGTTCCTCCAGGACGGCACACCGGTCGACATCGTGCTCAACCCGCTGGGCGTGCCCAGTCGGATGAACGTCGGCCAGGTCCTCGAGACGCATCTCGGCTGGGTGGCCAAGACCGGCTGGCAGATCGAGGGCACCCCGAAGTGGGCTGCCCGCCTCTCGGCGCAAGCGCGCACCGGATCGCCGGACACCAATGTCGCCACTCCCGTCTTCGACGGCGCCAAGGAGGACGAGATCACCGGCCTGCTGGCCTCGACGTTGCCCACCCGAGACGGTGAGCAGCTCATCGGTGCCACCGGCAAGGCGCGGCTGATGGACGGCCGGTCCGGTGACCCGTTCCCGGAGCCAGTGTCGGTGGGTTACGTCTACATCCTGAAGCTGCTGCATCTCGTCGACGACAAGATCCACGCACGCTCGACCGGCCCGTACTCGATGATCACCCAGCAGCCGCTGGGCGGAAAGGCCCAGTTCGGCGGTCAGCGCTTCGGGGAGATGGAGTGCTGGGCAATGCAGGCCTACGGTGCGGCCTACGCGCTCCAGGAGTTGCTGACGATCAAGTCCGACGACATCCTCGGTCGCGTCAAGGTGTACGAGGCGATAGTCAAGGGCGAGAACATCCCCGAACCGGGTATCCCCGAGTCGTTCAAGGTGCTGCTGAAGGAACTCCAGTCGCTGTGCCTGAACGTCGAGGTGCTGTCCAGTGACGGTATGGCCGTCGAAATGCGCGACACCGACGACGACGTCTACCGCGCGGCCGAAGAACTGGGCATCGACCTGTCCCGCCGCTTCGAGCCGAGCTCTGTCGAAGAAGTCTGAGTCATTGCCCGCGGTCGTGATGCTCTCGTGAGCACACGGGCATCACGGCCACCGAGCAACCGCTAGTCAGAATTTAGAGAGAAGGAACATCTTGCTCGACGTCAATGTCTTCGACGAGCTGCGTATCGGCCTGGCCACCGCTGACCACATCCGCCAGTGGAGCCACGGCGAGGTGAAGAAGCCCGAGACGATCAACTACCGCACGCTCAAGCCCGAGAAGGATGGCTTGTTCTGTGAGAAGATCTTCGGCCCCACCCGGGACTGGGAGTGCTACTGCGGCAAGTACAAGCGCGTGCGCTTCAAGGGAATCATCTGTGAGCGGTGTGGGGTCGAGGTCACCCGCGCCAAGGTGCGCCGAGAGCGGATGGGCCACATTGAGTTGGCCGCCCCGGTCACCCACATCTGGTACTTCAAGGGCGTTCCGTCCCGGCTCGGCTACCTGCTCGACCTGGCACCCAAGGACCTCGAAAAGATCATCTACTTCGCGGCGTACCTGATCACCAAGGTAAACGTGGAGGAGCGTCACCGCGACCTGCCGAGCCTCGAGGCCGAGATCAGCGCGGAGAAGTCGACCCTGGAGAAGAAGCGCGACTCCGACATCGACGCCCGCGCCAAGAAGCTGGAGACCGACCTCGCCGAGCTGGAGGCAGAGGGCGCCAAGAGCGATGTCCGCCGCAAGGTCCGCGAGGGCGGCGAGCGCGAAATGCGTCAGCTGCGCGACCGTGCACAGCGCGAGATCGACCGACTCGACGAGGTGATGGACACCTTCCGCAAGCTCGACGTCAAGCAGCTGATCAGTGACGAGCTGCTCTACCGCGAACTGCGCGATCGTTTCGGGGAGTACTTCGAGGGCGGCATGGGCGCCGAGTCCCTGCAGACACTGCTGCGCAACTTCGACCTCGCCGCCGAGGCCGACGATCTGCGCGAGACCATCCGCAGCGGCAAGGGCCAGAAGAAGCTGCGCGCGCTCAAGCGGCTCAAGGTCGTGGCGTCCTTCCTCAACACGACGAACTCCCCGCTGGGCATGGTGCTCGACTGCGTGCCGGTGATCCCGCCGGACCTGCGTCCGATGGTGCAGCTCGACGGCGGCCGCTTCGCCACCTCCGACCTCAACGACCTGTACCGCCGCGTCATCAACCGCAACAATCGCCTCAAGCGACTGATCGATCTCGGCGCCCCCGAGATCATCGTCAACAACGAGAAGCGGATGCTGCAGGAGTCGGTCGACGCGCTGTTCGACAACGGCCGCCGTGGCCGGCCGGTGACCGGCCCGGGCAACCGTCCGCTCAAGTCGCTATCTGATCTCCTCAAGGGCAAGCAGGGTCGGTTCCGTCAGAACCTGCTCGGCAAGCGTGTCGACTACTCCGGCCGGTCGGTCATCATCGTCGGCCCCCAGCTGAAGCTGCACCAGTGCGGCCTGCCCAAGGGCATGGCGCTCGAGCTGTTCAAGCCGTTCGTGATGAAGCGGCTGGTCGACCTGAGCCACGCGCAGAACATCAAGTCAGCCAAGCGGATGGTGGAGCGTGCCCGCCCGGTGGTCTGGGACGTCCTCGAAGAGGTCATCCGTGAGCACCCGGTGCTGCTGAACCGCGCACCCACGCTGCACCGTCTCGGTATCCAGGCGTTCGAGCCCCAGCTGGTCGAGGGCAAGGCGATCCAGATCCACCCGCTGGTCTGTACCGCCTTCAACGCCGACTTCGACGGCGACCAGATGGCTGTGCATCTGCCGCTGTCGGCTGAGGCGCAGGCCGAAGCGCGCATCTTGATGCTGTCCACCAACAACATCCTCAAGCCCGCCGATGGCCGGCCGGTCACCATGCCGACGCAGGACATGATTCTCGGGCTGTTCCACCTGACCCGTGAGCGTCACGACCTGGTCACCGGCAAGGGGGCCCGCGACATCCCGATTTTCAGTACTCCTGCTGAGGCCCGGATGGCGTTGGACCGCGGAGACCTCAACCTGCAGGACCGGGTACAGATCCGGGTGGACGGCGTGCCGAGTGTCGACAACGGCCCCGGCGTCGCGCCGTGGACCCCACCTGCCGGCTGGGAGCCAGGTTCGCCGGTGCGTCTGGAGACCTCCCTCGGTCGCTGCATGTTCAACGACCTCCTGCCGACCGACTACCGGTTCGTCAACTACGGCGTGACGAAGAAGGAGCTCGGCCAGATCGTCAACGACCTGGCAGAGCGCTATCCGAAGGTGGCCGTCGCACAGACGCTGGACGCGCTCAAGGCATCCGGCTTCCATTGGGCGACCCGCTCGGGCATCACGATCGCGATTGACGACGTCGTCACGCCGCCGAAGAAGGCCGAGATCCTCGACCGCTACGAGAAGGACGCGGAGAAGATCGAAAAGCAGTACCTGCGCGGTGTCATCACCGAGGAGGAGCGGCGCCAGGAGCTGGTCGAGGTCTGGACGAAGGCCACCAGCGAGGTCGCCCGCGAGATGGAGGCCAACTTCCCGGTCACCAACCCGGTGTGGATCATGGTCAACTCGGGTGCTCGAGGCAACATGATGCAGATGCGCCAGATCGCCGGCATGCGTGGCCTGGTCGCCAACCCGAAGGGCGAGATCATCCCGCGCCCGATCAAGGCGAACTTCCGCGAAGGCCTGTCCGTGTTGGAGTACTTCATCTCCACGCACGGAGCCCGCAAGGGTCTGGCAGACACCGCGCTGCGGACCGCCGACTCGGGCTATCTGACCCGTCGTCTGGTGGACGTCAGCCAGGACGTCATCATCCGCGAGGAGGACTGCGGCACCGACCGCGGAGTCCTCATCACGATCGCGTCTGCCGCTGCCGACGGGACCCTTGTCAAGGACATCCACGTCGAGACCTCGGTCTACGCGCGGGTGCTCTCCGAGGACGTCAAGTCCGGCAGCAAGGTCATCGCCGCCGCCGGCACCGATCTCGGTGACGTGCTCATCGAAGCGCTTATCGCCTCGAACGTCACCGAGGTGAGGGTGCGCTCAGTGCTGACCTGCGAGTCCGCAATGGGCACCTGCGCCACCTGCTACGGCAGATCGCTGGCAACGGGCAAGCTCGTCGACGTGGGCGAGGCGGTCGGCATCATCGCCGCGCAGTCCATCGGTGAGCCCGGCACTCAGCTGACCATGCGCACCTTCCACACCGGCGGTATCGCCGGTGAGGACATCACCCACGGTCTGCCTCGCGTGGCGGAGCTGTTCGAGGCACGGGTGCCCAAGGGTGTGGCGCCGATCTCGGAAGCGTCCGGACGGGTCCGTATCGAGGAGTCCGACGGGACCAAGGGCTCGACCCGGCGAGTCGTCGTCACCCCCGACGACGGCACAGAGGAGCTCGAGTACCCGATCACCCGGCGCGCCCGGCTGCTCGTCAACGACGGCGACACGGTCGAGGCAGGTCAGCAGCTGATCTTCGGTGCGGTCAACCCGCACGACGTGCTGCGGATCATGGGCCCGCGTGAGGTTCAGCTGCACCTGGTCCGTGAGGTGCAGGAGGTCTACCGGAGCCAGGGTGTGGCGATCCACGATAAGCACATCGAGGTCATCATCCGGCAGATGCTCAAGCGGATCACCGTGATCGAGTCCGGTGCCACTGAGTTCCTGCCCGGATCGTTGGTGGAGCGCAGCATCTTCGAGGCGGAGAACCGCCGAGTAGTGGCCGAAGGCAACGAGCCGGCCTCCGGCCGTCCGGTGCTGATGGGCATCACGAAGGCGTCGCTGGCGACCGAGTCGTGGCTGTCGGCGGCATCGTTCCAGGAGACGACTCGCGTCCTGACGGACGCGGCGATCTCGGCGAAGAGCGATTCGCTGGTCGGCCTGAAGGAAAACGTGATCATCGGAAAGCTGATCCCGGCGGGTACCGGCATCGCGCGGTACCGCAACGTCGAGGTCAACCCGACCGAGGAGGCACGCGCGGCGGCATTCTCGATGGCCGGATACGACGAGAACGACTACTACGGCTTCGGCGGAGCGGGCGCACTCGGTCCGGCGGTCCCGCTGGACGAGTTCGGCTACGACGACTACCGGTAATCGCCGTATCGCGAAGAGGCCGGGCCAGTTGGGTCCGGCCTCTTCGTGCGCCTGGCCCTACCACGTCGCACGCTTCCCCCGGGGACGCGCAGTGCGTTCCTGGAGGGAATTTTGCAGTGCCGCGGGGGCACGGGTAAGGTAGGAGCCTGTGCCCGGAGTGATTCGGCACGACATCTGTGCCGTGCGGCGTAACACCGTACAGGCCCTGTAATTTGGGGGTTGTACTCGTGCGCCTGTGAGGCCCGGGATCATCGCCCAGACCGAGGTATTTCGGGCTGGCCTGCGGCAAGCGTGGCGACACGCCCGACCGCGGGGACCGGTGAGCGCTCCAAAAGCACCGAAATACAGGGTTCCGACACACCAAATCGGCACCACGACGTCGAATGAGGAGATTGCAGGCCGAATGCCTACGATCAATCAGCTGGTCCGCAAGGGTCGGCAGGACAAGACCACCAAGACCAAGACCCCGGCGCTCAAGGGTTCGCCCCAGCGCCGCGGGGTGTGTACGCGTGTGTACACGACGACCCCGAAGAAGCCGAACTCCGCGCTGCGCAAGGTCGCCCGCGTGCGGCTGACCAGCGGCATCGAGGTCACGGCCTATATCCCCGGCGTCGGGCACAACCTGCAGGAGCACTCGATCGTGCTGGTGCGCGGCGGTCGGGTGAAGGACCTCCCGGGCGTTCGGTACAAGATCATTCGCGGCTCGCTCGACACTCAGGGCGTCCGTGGCCGTAAGCAGGCCCGCAGCCTGTACGGCGCCAAGAAGGAGAAGAGCTAATGCCGCGCAAGGGTCCGGCGCCGAAGCGCCCCCTCGTCACAGACCCGGTCTACGCCTCACCGCTGGTGACCCAACTGGTCAACAAGATCCTGCTGCATGGCAAGCGCTCGGTAGCCGAGAGCATCGTCTACGGCGCGCTCGAGGGCACCAGGGAGAAGACCGGCAACGATCCCGTGATCACCCTCAAGCGGGCGTTGGACAATGTCAAGCCGACGATCGAGGTCAAGAGCCGGCGCGTCGGCGGTGCCACGTATCAGGTGCCGATCGAGGTCAAGCCCGGCCGCAGCACGACGCTGGCCCTGCGTTGGCTCGTCGGTTACTCGCGGCTGCGCCGCGAGAAGACGATGACCGAGCGTCTGACCAACGAGCTCCTCGACGCCAGCAACGGCCTCGGTGCCGCGGTGAAGCGACGGGAAGACACCCACAAGATGGCCGAGTCGAACAAGGCCTTCGCCCACTACCGCTGGTAGTCGGCCACCACCTCCAAGCCCAGCCCGCCGCAACAAAGACGAGAAGGAATCATGGCTAACAACGCCGAGCTCGCCAAGACCCGCAACATCGGGATCATGGCGCATATCGACGCGGGCAAGACCACCACGACCGAGCGCATCCTGTACTACACGGGGGTCAACTACAAGATCGGCGAAGTCCATGACGGCGGCGCCACGATGGATTGGATGGAGCAGGAGCAGGAGCGCGGCATCACGATCACGTCAGCCGCGACCAAGTGCACCTGGAACGACCACGCCATCAATATCATCGACACCCCCGGACACGTCGACTTCACGGTCGAGGTAGAACGGTCGCTGCGTGTTCTTGACGGCGCGGTCGCCGTATACGACGGTGTTGCCGGCGTCGAGCCGCAGACCGAGACCGTGTGGCGCCAGGCGGACAAGTACAACGTGCCGCGCATGTGCTTCGTCAACAAGCTCGACCGCACCGGCGCGGACTTCTTCCGCTGCGTCGCGATGATGAAGGACCGGCTCAACAGCAACACCCTCGTCCTGCAGTTGCCGATCGGCAATGAGGCCGACTTCATCGGTGTCGTCGACCTCGTCCAGATGCGGGCGCTGACCTGGCGCGGCGAGACGAAGCTCGGCGAAGAGTTCAACATCGAGGAGATCCCCGCGGAGCTCGCCGCCCAGGCTGCCGAGTACCGCGAGCTCTTGCTGGAGACCCTCTCCGATGTCGACGATGACATCGCCGAGGCGTTCCTCGAAGGTGAAGACATCCCGGTCGCCAAGCTGAAGGCGGCAATCCGTCGGGCCACGATCGCCGACAAGGTCAATCCGGTGCTCACCGGCTCCGCGTTCAAGAACAAGGGCGTGCAGCCCATGCTCGACGCGGTCGTCGACTACCTGCCCTCGCCGCTGGACGTCGACCACGTGACCGGCACGCTGCAGGACGGCGTGACCGAGATCGAGCGCAAGACGGACGAATCCGAGCCACTGGCCGCCCTGGCGTTCAAGATCGCGACCGACCCGCACCTGGGCAAGCTCACCTTCGTCCGGATCTACTCCGGCACGCTCAACTCCGGTACCCAGGTCGTCAACGCGACCAAGGACCGCAAGGAGCGGATCGGCAAGATCTACCAGATGCACGCCAACAAGCGTGAAGAACTGGCCTCGGCCGCGGCCGGCGACATCGTCGCCGTCATGGGGCTGAAGCAGACGACCACCGGTGACACGTTGTCCGACCCGGCGCACCCGATCGTGCTCGAGTCGATGACGTTCCCGGACCCGGTCATCGAGGTCGCCATCGAGCCGAAGACGAAGGCCGACCAGGAGAAGCTGGGTGTCGCCATCCAGAAGCTGGCCGAGGAGGACCCGACGTTCAAGGTCCACCAGGACGACGACACCGGCCAGACCGTCATCGGCGGCATGGGCGAGCTCCACCTCGACATCCTGGTCGACCGCATGCGTCGGGAGTTCAACGTCGAGGCCAACATCGGCAAGCCGCAGGTCGCCTACCGGGAGACCATCCGCGGCACGGTCGAGAAGTACACCTACGTGCACAAGAAGCAGACGGGTGGATCCGGGCAGTACGCCAAGATCCAGATCACCGTCGAGCCCCTGGACATGGCCACCTCGGAAGGCGCGACGTACGAGTTCGTCAACGCCGTGTCCGGTGGACGCATCCCTCGGGAGTACATCCCGTCGGTGGACGCCGGTGCTCAGGACGCCATGCAGTACGGCGTGCTGGCCGGCTACCCGCTGGTGAA
>JALYIS010000267.1 GCA_030775705.1 Actinomycetota bacterium
GCGCTGCGCGGGTGATGGCGCTGGCATCGGCCGCATCGCCTGCGGCTGGGCCGATCACCACCGGGCCGTCGCCGAAGACGGGGAGCAGGTCGAACGCGGCGGCTACTGGATCGGCAGCACCGCCGAAGACGATCACCAGACGCGAGCCGTGTACCCCAGCCATGGCGTCCAGGCGAAGTGGGCGCGTGGTGCGGTGAACCTCTGCCAACACCTCGTCCGTAGGGCGGTCCGGCGCCGCCCCGACGACGGCACCCAGAGGACCGGTCGCCTGCCAGCCCAGCGCGGCGAGCTGGCTGGGGAGCGGGTCTGCGACGGCCGATCCGCGTACCAGGCTGTCGATGATCAGCGCCTCAAGTCGTTCGTCCCACGATCCGCGTGTCTCAGCCGCCTGGGCGTACACGCGGGCGGCGGCGAACGCGATCTCGCGGCTGAACTTGAGCAGCTCCTCGCGGACGACGTCGGCGTCGCCTGGTGCCGCGAGCGGCGGCAGGTGCTCCTCGGCAACCGCGATCGTCTGGCGGACCAGTTCTACCGCCTGCTGCAGAGTGACCGAGCGGGCCATCGCTTGGGGGGCGGCGGCGAACACCTCGCCGGTCAGGCGCAGCACGTCGTCCGGCGAGCGGAGCCAATCCACGTAGGACTGCAGGCCCGCCTGCGCCACGAGGGTTACCCACGAACGCTGGTCCGCGGGCAGCTCCCGGAACCACGGCAGCTCGTCGTCCATGCGCGCGACGCTCTGGGTCGCCAGCCCACCGGTGGCCTGCTCGATGTTGCGGATCGTCGTGGCGGTCAGACGGGGACTCACGCGCCCCAGCCTCCCACGACGACCGCGTCGCCGTGCACACCCCGGGCCGGTGGCTACGGTGGTGCGGTGGTCTCGCGCGATCCGGTAGCCGACCTGCGGCGCATCGCCTTCATGCTGGAGCGCGCCCGCGAACCGACCTATCGGGTGAAGGCTTTCCGCACCGCCGCGGACGTTGTCGCGGCGTTGCCCGCCGATGAGGTCACCGAACGGGCGCAGGCGGGCACGCTCAACGCGCTGCGCGGCGTCGGTGAGGTCACCGCGCGCTGTGTTGCCGAATCGCTCGGCGGCGAGGTGCCGGTCTATCTTCGGCGGCTCGAGGCGGTCGGTGACGCGCCACTAGACGATGCCACTGCTGCTCTGCGGGCAGCGCTTCGTGGCGACTGCCATGCCCACTCCGACTGGTCCGACGGCGGATCGCCGATCCGCGAGATGGCCGAAGCGGCCCGCGAGCTCGGCCACGACTACCTGGTGCTCACCGACCACTCGCCCCGGCTCACCGTCGCCAACGGGCTCTCCGCAGAACGTCTGGAGGAGCAGCTGGACGTCGTCGCCGGACTGAACGTCCAGTTGGCGCCGTTCCGGATCCTCACCGGGATCGAGGTCGACATTCTCGAGGACGGTTCCCTGGACCAGAAACCGTCGCTACTGGCGCGCCTGGACCTCGTCGTGGCCAGCGTGCACAGCAAGCTGAAGATGCCGTCGCCGCAGATGACGCCCCGCATGGTCGCCGCGATCTCCAATCCACACACCGATGTGCTCGGCCACTGCACTGGTCGCCTGGTGACCGGTGGCCGTGGCACGCGCGCCGAGTCAGAGTTCGACGCAGAGATCGTGTTCGCCGCGTGCGCCAAGTTCGGCGTGGCTGTCGAGATCAACTCGCGGCCAGAGCGCCTCGACCCGCCCAAGCGGCTGTTGCGGCTGGCGGTCGAGGCCGGCTGCCTGATGTCGATCGACACCGACGCCCATGCCCCCGGACAGCTGGACTGGCAGCACTTCGGATGTGAGCGAGCCGCGCGCTGCGGCGTCGATGCGGGAGTGGTCGTCAACACCTGGGACGAGGCACAGCTGCTGGCCTGGACTGCTGACCACGCCACCCGACCTTGATCGACATCCGAGCGGCGGCCGGTCGCGCCACGACGAGCCAACCCGGCATCGTGACCAGGCACTGCTTCTCCTCCGGATCGCACTATGACCCCGACAACGTGTGCTTCGGGCCGTTGATCGCGGTTGACGAACACACAGTGGAGCCAGGCATGGGCTTCGCGTCGCATCGGCACCGCGGGGTGCAGATCCTCAGTTGGGTGCTCGCCGGCGACCTGTCGCATCGCGACGCGCAGGCGGCGACCACGGTGTTGCCCGGCTCGGTCCTGCTCCAGCGGGCGGGACCAGGGATCGAACACAGCGAGCGCAACGCCCGCGAGGACGTTGCGCTCA
>JALYIS010000268.1 GCA_030775705.1 Actinomycetota bacterium
CGCCGACGTCGCCCGCGGCCTGGTCGCGGGGGCCCGCCACGTCCGGTCCCGCCGCCCGGCGTTCTACGCCCTGGCCATGATCGCTGGGCAACGCCTGTGCTACGGCGTGACGATCATCTGCACTGTCCTGCTGTATCGGAACTACTTCCACGCGAATGGACTCCTGCGATCCGGCCTCGCCGGCCTCGGCCAAGTGGTCGCCGCGGTGGCCGTCGGTGGGGGCCTTGCGGCCCTGATCACGCCCACGGCAAGCCGGCATCTGGGTTACCTGCGCTGGCCGGCAGGACTGCTCGTCGGCGCGGCGGCAGTTCAGGTCACGTTGGTTGTCACGTACGCGCTGCCACTCGTCCTGCCGGCTGCGTTGCTGCTGGGGCTGGCGTCGCAGGGGATCAAGATCTGCGTGGATACGGTTGTCCAGCGTCACGTGGAAGACGAGTTCCGTGGCCGGGTCTTCTCGCTCTACGACACCGTCTTCAACCTGACGCTGGTCCTCGCGGCCGCGCTCACTGCCTGGGTCTTGCCTGACGACGGGCACTCCCCCACGTCCGTCGTGGTGATCGGAGCTGCCTATCTGGCTATCGCCGCGACCTACCTGTACCGCGCAAGCAGGCCGGACTGCCGCTCACCCGAGCTGCTGGCCGTACCACTGCCTTAACGCCGCGACAGCCTGCTCGTGATCGAGCGGACCGTGCTCCATCCGCAGGGCCAGCAGGTGCTGATATGCCTTGCCCACCAACGGGCCCGCCGGGACGTCCAGAATCTGCATGATCTCGTTGCCGTCCAGATCCGGTCTGATTGCTGCCAGCTCCTCGCGATCTTGCAGCTCCGCGATGCGTGCTTCGAGGGTGTCATAGGCCGCCGAGAGCGCGGCCGCCTTACGTGCGTTTCGCGTCGTGCAGTCGGACCGGACCAGCTTGTGCAACCGCGGTAGCAGGGAGCCCGCGTCCACCACGTACCGTCGAACCGCGGAGTCCGTCCATTCGCCGCTGCGGTAGCCGTAGAAGCGCAGGTGGAGAAACACGAGCTGGCTGACGTCCTCGGTCAGCTGTTTCGAGCAGTGCAGGTCCCTGAGCCGCTTGCGGGTCATCCGAGCGCCGACAACCTCGTGATGGTGAAAGCTCACCCGGCCGCCGGGTGCGAATTCCCGCGTCGCGGGCTTGCCCACGTCGTGCAGCAGCGCAGCCCATCGCAAAGTGAGATCCGGTCCGCTGTCCTCGAGGTCGATGGCCTGTTCCAGGACCTGCAAGGTGTGTGCGTACACGTCCTTGTGCTGACCGTGCTCGTCGGCTGCCATCCGGAGGGCGGGGAGTTCAGGCAGCACGACGTCGGCCAGGCCGGTGTCGACCATCAGCTCAAGGCCCCGGCGTGGGTGCGTACCGAGCAGCAGCTTCGCGAGCTCCGCCTGCACCCGCTCCGCGGTTATCCGGGCAAGCTGGCCTGCCAGCGCGCGCATCGCCGCCTCGACCTCGGGTGCCACCGTCACTCCCAGTGTCGAGACGAAGCGCGCCGCTCGCAGCATGCGCAACGGGTCGTCCGCGAACGACTCCTCAGGCGCTGCGGGGGTCCGCAGCACTCCGCGAGCAAGGTCGGGCAGGCCACCGAACGGGTCGGTGAACGCGCGAACCCCGGTGATCGACAGAGCCATGGCGTTCATGGTGAAGTCGCGACGCCGAAGGTCCTCGAGCAATGAGTCGCCGTAGCGCACCTGCGGGTTGCGCGAGACCCGGTCGTAGCGGTCGGCGCGGAAGGTGGTGATCTCACACATGCGTCCGTTGACCTGGACGCCGACAGTGCCGAATTCGATACCGGTGGTCCAGGTCGCCTGGGCCAGTGGTTCGGAGATCACGATGACGTCCTCAGGCCTCGCGTCGGTCGCGAAGTCCAAGTCGGCCGTCCCGTCGGGGCCCGAACGCCCCATCAGCGCGTCTCGAACCGACCCGCCGACCAGGTGCAGCTGGTGGCCGGCAGCGGCGAACGCGGCGCCGAGCGCAGCCGCTTCGGCGGTGACCGGGATGAGGTCCGCGGGCTCGGTCATGACACGCAATCGTCTGCCGATAGGTGCGTATGGAGCGCGGGCTGGGTCACGGGCCGCCACGATACCCACCGCTGAACACCGGCCCAATGTCACCGCCGAATACCGGCGGCCCATGTCACTGCCGGATACCATCGGGCTATGTCCCAGGGCCTCCCGGAATCGTCTCGGCGCCGCGGCTCGAAGGCCGGCAAGGGGTCTCGGGGACGGTGGCTACGCCGGGTGGACGAGTTCAGCGCGGGCGGTCTGGTCGTCCGGCTCGACGGTGACGTCCCGCTCGGTGCGCTCATAGGACGCACGGACAAGCTGGGGCGCCTGCTTTGGTCACTTCCCAAGGGCCATATCGAGGCTGGTGAGACCGCCGAGCAGGCAGCGGTACGCGAGGTCGAGGAGGAGACCGGGATCAGTGGTGAGATCGTGGCCGAGCTGGGCACGATCGACTTCTGGTTCGTCGCCGAGGGCAGGCGGATCCACAAGACGGTCCGCCACTATCTGATGCGCGCCGTCGGCGGTGAGCTGTCCGACGCGGACGTCGAGGTCACCGCGGTCGCGTGGGTGCCACTGGCCGAGATCAATGACCAGCTCGCCTATCCGGACGAGCGCGGGTTGGTCGAGACTGCCGGACGATTGCTGGCGGAGACCGCGTGAGACCGCGCCGCCCGGCGCTGCGGTGGCCGCGGCTGGGCGCCGCAGTCCTGGCCTCCGGCTTAGTCGCCATGGTCTCGTTGGTCGGTTTGCAGCCGGTGGCGAGCGCAGAGGCGCCACGTGCCGACGCGCTGACGTCGCAGAGCGTGACGGTCTCGGTCGTCAGTGTGAGTCCGTCGACGTTGATCCCGAGTACGACGCCGACGATGCTCACCGTGGTCCTCAGCCTGACGAACACCTCGGGCCAGACCCTCACAGATTTGGCGCTCAAGGGCTCACGCAGCAACCCGATCAGCACTCGCTCCGCGTTGGACGCGGCGATCGCAAAGGTTCAGCCACCGGATCAGAATCAGGCCGCGGACTACAACCCGACGAAGCCGGTGACACTAACCCTTGGCCCGGGGCAGAGTGCGCAGGTCCCGTTCGTGGCGCAGACCTCCACGGATGCCAGCACCAATCCGGGGCTGTGTGTCTGCAACGACCTGATCTACCCGCTCTATTTCACGGCGACCGCATTCGACAGGAGCAGCGCCGCACTGGTGGTGGGTAGCGCGCAGACTTACGTGGTCGCATTCAGCACGTCGAAGCCGTCCCCGGTACAGGTGGCCTGGGTCTGGCCACTCATCGATCGACCGCACCGTCTGGCAAGCGACACCGCCTTCCTCGACGACGCCCTGGCCACCTCCGTCTCCTCGGCCGGACGTTTGGACCGAATGCTGCAGGTCGTCGAAGCCGTTGCCAGCCGCTCCATCGCGATGACGCTCGTCATCGATCCCGAGCTCATCGGAGAAGTGTCCACGATGGCCAGCGGCTACACCGTCCAAGAACGTGGCAAGGCGGTGGCCGGGACCGGCGGTGCCGCTGCCGCCGCCTGGCTTGATCGCCTGCGGGCCGCGTTGGCACTCGACTCCAAACTGGAGGTCGATCTCACGCCCTTGGCTGATCCCGACGTCGAGTCACTCACTCGCAATGGCCTGGGCTGGACCTCAGTCAACCCGCAGGTCTCGAGCCAGGTATCAGTTGCTCTCGGAGGTCACCCTGTCGGCACGAACCTCGCCTGGCCTGCGGATCAGAGCGCCGGCTCGGACACCCTGAGCCGCCTGGTGAGCCAAGGCAACACCGCGGTCATCCTTGACGACCGCACACTGCGGCCGACGGCCGGTACCAACAGACCAGCCAATCAACTCGGCGTTGTCCAGACGCCGTCGGGCCAGATCACTGCCCACGTCACGGACGCGAGCATCCAACGATGGGTTGCCCCCGTGCTCACCAACGGCGGCCCAGGGCTGTCGCAGCTGCCCCAACTCGTCAGCGAGGTGTCCATCGACGCCGTCGCCGCCAGCCAGCAGACGCCGAGCCAGACCTCGCACTACGTCTGCATCGTCGCGCCCCGATTACTGAATCCCGCGCCTGATGCCGCAGCGGCGGCCATCCTCCAGACCGCCGATACGTACTGGTCGCAGGCGATCACGATCGGTGCGGCTTCGACATCCGTGCCGCCGGCCGACCACGCGCAGCTGGTTGCCCCGGACGCAAGTGCTGGGGGGTTGCCACCCGAGGCAATCGCGGCCGCTCAGGCTGCAACCGACGCCGCGCAAGCCTTGAACACCATGTTCAGGTCAGTCGATGCCACCACGATCCTCGGCGCCTTCCCCGTCGCGGTGCAGCGTAGTGAATCAACGGCGTGGCGTTACGAACCCGACGGGCCGCAGGGAGGTGTCGCGTTTGCGC
>JALYIS010000269.1 GCA_030775705.1 Actinomycetota bacterium
GTCGGTGACGGCGGCCATGGTCAGCCGAGGTACTTGCGGATCAGCGTCGCCGTCTCGGCGGCCTTGGCCAACGGAACCATGTGGTCGCAGTCCCAATCGAGCAGCGTGAACTCCGTTGCGGCGTCGAGCCCGGCAATCAACTCGTCACTAACGTATGGCGGCTGGGTGCCCTTCGCGCGGACGAGAACGGTCGGCAGTCCGTCCCGCGGGGTCGGCGCGGGATGGGTCAGTTCGCTCCAGTAGGACATGATCGCGGGCCCGCTGATCCGCCACCCGACCCGCCCGTTCGGCAGGTCAACGAGGTGCTCGTCGAGTTCTCGGTCGAGCTCGTCTTCGTCCAGCTCGCCCCAAGAGCCGTCCACCTTCTCGGCGCGGGCCTCGGCGCGATCGGGATAGTCGGGGGAGGCGAACATGTCGTCGGCGATCTCGCGCATCCAGCCGCCGTCGAGACCGACCGCTGGATCCAGGAGCACCAGCGCCGACACCAGATCAGGCCGCGCGGCAGCCAGATTCAACGCGACCGCCGCTCCGAACGAGTGCGCGACCACGACCACCGGGGCGCCTCCCTCGGCGTCGAGGAGTCCGGCCAAGGCCGTCACGTTCGCGTCGATCGTCCACGGCGCATCCCACGACGACCGGCCATGCCCGAGCAGGTCCGGGGCGACGATGCTCACCTCGGGAAGGTGCGTCGTGGCCAGCGACTCCCACCGCCGACCGTGACCGGTCAGGCCGTGGAGCAGCAGGACGCGGGCCGGACCGTCTGGGCCGAAGCGGCAGATGTGCATCGAGGAGTTCACGCTTCGATGCTGCCAGGCCAGGTCCGGTCGACTTGTCGTACCCCCGTGGTGACATGTCTTCATGCCCGCACCACGCACCGCACTGTCGCCCACCGTGCTGACCGACGCGGGCCTGCGTGGCACCGTGCGCGTGGTCGGCGGGCCCGGCACGGGGAAGAGTTCGCTGCTGGTTGATACCGCGGCCACGCGCATCGCCGCGGGGACTCATCCGGAATCCGTTCTGCTGCTGACGGGTTCGGCCAAGCTCAGTGCGAATGCCCGCGCCTCCGTGTCGGCGCGACTGCTCGGCGACTACGGCCCGTCGGCGGTGCGCGCGCCGATGGTGCGCACCATCCATTCCTACGCGTTCGCGGTGTTGCGGCTCGCCGCACAACGCAACGGTGATCCGCCTCCACGGTTGATCACCAGCGCCGAGCAGGACGGCATCATCCGCGAGTTGCTTGCCGGCGATCTCGAGGATGGCCCCAACGCCTCGGTGGCCTGGCCCCGACACCTGCTGCCTGCACTCGGCACGGTCGGATTCGCCAACGAACTGCGGGACCTGCTAGCCCGCTGCACCGAACGTGGGGTGGAACCCGCTGTGCTGCAACGGATCGGTCGTCGGGCAGGTCGTGGGGAGTGGGTGGCCGCCGGCCAGTTCGCGCAGGTATACGAACAGGTGATGCTGTTGCGATCCGCGGTGGGCATGGCGGCGCCACAGGCCACGGTGCCCGCGCTCGGCGCGGCGGAGCTCGTTGGCGCAGCGCTCGAGGCCTTCGCCGCCGATCCCGACCTGCTGGCCGCCGAACGCAGCAGGATCCGGCTGCTTCTGGTCGACGACGCGCAGAACCTCGACCCGCAGGCCGCACTTTTGGTCCGGGTCCTGGCGGCCGGCGCCGAACTCGCCATCGTCGCAGGCGATCCGAACCAATCCGTGTTCGGCTACCGTGGTGCCGACCCGGCCCTCCTCAGCGCGGGCGACTACCCGACGGTCGTTCTCACCGAATCGCACCGATGCGCGCCCGCCGTAGCGCGCGCCATTGCGGGCATCGCGACTCGGCTGCCGGGTGTCGACGACGCCAGGCACTTGAGTGCCGCCAGCGATCGGGTCGGGGCAGTGGCCGTGCGGATCGCCGCGTCGGAGCGCGCCGAAACCGCCGTGATTGCCGATGCGCTGCGCCGTGCCCACCTGGTCGACGGCGTGCCGTGGTCCCAGATGGCGGTCATCGTGCGGTCGGTAACCCGGGCGGGGGCAGCGCTGGCCCGCGCGCTGGCTGCCGCAGGTGTACCCGTCGCTCAGCAG
>JALYIS010000270.1 GCA_030775705.1 Actinomycetota bacterium
GGCAGTCCCGATCGCCGGCGCGGCCCTGGCCTGGCCACTCGCGCCCGCCGCGGACGGCGTGGGGCCAACCGAGACCGTCGCACTCATCCAGGGCAGTGTGCCGCCGCTCGGACTGCAGTTCGAACAGCGGGCCGGACAGGTGCTGGACAATCACGTCGCCCAGACCAGGAAGCTGGCAGGCGAAATCGCCGCGGGCACGGTCCCCAGGCCGAGCCTGATCCTCTGGCCGGAGGACGCCTCGGACGAGGACCCGTTCATCAATGCCACGGCCTACCGAACGATCGACGATACGGTGCGCGCCGTCGGCATCCCGATCCTTGTCGGCGCAATCCTGCAGGGACCTGGTCCGTACCGCCGCAATGCCGGGATCCTCTGGTCGCCGACGACCGGGCCCGGCGCGCAGTACATCAAACGGCATCCGGTCCCATTCGGCGAGTACATCCCGCTGCGAGGTGTGGCCAAGCTGGTCAGTTCAGACGTCAATCTCGTCAGCCAGGACATGGTTGGCGGCCACGGTAACGGCGTCGTCACCGGCGGGCCGGCACCGATCGGTGACATCATCTGCTTCGAGGTCGCCTACGACGCGCTGGTCAGATCGTCGGTCGCCGCTGGCGCCCGGCTTCTGGTGGTCCAGACCAACAACGCGACCTTCGGCCGAACCGCGGAGACGTATCAACAGCTCGCTATGAGCCAGCTGCGAGCGGTCGAGAACGGCCGGACCGTTCTGCAGGTAGCTACCACCGGCAAGTCCGCGGTCATCGGCCCGGACGGAGGCATTCGCCAGCAGTCGGGTGCGTTGTTCACCCCCGATGTGATTGTCGCCCGCGTACCGCTGCGGACCAAGCTGACACTGGCCACCCGCGTCGGAGCCATACCGGAGTACGTTCTTGCCGCACTGGCCGTCCTCGCGATCGCGACGTCGATCGATCCGGTCCGCCGGCGCCTGCCGCGCAGGCCCCTCAACCCAGAGGAGATGAACGCGACGTGAGCGACCCTCGCCCGCACACGGACCGACGTGTGCTCGTGATCGTGCCGACCTACAACGAGCACGAGAACATCGAATTGATCGTCGCGCGGGTCCTCACATCGGTCGTCGACGCCCACGTCCTGGTCGTCGACGACTCCAGCCCGGACGGCACGGGCAAGCTCGCAGACGCCATGGCTGACGCGGACGCGCGCGTTCACGTCCTGCACCGCACCAGGAAGGCGGGCCTCGGCGCGGCGTACATCGCAGGGTTCGACTGGGGGCTCGGCGCCGGCTACCAGGTGCTCGTCGAGATGGACGCCGACGGGTCGCACGCCCCCGAACAGTTGCCGACACTGCTGGCCGGTCTGGAGCATGCCGACCTCGTCCTGGGGTCGAGGTGGATTCCCGGCGGGTCGGTCGTCAACTGGCCCAAGAGCCGGGAGGCGCTGTCTCGGGGCGGCAATCTCTACGCCCGCCTGGCTCTGGGCATCAAGGTCCACGACGCGACCGGCGGGTACCGCGCCTATCGCCGCGAGGTGCTCGAGGGCATCGACTACGCCGCAGTCGCATCCGAGGGATATTGCTTCCAGGTGGACCTGGCCTGGCGGGCTCAACGGGCCGGTTACCGGGTCATCGAGATACCGATCACCTTCGCCGAACGCGAGCGCGGAGAGAGCAAGATGAGCGGCTCGATCGTGCGTGAGGCATTGTGGAGGGTGACCCAGTGGGGCGCGGCCTACCGCACCCAGCAGGTGCGGGCAGCGGTGCGCGCCAAGTCGTCCGGGAGCTAATCGGTCGCCCGACGAGAAATCTCCGCCGCGGCTCCCGTGGCGCGACGGGGCGTCGGTACGTCCTCAGGCGCTCTTCTGGCCCCTGCGGGCACGCAGCACATCAAGACGCTCCGCGAGGACCTCTTCGAGGTCGGCGATGGTGCGCCGCTCCATGAGCATGTCCCAGTGAGTGCGCGGCGGCTTGACCTTCTTTGCCTCCGGCTCGGGGCCGTCGATCAGTACCGCGGTGGTGCCGTCCAGGCGGCACTCCCAGGCCGAAGGAATCTCTGCTTCCTCCGAGAACGGCACCGCGAACTCGTGCCCGCGCGGGCAGCGGTAGGCGGCGATGTTGCGTGGAGCGGGCTCTGCGCCGTACTCGGTCTCATAACTGACCGCGCCCAGTCGACTGCCCCGCAGTATCCGATCTGCCATGGTGGGCACCTCTCTGGGAACCAAATGCTGTCAAATGTCGCCGTTGGGTTACGTGTAAACAACGATTGAGATCATGCGATGATTCCCAAATCGTGGTCCTGCTAAGCCGCCAACCGGACGCGACGCTCAGTGCCGTGC
>JALYIS010000271.1 GCA_030775705.1 Actinomycetota bacterium
ATCGAACACCTGTTCACGGTATCAAAGGACGCGCCGACCGCGCAAGCGGTGCGACGACTCAGTGGATTGCCTATGCATCGGCGGAGCCGTGGCCGCTGCCCAACACGTCGACGACGCCCCCGACCACGACAACTGCGGGGGCTCCCACGCCCGCATCTCGCACAGCTTTCGCCAACCGCTCCAGGGGCGCACGCACGACGACCTGGTCGGTGAGCGTGGCGCGATACACCGCGGCCGCCGGTGTTGACGGTGCCCGCCCGTGCTCGATGAGTTCGGCCGTGATCGCATCCAGGCGGTCCATCGACATGAGCAACACGAGGGTTCCCGCGCTCGCGGCCAGCCCGGACCAGTCGATGCCAGCATCCGCCGGCCGGCCCGGGTCCAGATGACCGGACACCACCGTGAACTCAGCTGAAACACCTCGATGGGTCAACGGAATCGCGGCCGCGGCGGGCGCTGCGATCGCCGAGGTGATACCGGGGACGACGGTGACCGGTACACCCGCGGCGACGCACGCCAGGTACTCCTCACCACCGCGCCCGAACACGAATGGGTCCCCACCCTTGAGCCGTACGACCCGCTTGCCCTCCCGAGCCCGATCGATCAGCGTGTTGTTGATCTCGCTCTGGGTGAGGTTGTGCCGGTGAGCCGACTTTCCACAGTCAACGACCTCGACGCTGTCGGGGAGGTCGGCGAGCAATTCTCGCGGGGCCAGGCGGTCCACCACGATCACATCGGCGGCCGAAACCAACCGCCGCCCCCGAACCGTTATGAGCTCTGGATCCCCCGGGCCACCGCCCACCAGCGCTACCGATCCAACGGCCGGAGGGCGTGCGGGCCGCGCGGGCAGCTCGCCCACATCCAACGCGACCGAGATCGCATCACGTAGCGAAACCGCCCGCAGCGGGTCGTCACCTCCGCTCACCGCGACGGTGAGGCCGTCGCGACGAAGGACGGCCGGGGTACGCGCCGAGCCGCCGGTCGCCGAGTCGGCCCGGACACAAAAGATCCCCCGCTCGTCCGCGGCAGCGGCGACCGAAGCGTTGACGCCGCGGTCATCGGTGCACGCGAACGCCAGCAACTGACCATCCAGATCCGAGGCATGGAATGGTCGCCGAAATATCTCCACGCCGCACTCGGCCAGGTCCTGCGCGACGGTTGGGGCGATCACCCGCACGTCGGCGCCGGCATCGAGCAACGAACGCACTCGCCGCGTGGCGACTGCCCCGCCGCCGACGACCACCACCGCCCGGCCGGCGAGGTCGAGGAGCAACGGGAATCCGCTCATAGCCCCATTGTCGCGGATAGGCTGGGCGAGCGGATTGCGTGATGTGAGATGTGCGCACAATTTCGCCAGGATCGCAGCGCTGTGGGACCCTGGGGATATGCATCTACTGGCCGGCCCAGCGGCCCCGTCATGGACGAGCGCGCGCTGCGCGCACGTCTCGTCGGCGCCTCGCCGTGTCGACGTTGCGCTCACCATGCGCCGTCACGTGGATTTGCAGCGCGTCATCGCCGCGGCGTGTCGACCGTCGGACTGATCCGCCACCGTCGCCGGCCCCGGCCGGGTGACGATCCGACGCCGGAGTAGGACACGGAAGGAACCGCGCTATGCCTGCGCGAAAGGGACAAGGCCAGTGGGCTCTCGGCTACCGCGAGCCCCTCAATCCGAACGAGCGAGCCAAACGGGACAACGACGGGCTCGACGTCCGGCAGCGGATCATCGACATCTACCAGCACACTGGCTTCGCCGGCATCGATCCCGGCGATCTTCGTGGACGCTTTCGTTGGTACGGCCTCTACACGCAGCGCAGGCAAGGCATACCGGGCGGCCAGACCGCCACGCTCGAACCCGAGGAGCTCGAAGACGAATTCTTCATGCTGCGGATCCGCATCGACGGCGGCGAACTGAGTAGCGCGCAGCTGCGAGTGGTTGCCCACATTGCGACGACCTACGGCCGCGGGGTGGCCGACATCACCGATCGTCAGAACATTCAACTGCATTGGATCCGCGTCGAAGACGTGCCGACCATCTGGGAACTACTCGAAGGAGTTGGCCTCTCCACGACAGAGGCATGTGGCGACACTCCCCGAGTGATGCTCGCCTGCCCGCTGGAGGGCGTCAGCGTGGATTCGGTCCTCGACGCCGGGCCAGCACTGCGGGCCACAGTCGATCGCTACCTCGGCGACCCCGCGTTTTCTAACCTGCCGCGCAAGTTCAAGACTTCGATCAGCGGGTGCGCGTCCCACTGCACGAATCACGAGATCAACGACATCTCTTTCGTCGGTGTGCTCGGCCCCGACGGTAGCGCGGGATTCGACCTGTGGGTCGGCGGTGGCCTGTCCACCAACCCGATGTTCGCGAAGCGGCTAGGCGTATTCGTCCGACCCGAACAGGTCTCCGAGGTCTGGGCTGGCATCGCCACGATCTTCCGGGACTACGGGTACCGCCGTTCACGCAACCACGCTCGGATCAAGTTCCTGATGGCCGACTGGGGGCCCGAGAGGTTCCGCGAAGTGCTAGAGACCGAGATGCTCGGCTACCCGCTGCCCGACGGCCCGCCCCCACCCGCTTCGCCCGCGCACCGCGACCACACCGGCATCTCGCCACAACACGACGGCCTCGTCTCGGTTGGCGCGACGACGAAATCGGGACGAACATCAGGACCCGCCCTTCACGAAGTGGCCGAGCTGGCCGACCGGTACGGCATGGGCAGAACCCGCCTCACCGCCCAACAGGGCATCGTCGTGCTCGACGTCGCCGAGGCCGAGGTGGATGCACTCGCGGACGAACTGCTGACCATAGGGCTCACCGTGCGACCGTCGGCTTTTCATCGCGGCACGATCGCGTGCACGGGCATCGAATTCTGCAAGCTGGCCCTCGTGGAGACGAAGAGCCGAGCGGAGACGATTCGGCAGGAACTCGACAAGCGACTGCCCCACTTTGATACGCCGATCACCATCAACGTCAACGGCTGCCCAAACTCCTGTGCGCGCTTCCAGGTTGCCGACATCGGCTTCAAGGGCATGGTGCAGAAGGGGATCGACGGCGACGTCGAGGCCTTCCAGGTGCATTTGGGAGGTCAGATGGGGACCGATGCGGAATTTGGCCGCAAGTTCCGTGGTTTGAAGGTAACGGCAGAGCAAGCGCCGGAGTATGCCGAACGCGTGTTGCGGGGCTATCTGGAACGTCGTACCGGTGATGAGTCATTCGCGACCTACGTCACCCGAGCGGAGGAAGAATGGTTGCTGTAGCCGCCAGGGGCGAGCTACGCCAGCTTGCCGAGCGCGCCGGCGACGAGCTCGAGGGCGCCTCAGCCCTGGACATCCTGGGGTGGGCGAATGAGCAGTTCGACGCCTCGTGGTGCGTCGCATCGTCAATGGCCGATTCGCTCATTCCGCATCTGGCTTCACGGGTCCGCCCCGGTGTAGACGTGCTTTTCCTCGATACCGGTTATCACTTCGCCGAGACGATCGGCACCCGAGATGCCGTCGCGGCGACGCTGCCGGTAACCGTCAAGACGATCCTGCCGCGTCGAAGCGTGGCCGAGCAGGACGAGAGTTTCGGCGCCCGGCTGTACGAGCGAAATCCCGATCAATGCTGCGCGTTGCGTAAGGTGCTACCACTGCAGCAATCGCTGTCGGCCTACAGCGCATGGGCGACTGGCCTGCGCCGCGACGAATCGCCCACGCGTGCGGCTACCCGCGTAGTCGAATGGGATGAGCGCCGGTCGATGATCAAACTCAATCCGATCGCAGCCTGGACGCAAGACGACGTCGACGCCTACATCGCTAACAACGGCGTCCTAGTCAATCCGCTGCTCTTCGACGGGTTCGGGTCGATCGGATGCGCGCCGTGTACCCGACGGATCGCGAAGGGGGACGACGCCCGCGCCGGGCGCTGGGCGGACTCGACCAAGACCGAATGCGGACTCCACTGAGCAAGTCCCGGCACCACGTTGACGCCTGTCGGCGCGCCGCCTGACGCTAGTGTGCGCAGTCGTGCACCCCAACTGCGTCGCGGTGAACGCGATCCTCGAGGCGGCCGGGATGGGCGGCCGGGTTCGGATTCTGGATGAGCCGGCGCCCACCGCGGCCGCCGCCGCGAGTTTGGTCGGCGTCGAAGTCGGGGCAATTGCGAACTCCCTCATCTTCGTCACGGCGGAGGGCGAACCATTGCTGGTGATGACCAGTGGTGCGCACCGTGTGGACACGAGCAAGGTGGCCGCGCTGGTCGGATCCCGCGCTCTGACGCGGGCAAGCGCCGACTTCGTCCACAGCGCCACCGGGCAAAGGATCGGCGGGGTCGCGCCGATCGGACATCCACGTCCCGTGCGCACCATCGTCGACGTCGCGCTCGCCGATCATCCCCAAGTGTGGGCGGCGGGCGGCGTACCGCATGCTGTCTTTCCGACAACCTTCGACGAGCTCATCCAGCTGACCGGCGGCACGCCGGCGGCGGTCGCGTGATCCGTATCACGTCATCGTCGAGATGCGCAGGTTTCACCGCTCTCGGGTCTACCGGTTCTGGTTTGGCTGGCTTTGCGGCACCATCGACGGATGCATGCGGCCGGGCACCCCGCGACGGGCGTCGAAATCCAGCAGTGGACCGGTCGGCAATTCTCGGCGCGGGTCGACGACGCGATGTCCATCTACGTGCAGGCGATGGGGTACCCGGCCCACGCGGGCACCCAGCGCGCCGTGACCGCGCGTCGACACACGCGAAACGCCGGCTTCGCATGTCGGGCGGCCATCGCTCCGGACGGCTCGCTCGCAGGCTTCGGATACGGATACACCACGGTCTCCGGACAGTGGTGGCATGACCTCGTCCGCCGGGCAATGACCCGCGAGATGGCCGGCGAGTGGCTGGCGAACTCGTTCGAGCTGTCTGAGCTGCACGTGTTGCCCCGTTGCCAAGGCGCCGGCATCGGTCGTTCGATGCTCACGGATCTGGCGGGCTCGCTCCCCCACCGTGCGATGCTGCTGTCCACCCCTGATGCGGATACCAGAGCGTTCCGGATGTACCACAACATGGGTTTCAGCGACCTAGCGCGTCACTACCTCTTCCCGGGCGATGCGCGGCCGTTCGCCGTGATGGGAGTCCGGCTGCCGCTGGTGAGCTCAGACCCCGATGGCCCCTGAGCGCGCCGGCGACACCCCAAACGCCGGAAGCGTCCTCCCCGGTTCAGTGGCAATTTCGACCGCGCTTGCCGCCGCGGCGGTCGCCCTCCAAGTCGTGTACCCGCTGAGCCACGGTGTCCTTCGCGACCGGCTGACAATCGCCGTCGTCGTGGGCTTCTCAAGTGCCGTGATGTGTCATGCCTGGGAACAGGTTGGTGCCGGCCGTGCGTTGGCCGTCCTCGGCGCGACAGCCGGGCCTGGGCTCGCGGCCGAGATTGTGGGCGTGCACACCGGATATCCGTTCGGCACCTACCACTATCTGCATACTCTGGGCCCGGAAGTCACTGGAGTACCACTCCTGGTGGGGTTGGCGTGGACGATGCTGGCGTGGCCGGCGGCGCTGGTCGCCCGGCGTCTGGCCCGGACATTCGTGCCCAGGGTGGTCTGGGGCGCGGCCGGGCTGGCTACCTGGGACCTGTTCCTGGACCCACAGATGGTCGCGGCCGGCCATTGGCAGTGGTACTCGACTTCGCCACACCTGCCCGGCGTGCCCGAGGTTCCACTCACAAACTTCGCAGGGTGGCTGATCGTCGCCACCGCAATCTCCCTGCTGATGCAAGCGCTGCTGGCCGGCCAGCATGGCATCGACGATCGAACAGTCGTCGGGCTGTACCTGTGGACCTACTTCTCCTCGGTAGCTGCCCTGGGTCTGTTCCTCGGCCTGGCGGCCGCAGCTGCCTGGGGAGGCCTGGGAATGGGACTTGTTGCCCTACCTGCGCTGACCTCCCGGTCGATCGGGCCGTAGCGGTGGAGCAGCCCCCCGGCGCGCGAGTCGTCGCAATCGGCACCTGGATCGCTTGCGCGGGTGCGGTACACGCTGCCCTGAACGCGATGCTGATGCGGCGGGCGCCGCAAGTGCTGATCCGTCGCAGCGGGATCTCCGTCCTGATACCTGCCCGAGACGAGCAGGCCAACATCGCAGATTGCCTCGCAAGCGTCACTGGTCAGGGCGCGTCGGAGATCCTGGTACTCGATGACGCCTCGGCCGATAGCACCTTGCAGATCGCGCTGCGCGCAGCCGAACGCGACGCTCTGATTCGTGTGCTGACGGGAGCACCATTGCCACCGGGCTGGCTCGGCAAACCGTTCGCGTGCGCCCAGCTCGCCGAAGCTGCGGATGCGTCGAGTGACGTGCTCGTGTTCATCGACGCTGACGTCCGACTGGAGCCGGGTGCGCTTCAGCGCGCAGTCGCCGTCCTAGATGATCTCAGGCTGGACCTAGTCTCGCCGCATCCGCGCCAGTGCGCCGAATCCGCAGCCGAGCGTCTGATCCAGCCGCTGCTGCAGTGGTCGATCCTGACGTTCCTGCCACTTCGTCTCGCCCAACGGTGCCCTTCGCCTGCGCTGTCCGCAGCCAACGGCCAATTCCTGGTGGTACGCCGCGAGCGGTATCAGTCCTGCGGCGGCCACGGCGCGATACGCAACGAGATCCTCGATGATCTCGCACTGATGAGGCGAGTAAAGGCTGCCGGCGGTAGTGGCGCTCTGATCGACGGAACACCCTTGGCGCACTGCCGGATGTATCACGGCTGGCGCCCGCTGAGGGACGGATACACCAAGTCACTCGGGCAGGCAGCTGGCTCGGGGGCGGGCTGGGCAGTGGCGTTGGCGCTGCTCGCGGTGGCCTATCTCGCGCCCCCCCTAGCGGCGCTGCGCGGTTCGCGAACCGGCCTGCTCGGTGTCGCGGCAGGCGTGGCGGGTCGGCTGATCAGCGCGCGGGCCACCGGCGCTCGACCCCTGACTGACGCATTCGCGCACCCGGTCTCGATCGTTGTGCTCGAATATCTGGTTCTGCGCTCTCGAGTCATGCGTCGCCGCGGAACGGCGACGTGGAAAGGGCGCCGCGTCTAGCGCGCGCAGATCTGTACCAGACCGATTGTCGCCAGCGCCGCGAGAACGGCTGCGCAGGTAGTCGCAGGCCAGGGCTCGCAGGTAAGCGCCGCGCTACCGCACGCCAACACCGTGCAGACCGCACGCGTCGGCCTTTCGGACACCGTCAACCGCGACAGACGTGCCCCCCGCAGGCACGCGCGCGCGAGCTCATGGAGCAGTCCCAACAGGCCTGCGACTCCGGCCAGCCACCACGGCGCACCGAGCCGCCACAGCACGGCGGCAAACGCTGCGTCAGCAATCCGGTCTGCCACCGCATCCGCGTGGGCGCCTGCAGACGTGGCCCGGTCGTTAAGGACTGCGACGGCGCCATCCAGGCCGTCGCAGGTCACCGCTATGCACACCAGCGCCAGGGCCAGAAGCGGTAGGTCAGCAGCGGACGCGACGGCGAGCACGGCCATGAGCGCGCCGGTCGCGGTGATCGCGGTCGGCGACACCCGAAGTGCGGCTAGGGGCGACCCAACGGCCCACATGGCACGCAACCACTGGCGCAGCACCGGCACAGATCCGGCCGGGATGCCATGATGCAGCCGCGACCAGGCCGCCTCACGGTGATCCGTTGCACGGCGGTCCACCACGCGGCGGTCCACTACACGGCGGCGGGCAGCGACAACTCGGCGATCACCTCGCGGGTCGCCTTCGAGAAATTCATGGTGATGAAGTGCAATCCGGGCGCGCCCTCGTCCAGGAGACGCTGCGCGAGACTGATGGCCTGGCCGATCCCAAGCTCGCGAACCGCCTTGGGATCGCGGGAAATGGCATCGAACCTGGCGGCGAGGCCCCTCGGGAAAGGCGCACCGGACAGCTGCTCGGAGCGGGCGATCGTGTTCATGTTGGTCACCGGCATGATCCCGGCGATTATCGGGATGTCGCAGCCCACGGCCACGACGCGATCGCGTAGCCGCAGGTAGTCCTCCGCGTCGAAGAACATCTGGGTGATGGCATAGTCGGCGCCGGCACGGCACTTGGCCACGAACATCTCGGTATCGGCCTCGATAGATGGTGAACGCGGGTGCTTGTACGGGAAGGCGGCTACGCCGATGCAGAAATCGCCGTGTGCCCGCAACAGTTCGACGAGGTCGCCGGCGTAGGCGACACCCTCTGCGTGCTGCACCCATTCGCCATTCGGATCGCCGGGCGGGTCACCGCGAAGCGCGAGCATATTGACGATTCCGGCGTCGGCGAACCTCCCGATGATCGCCCGCAACTCCGCGATCGAGTGATTGACGGCGGTGAGATGTGCCACAGGCATCAGGGTCGTGTCAGCGAAGATCCGTTCGGTGATCTCTATGGTCCGGTCACGGGTCGATCCACCGGCGCCATAGGTCACCGAGACGAACGAGGGCGCCAGCGATTCGAGCTCCCGGATCGTCAACCAGAGCCGTCGCTCGTCCTCGGCAGTCTTGGCGGGAAAGAACTCGAACGACAACGTCGGCCTGCCCTCGGCCAAGCAATCCCGCACCGTTCGCCCCATGCGTTCCAGCGTAGTGTCCAGCGGGTGAACCGGCCCGCCGACGCCTTGATCGATCGCGTCGATGCGGCCCTGGCCACCTTCATCGCCTCCCGCGACAAGTCTCTGGCCACCGTCGGCCCGGATATCGCGCCGCTCGCCGACGCGGCGCGAACGTTCGTACTCGACGGCGGCAAGAGGTTGCGGCCCAGCTTTGCCTACTGGGGGTGGCGGACCACTCGGTGCGCCGCCGACGACGACTCGGCCCTGGTCACCGCAGCGGCGAGTCTTGAATTGCTGCACGCCTGCGCGCTTGTGCATGACGACGTGATGGACGCATCGGCCACCCGGCGCGGTCAGCCCTCAGCACATCTGGCTTTCGCCGACATGCATCGCCGCGCCGGTTGGACCGGCGATCCGGAGGTGTTCGGAACCGCAGCGGCGATCCTGTTGGGCGATCTACTGCTGTCCTGGGCAGACTCGATGTTCGCCGCTGCCGGGTTGACCGGTGCCGCCGGCGCCGCCACCAGGGACGTCTGGGACGACATGCGTGAGCTGGTGATGGCAGGTCAGTACCTAGATGTTCTCGTGCAGGCGCGCGGCGAGTTCAGCGCGGAGGATTCGCTGCGGGTGGCGAAGTTCAAGACAGGAAAATACACCGTCGAGGGTCCACTTCACTTGGGTGCCGCGGCGGCCGGCGCTCCGCCGGAGGTGTTCGCCGCGCTGAGCGCCTACGGGCTCCCACTGGGTGAGGCCTTCCAACTTCGAGACGATGTGCTGGGCGTATTCGGGGACCCGGCTCGCACCGGCAAACCGATCGGCGATGATCTACGCGAGGGTAAGCACACGCTTCTGGTGGCGCTGGCGATGCAGCGCTCCTCGGCGGACCAGGCCGCGCTCATCCGACGTGATCTCGGGAATCGATCCTTATCCCCCGACCGGGTCGCCGCCTTGTGCGAGGTGATCATCGCGACAGGTGCGCTCGCCGAGGTCGAGCAGCGCATAGCGGTGGGTACGGCGCACGCCCGAGAGGCCTTGCGCAACGAAGCCCTGAGTGCGGATTCGCGCAACGCGCTTGATGCGCTCGCGCTGGCCGCCACCCAGCGGTCCACCTGAGTTCGGGTTCAATGCGGACTGTCTCTGGACCGACCGACTCGGTGGTGATCATCGGGGCCGGCCTCGGCGGGCTGTCCGCCGCTCTTCACCTCGCGGGCGCGGGCCGTCACGTGACGGTGCTCGAGACAGCCGCGGTGCCCGGGGGCCGGGCTGGCGTGATTCGCTCACATGGCTACCAGTTCGACACCGGACCCACGGTGCTGACCATGCCCGCGCTCGTCGCTGCGCCACTCGCGGCAGTTGGAGAGAAGCTCGAAGACTGGCTCACGCTGCACCGGCTGGATCCGGCGTACCGCGCGAACTTCGCCGACGGCAGTTCGATCAACGTCCATACCGGAGCCGACGCGATGCGCGAGGAGATCTCCGCGACGTGCGGTTCTGCGGAGGCAGCGGGGTACGTCCGTTTCGTTGAATTTCTGCGAGAGCTGTACCGCATTGAGATGCCGAACTTCATCGACCGCAACCTTGACACTGCGCACCGGCTTGCGGGTATGCCGCTCGCGCGGCTTGCCTGGATGGGCGGGTTCCGTCGCCTCGATTCGAAGGTTGCCCAATTCTTCCAGGACGAGCGCCTTCGGCGGCTGTTCTCGTTTCAGGCGATGTACGCCGGCATGGCGCCGGCGCAGGCCCTGGCGATCTACGCGGTGATCACCTATATGGACTGCGTCGAGGGCGTCTACTTCCCGCAGGGCGGCATGCACGCAGTGCCGCAAGCCTTGGCCGGTGCCGCCGCGGAGCACGGGGTCCAATTCCGGTACGGGGTGACCGCAAGTCGGGTCGAGGTCGCAGGCGGGCGGGCAACAGCGGTCATCACGTCGGGCGGAAATCGGATTCCGGCAGACGTCGTGGTCGTCAACGCGGATCTGCCAACGGCGTACCGCGACCTGCTGCCGCCCGGATACACCCCGGGTCGAGTTCGGCGACTGCGGTATTCGCCGTCTGCCGTCGTCCTGCACGTGGGATCGAGCGCCAGGATGCCCGCGCCGGCACACCATGTCATCGACTTCGGGACCCGCTGGGGCGAGACCTTCCACCAGATCATCGACCGGGGCGAGCTCATGAGCGACCCGTCCTTCCTGCTGACGAACCCCACGCACACCGATTCCTCACTCGCGCCGCCCGGGCATCACACCTATTTCGCGCTCTTCCCGACGCCGAACCTGGACCATCGAGCCCCACTGGATTGGGCCCGCATCGCGCCGGCATACCGCGACGAGATCCTCGCAACCCTTGAGCGACGCGGGTTCTCAGGGTTCGAAGCGGGCATCGAGTGCGAATTTCTGCGAACTCCCGCCGACTGGAAAGCCCAGGGACTGGCTGGCGGAGCGCCGTTCGCCGCGGCGCACACGTTCGGTCAAACGGGCCCCTTCCGTGCTCCCACGCTCGACCGCCGAATCTCGAACCTGGTGTTCTGCGGCTCGAATACCCAGCCCGGCGTCGGCGTCCCCATGGTTCTGATCTCGGGCCGGCTGGCGGCGCAACGCATCACGGGGGCACCTGACACCATTGACGAATGACAGCCGAGCGCGAACTGGATGCGGCGGCAATCACGGATCCGTCCCTGCGCGCCGGCTACCGGGCCTGCCGCCGCAGCAACGCGAGGCACGGCCGCACATTCTATCTGGCCACTACGCTGCTACCCCCGGCGAAACGGCCTTACGTCCACGCGCTGTACGGATTCGCGCGCCACTGCGATGACATCGTCGACGACCTCGATCCACGGGTAGACGCTCGCCAGCGAGGCGCACGGTTCGGCGCGTGGAGTGACGGTTTCCTGGGCGATCTGCAGTCACGGTCGACCACTGATCCGGTCAGCATCGCTGTCATGGACACGATCGACACCTGGCAGATCCCGCTCACCTACTTCGCGGACTTCCTGCGGTCCATGCGCCTTGATCTGACGGTGTCCGGGTACGCCGACTTCAGCCAGCTTGCCGACTACATGTGGGGGTCGGCCGCGGTCATCGGGCTACAGATGCTCCCGATACTCGGCCGATGCGACGACACGGTGACGTGGGAGGAGCTCGAGGCCCCGGCAGCAGATCTTGGCCTCGCGTTTCAGCTCACGAACTTCATCCGCGATGTCGGGGAGGATCTTAGGCGAGGGCGCGTCTATCTGCCTCAGGAGTCGTTGGACGCGTTTGGCGTGAACAGGGAGCAGTTGGGCCGAGGCGCGACCGAACCGCGGACCAGACAGCTGCTCGCCTACGAGGTTGCCCGCGCGCGCGCCCTGTACCGCAGCGCGGAACGCGGCGTGCGCCTCGTCCACCCCACCTCTCGTGACTGCCTTCGCACCGCGATGACCCTGTACGAAGGCATCCTGGACGTTGTCGAGCGGCGCGAGTATGACGTCTTTACCGACCGGGCAACCGTCGGGGTGCGCCGTCGCGCGACGGTGGGTCTGCGTGGGTTGCTGTCCGCACGTGCCGCGCGCCACGCCGACCCAGCCACACCCACGTTACGAGCGTCGTCGTCACGAGGGCGAATCCAAACAGTAGATCCTCGACCGGTGCATAGGCGACCCGCCAACCAATGATTCGGTGCCGGTCGTAACGTACGACGCCGACCCCGGTGAGCACGCCGTTCATGACAACTTGGAACCCCACCAGGATGGCGTAGGCGGTCCAGAAGGCCTTTCGCAACAGCAACTTCGTACGGGCGAGCACGAGGTCGTATCCGATCGCCAGGAGCACCGCGAGGCCTGCGGTCATCGTGTAGGTCACCGCAGTTGCGGCTCGTCGCCGATGAGCCACTGCGGCTTGCGGGCCCGGACCGCTTCGAGGGTCAGCACAGCGCACAACGGAATCACGAGGAAGAACAGCACCTCCTCGATCGGCAGATGGCCCGGTACCCAGGCGCCGATGAGATAACGCCGGTCATAGGTCCACAGGTGCTGTGCCACGGCGACGATGTCCCAGCCGCCGAACAGGGTGAGCACCGGCACGATAGCGGCCGCCAGCCTTCTCCATTGCCGGTAGACACCGACGCGCAGGACTAGCTCCAGCGGAGCCGTTCCGATCAGGCAGGCGGCGAGCAGGCCGAGGTACAGGAGGCGATCCATGGTCAGTAGCCGGCGACCTGGGCTCGGCGTTTGACCTCGGTACCGCGATTCGCACGCAGCGCGTCCACAGGTGCGCCCGGCAACGACTCGTCCTCACGGAATAGCCACTCGATGATGTCGTCGTCGCTATAGCGGGCGTCACGCAGTTGGGTGATCACCGACCTCAGTGACTTGAGGATCATGCCGTCCTGGATGAATGCGGCCGGCACGCAGCGCACGCCGTCCGCATTGCGCATCCCGACGAGGTCCCCATCGCGCAGGTATTGATGAACGCGCGTAACGAGCACCCCGAGCGCGCCGCCGACCTCCGGAATCGTCATCAGCTCCATGCCGACGAGCCTGCCATGGACGGACAACCCGATCACACCCGTGCCAGCACAGCGTAGGTTTCATAGTCGGAGACGACGGCGCCCCCGTGTCGGTCGATCACGTCGCCGACCGAGCCGATAAGCCGTGCCCGCCGCCGGTGCGAGAGTGTGAGATGGTCACTGTGCGTGGAGATCAACCGCACCCACTGATCGCGTGAATAGCGCGCCTGCCACGGGTACCGCTGCTGGTCGACGGTACGGAACAGTCCGCTGCGCGCGAGGTCAGCGGCGTATGGCGGCTCCTCGGATCCACCACTGGCCTCCCGATCGAGCAACTCCGGGGCGATGCGGCGGTACACCCGATCCAGGTCGTTGCGAATGTCGACCGCGACCTTGGCGATGTTCCAGAACAGGGCCAGCGTCGCCCCAGGCCGAAGCAGGCCGGCGACCTTGGGGACGCCCACGTCGGGATCGATCCAGTGCCAGGCCTGACTGCTGATGATCAGGTCGAAGCTCCGCCGCGCGTCGTCCCATGTCTCGAACGAGCAAACTTCGACAGCGAGCCCGTGCGACGACCGCCATGGCCGGATCGACCTCGACTCCGAGGACTGCAACCTCGCGCTCGACAAGCAGGCGCCCCGCCTTTCCGGTCCCGCAGCCGATATCGAGTACTTCGCCGGGCCGATGCGCCAACCGACCAACGAGGTCCTCGATCAACGCCGGCGGGTACGACGGGCGAATCCGGTCGTACTCGTCGGCGACCGCTCCAAACGATTCGGCCCGCTGCCGCTGGCGGTGAACCCGCTCCAGGTGTGCGGGTACCGGCCTCCCGGTCATCCGAAGCGCCAGATCTCGTCGGGTGGCTGCGGCGAGCGAAGGGGATCATCGTCGGTGAGTTCTCGTGCAGATCCGATGAACGACGTGAGCTCACGTCCGGACAGGACCTTGCGGGCGAACACTGCCCGCGCGGCGGCTCGGGACACGGCGGCGGTAGGCAACTGCGCGGCGGACGCCGCGATCACGAGGTTGCCGAATCGGCGCATCTTGAGAACCCCGCCGTCGCCACAGATCAGGATGTGGGGCAGCTGGCCGCGCACGGTAGCGAGCAGTCGCTTCGTGAAGGTCGCCGGCGGGCCGTCGGCCACGTTGATGAGCAGGACACCATCGGGCTTGAGCACCCGCGATACCTCGGCCACGAACTCCGAGGTCGTCAGCTCCGCCGGCACCCGCCCACCGAAGAACGCATCCAGTACGACGACGTCCGCGCTGGTGTCGGCGAGGCACGCCATGCCTTGGCGCCCCCCGACCGGGCGGATCCGTACCTTCGTGCCGCGGTTGAACGGCAGCCGCGCGCGCACCATTGCGGTAACCGCGGCATCTGGTTCGAGGACGATCTGCGACGAACCGGGGCGAGTGACCGACACGTACCGCACCAGGGTGCAAGCGCCGCCGCCGATGTGGGTGACCGCGAGCGGACCCTCCGGGAGCGCGTCGAGAACATCGGCGAACGCCTGCACGTATTCGAAATCCAGGTAGGTAGGATCGTCAACATCGACGTAGGACTGCCGGATTCGGTCGATCAGCAGCAGCCAGCCCCCGGGTCGCTCCTCGTCGGCGAGAAGCTCCACGCTGCCACTCGAACCCTGCACGGATGCCGGGGTGATCTCTCCCTCATCTGGCGACACACCGCCCAGCGTAGGCGGGGACTACCGCGATCGCCGCGGAGCGTCAGCAGGGGTTGGACGCAATCGCCCGTAGAATCACCGACGTGCATACGGCGACGGCAGATCCGCTGGTCGGCCGCACGCTCGAGGGCAGGTACCGCATTCTCGACCGCGTAGCTCGCGGTGGGATGTCCACCGTGTACTCAGCCGTCGACGAGCGGCTCGACCGCCTTGTGGCCGTCAAGGTGATGTCCGGAGCGCTCTCGGCCGATCCCGCGTTCAGCGATCGCTTCACGCGCGAGGCCCGTGCGGCGGCGCGACTGACTCATCTGAACGTGGTGTCGGTCTATGACCAGGGCACGGACTCCTCGAGCGGGGTGAACCACGTCTTCCTGGTGATGGAGCTGGTCTCCGGCCGTACCTTGCGCGACCTCATCCGCGACAGCGGCCCGATCGAGGTGGCCGCGGCCGTGTCGGTGATGGAGCCCGTCCTCAGTGCGCTGTCCGCTGCCCATCGCGCCGGACTCGTCCACCGCGACATCAAACCGGAGAACATCCTTCTCTCCGACGACGGCATCGTGAAGGTGGCCGATTTCGGCCTTGCGCGGGCGGTCGAGGCGGAGGCCACAGCGACGAGGACTGGGCTCATGATGGGCACCGTCGCGTATTGCGCGCCGGAGCAGATCAGCCGGGGAAGCGCCGATCAGCGTTCGGATGTGTACTCCGCCGGCATCGTCTTGTTCGAGCTGCTCACGGGCCAGCCTCCCTACCGCGGGGACTCGGCCATAAATGTGGCGTACCAGCACGTGCACAGTCGGGTACCTGCGCCGTCGTCGCGGGTGAAAGGCATACCGTCCGAGATCGACGAACTCGTCATCGACGCTACCGACAGCGACCCCGGCTCCCGACCGGTCGACGCCGGGGAATTCCTGGCGCGGCTCGCGGACGTCCGATCCGCCCTGGCTC
>JALYIS010000272.1 GCA_030775705.1 Actinomycetota bacterium
GGCCTGATGTTCGAGGTCGGCAAGACGATCGCCAAGGGATCACTTCATCGCGGACGGTCCTGATGTCGTCCAACGGTGCACGGGTACTCGTCACAGGAGCGGGCGGGTTCATCGGCTCGGCGCTGGCCCGGACACTGTGCGCCCAGGGGTACCGAGTCGTCGCGATGCTCGAGCCCGGCGCCGACAGCCGGGGGCTGGCGGACCTCGATGTCGAGTGCCTCACCGGCGACGTGCGCGATCCGCAACGGGTCCGCGTCGCGGTCCAAGGCTGCTACGCGGTGTTTCATGTCGCCGCCCTGTACCGGTTCTGGACCCGCCGTCCCCAGGACTTCTACGACGTCAACGTCGGCGGGACCCGCAACGTCCTGACCGCGGCAGAGCACGCGGGCGTCGAGCGGGTCGTGTACACGAGCACGGTGGGCACTCTCGGGTTGGACCCCGGGCCGGGGGAGCGCCCGGCAGACGAGCAGGACTACCCCGACGTCGGACACCTGTTCGGCGCCTACAAGCGGTCGAAGTACGTGGCAGAGCACGAGGTGCTGCGTGCCGGGGCGCAGGGACAGCGGATCAGCCTGGTGCTTCCGACGTTCCCGCTCGGCCCAGGGGATCGGTCTCCGACGCCTAGTGGCCGCCTGATCCTGGATTTCCTGAACGGACGCATTCCGGGGTATGTCGACACGGTGCTCAACGTCGCGCACGTCGACGACGTGGCGCAGGGTCATCTACTCGCGCTCGAACGTGGCGCGCCCGGGCGCAGTTACATCCTGGGTGGGGAGAACGTGACGCTCAAACAACTGTTGGACGAGCTGGCCGCCCAGACCGGGCTGCCCTCGCCGCGGTTGCACGTGCCGAGGTCCGCGTCGCTGGCGGCGGCATGGGTGTCAGAAGTCGTCGAAGGACGCATGCTGCGCCGCCGGCCATCCATTCCTCTCGAGGGTGCCCGCATGTCGACGACCCGGATGGCGTTCGACGACAGCAGGGCCCGCACGGAGCTCGGCTACGCACCACGACCGTTCGCCGAGGCGGTCCAGGCGTCCGCGCAGTGGTTCGTGGACAACGGCTACGTGCGCGACCGTCGGCGGGCCAAGATCGGGTGGAGCCCCCACCCGTGAGCTCCGGTCCAGTCTGGCTCGTTGGGCAGGGGGCTGCCGCCCGGCCGAGTAGGTTTCCGCCATGCCCACATTGACCACCAAAGGCGCGAGGATCGCCTACAGCGACACCGGTCCCCCTGCTGGACGTCAGCCCGCCCTACCGGACGCGCCGACGATCGTGTTCGGCCACGGCCTGCTGTTCAGTGGTCGGATGTTCACGGCGCAGATAGACCGATTGCGCCAGACGCACCGATGCGTCGCCATCGATTGGCGCGGGCAGGGCGCCTCGCCGCCCGCCGACGGCGGCTATGACATGGACACCCTCAGCCTCGATGCCGTCGCCCTGATCGAGTCCTTGGACGTCGGGCCGGTGCACTACGTCGGCCTGTCGATGGGCGGTTTCGTCGGCCAGCGCGTGGCTGCCCGCCGGCCCGATCTGATTCGGTCGTTGATCCTCTTGGACACGAGCGCGGAGGCTGAGACGCCGTCCGCGGTGCGGCAGGACAAGCTTCTCGCGAACGTGTTTCGCGTCGCGGGGCTAGGGCCGGTCCGCAAGCCTGTGCTCAAGTTGATGTTCGGCCCGTCGTTTCTCGCCGATCCGCGCAGCGAGGCGGTGATTGAGGAGTGGATGAGCCAGGTTGCGCGCAATGACCGCGGCGCAATCCGCCGGGCGGTCCTGGGCGTCGCGGACCGCGCGCCCATCCTCGCTGAGCTGGGCGCGATCACCGCACCGACCCTGGTGGTCGTCGGCGAGCCCGACGCCCCGACGCCGCCAGGACGCGCGCGCACGATTGTCGCGGCCATCGCTGGAGCGCGCCTGGAGATCGTGTCCGACAGTGGGCATTCGAGCACGATCGAGCAGCCCGAGGTCCTGACGTCGCTGATCGAATCCTTCGTGCTGGGGGTGGAGTCCCGAGCCCACTGATCGGTGATCCGTACTGGCGCCGCGGGTCAGATCTTCTGGAAGTCCCCCCCGGTGAGCCAAGCGGACCAGGGCAGGTTCCAGTCGCCGTAGCCGGTGCCCAGCGTCATGTGCGTGGTCGCCTCTTGGAGGTTCGTGTAGGTCTCCACGTCGCCGATGTCGAGCAGCTTGTACAGGGTCACCGCATCCGCTGGAAGCAGGTTCGTGCAACCGTTGGACGAGTCGATGCCGTGGGTGATGTTGTAGACGTTCCATGGCGCCGAGTGCAGGTACTCGCCGCCGTAGGTGAGCCGCTGGGTGTCCTCGACGTGGGGGTCGTCGTAGCCGGGGCCGGTCATGCGGATGTCGAGACCCTTCTCCATGATCACTTTGGTACCGAGGAGGGTCGGCGTGGCGGCCGCGCCCAGCGAGACCGGGTAGCTGGCGCCCACCTTGCCGTCGGTGACCACGGTGAGCCGGTGGGTAGCTCCGTCGACGCTCAGCACGTGCGAGGCGCCCGTGGAGAAGCTTGAGGTGAGACTGTCGTCGTAGGCGAGCCCGGCGCCGGCAGAGAGGCCGTTCGCCGGGATGTTGACGAAGATCTGCGAGTGGGCCGGCCAGTACTGCGGCAGCCGGAAGTCGCCCTTGATCGGGTAGCCGGGATGCCCGTCAACCGGCTCGAAGTATCAGGAGCCGTGGGCCGCCACGCCGTTCACTGTCACCGTCGTCGCGGTCTCGAGCGCCGTGGCGTCGGTGAAGTGCTGTGAGAAGTAGGCGATAACGGGATGCCGACCCCGAAGGTGGCGCCGTCGCTGAACTTCAGTTGGATGTGGACGGGCGACGCCTTCGGACTCGGCGAGGTAATCGTCGACGGGGTCGGCGCCGGCGCGGAGGAGGACGTGGCAGTCGAACGTGAGCCTTGGCCGGTCACCTTCCGCTCCCTCTGCGGCGGCCGCATCCACCTCGCCGCGCTTCAGCACGCGATCGCGACGGACTGGAGCGCCGCCGTGCGCAGCCTCGGACTACCGGCCATCCCGCCCGGCTGCACCGGCTAAAGGAAGCTGACGAGGATGACCAGCTCGAGATCGCCGGACGGATCATCGTCAACCTGCGCGCCGCCGAATTGTGTCGCCGTCGCGAAAGTCTTATAGTTGAGCGAGTGCTCAATGCGGTCGCTCAACTTGGGGGGTTTGGATGGCTACGCGGGGAACGGCGAGTCGGCCAGGGGCCCGGGACTCAGATGCTTCTGTGCGGACGCGTCGTGCGCTGATTGCTGCGGCGATCGAGACTCTGGCCGAGGACGGGTTCGCTGGAGCGTCCGCGCGGCGCATCGCGGCGCGCGCACAGTGCAATCAGGCCCTCGTGTTCTACCACTTCGGTTCGGTGGCCAACTTACTGCTTGCGGCCCTGGATGCGGTGAGCGTCGATCGGCTAGCGCGGTACGGCGACGTAGTCGCCCAGGCATCCACAGTGTCCGAGCTCGCTGGGGTCGCGCAGGCGATATTCGAAGAAGATCTGGATGCGGGGTACGTCACCGTCCTCGTCGAGCTCATTGGTGGGGCGCGCTCGATTCCAGGGTTCGGAGAGGAGATTTCCGAACGGATTAAGGTATGGACGGACTTCGCGCAGCAGGCGATCGACGCGGCGGTCGACCCGGTGCTGCTGGCCGCGACGCTGCCATCGTCGGAGATCGCGTATGCGGCGGTTGCGATGTATCTCGGTTTGGAAATGCTGACCCACCTCGACGGCGACCGCAGCGGGGCTACAGCTCTATTCGAGCGTGGGCGACACCTCCTCGGGCTGGCCGAGGTTCTTGGCATCCTCCCAACGCACGGACGAGGAGAGACATTGTGATAAGTGCCGACACGGACACCCGCATTGACGTCGTCACTGGCGCCTTCAGCAACTCCGGGCGTCGGATCGCAGCTCGGCTGCACGCGCGAGGGCGGGCCGTGCGCACCCTCACTGGGCACCCCGAACGTGACCCGCACGAAACGCCGATAACAACCTTCCCGTTGAGCTTCGATGACCCCGTTGCGCTCATTGACGCGATGGCAGGAGCCACCACCCTCTACAACACCTACTGGGTGCGTTTTGCCCACGGACACGCTGATCACAGTTCCGCGGTGCGCAACTCACGTGCACTGTTCGAGGCCGCGCAGCAAGCTGGCGTCCAACGTGTCGTGCATGTCAGCATCACCAACCCGAGCCCTGATTCACCGTTGACCTATTTCCGAGGCAAGGCCAAGGTCGAACAACTCCTCGCCGCAACAGACATCTCGCAGGCGATCGTGCGGCCAGCGATCCTTTTCGGTGGCGAGGACGTGCTGATCAACAACATCGCATGGCTGCGCCGCCACCTACCCGTCTTTGCGATCGGCGCGCGCGGTCAGTACCGAGTGCGGGGCGTACACGTCGATGACCTCGCAGACCTGTGTGTCGAGCTCGGCCTCGGGCGGTCGGACGTGACCATCGACGCGGTCGGTCCGGATCGCCCTACGTTCGATGAGCTGGTGCGCGCGATACGAGCCGCGGTCGGCAGCCGCACACTGCTCATCCTTGTGCCCGGCGCGGCGGTGCCTGCGTTGGGCAGAGTCCTGGGTGTCACGTTACGTGACGTCGTCCTTGAGGCCGAGGAGTACCAGGCGATGGCAGCGGGCCTTGCTGACAGGACCACTCCGACGACAGGCACCACGTCGATCCTCGATTGGATCGACCGCAACGGCGCGGACCTGGGCCACCGGTATGCGAACGAACTCCAGCGACACTTCGCCACCCCCCAACATGGGAGCACCCCGCGATGAGTACTGTCTTCGACCACTACCAGGACGGCCCGCAACGCGCCCTGCGCCGCGACAGCACGACTCTGTTCCTTGTCATCGCCGCGTTCGCGTGGGGGATCCTCATCATCCTTGGCGCGGTTACGGTCCCCATCGTCACGGTCTCCGTACCCC
>JALYIS010000273.1 GCA_030775705.1 Actinomycetota bacterium
ACTCACCGGCGCATGAGGTCGCTGCGGTGATCACCCGCCCGGCCGCGCCGGCTGGCCGGGGTCGGTCCCCGGCGCGATCACCGGTCGAATCGCTCAGCCGCGATGCCGGCATACCGGTGCTCACCCCGCGTCGCCCCGCCGATCCCGAGTTCCTCGAACGGCTGACCGATCTTCGGATCGACTGCTGTCCCGTCGTCGCCTACGGCGCCCTGCTGCCGCCGACTGCGCTGGCGGTGCCGCGGCTGGGCTGGGTGAACCTGCACTTCTCGCTGCTTCCGGCGTGGCGAGGCGCGGCGCCTGTGCAACATGCGATTCTGCGCGGCGACGAGATCACCGGTGCGTCCACCTTTCAAATCGAAGCGGAGCTGGACAGCGGACCTGTGTTCGGTGTGGTCACTGAGCCGATCGGGGCTGCCGATACCGCTGGAGACCTGCTCGCGCGGCTGTCGTCCTCGGGTGCGTGGCTGCTGTTGGCCACCCTGGACGGCATCGCATCAGGCACGCTTTCGCCGCGGCCGCAGCCCACCGACGGCGTATCGTTGGCACCCAAGATTCATCCCGCGGAGGCGGCTGTGTCCTGGGACTCCCCGGCATTGCACGTCGACCGGTTGATCCGCGCCTGTACCCCGGAGCCTGGCGCCTGGACGACGTTTCGCGGAGAGCGTCTCAAGCTGGGGCCGGTGCGAATCCTCGACACGCATGAGTTGGCTGCCGGTGAACTGCGCATCGCGAAGTCCAGGGTCACCGTCGGTACCGCGACCTGCGATCTGTGCCTGGGTGACGTCCAGCCCCCGGGTAAACGCCCGATACCGGCGCCCGACTGGGCCCGCGGCGTGCGCCCACAGCCGGGCGAGCGGATTGGCTAGCCGCCGGCAGGGGGCTGCCGCGGGTGACGGTGCCCGAACCGTTGCCTACCAGCTCCTGCGTGCCGTCGCAGATAGAGGCGCCTACGCCAATCTGGCGTTGCCGGCCCTCATCGCCGAACGCCGCCTCAGCACCCGGGACGCGGCGCTGGCCACCGAGCTCGGCTACGGCACCGTGCGGGCGTCGGGGACCCTCGACTTGATCATTGGCGCGTGCGTCGATCGCAGCATGACGGACGTCGAGCCGGCGGTTCGCTGCCTGCTCGAACTCGGCGCGTACCAACTGCTGCGCACCCGCATCCCCGCGCACGCCGCCGTGGCCACAACGGTCGACCTGGCGCGGGCGACCGGACATGAGCGCTCGGCCGGCTTCATCAACGCGATCCTGCGACGGGTGTCCTCAGAGGATTGGGACGCGTGGATCGACCGGCTGACCGAGGGATCGTCGCTGACCGAACGGCTCGCCGTGCGGTACGCGCATCCGGTGTGGATTGCCGAGGCCTTCGCCGATGCTCTCGGCGGCGACCTCGCGGAGACCGAGGCCGCACTGCGTGCGGATGAGATCCGGCCACAGACCCACCTGGTCGCCTGGCCCGGTCGCATCGGTCGGGGCGACCTATTGGCGGCCGCAGGCGGCATCCCCGGGCCGTACTCGCCCTACGCGGTACGCCTGGACCGCGGAGATCCCAGCCGGTTGGAGGCGATTCGGCAACGACGCGCCGGGGTGCAGGACGAAGGCAGCCAACTGTGCGCGCTTGCGCTGACCCGAGCGCCCTTGACCGGGCGTGACGAACGATGGCTCGACCTCTGCGCGGGGCCCGGTGGTAAGACCGCGCTGCTGGCCGCGCTCGGCGCGCAGTACGCACACCTCGACCAAGACCGCCCCGCGGGCCCGAGCGTGACTGCGAACGAACTGCATCCACACCGCGCCGAGCTGGTACGCAAGGCCACGTTGTCCTGGGCGGTCGACATCAGGGTCGGGGATGCCCGCGCGCTGATCGCGCCGCCGGGCGGCTGGGACCGTATTCTCGTCGACGCCCCGTGCACGGGTCTCGGCGCTCTGCGGCGCCGCCCCGAGTCGCGTTGGCGACGTAGCGCAGCGGACGTGAGCGAGCTTGCCGCGCTGCAGCGCGACCTGCTCGCGACAGCTCTCGCCCTGTCCAGGCCGGGGGGAGTGGTGGCGTACGTCACGTGCTCGCCGCACCCGGCGGAGACCGTCTCGATCCTCGACGACCTCGCCGCCCGATCCGCAGCGGGCGACGTCTGCCCCCACGAACTTCTCGATGCCCGCCCCGCGTTCCCGGGTGTGGAGGCGCTTGGAGCGGGGCCTTGGGTCCAACTCTGGCCGCACCGCCACGGCACGGACGCCATGTTCTGCGCTCTGATCCGACGGGTTTAGCACCCGGCAGTTCCCGACGGACCAGGGTGGGCGGGCGGCATCGCAGCCGAACAGCGGCGCGCGGGGAGGCCATAGACTCGGCCGGTGTCCGCCATTGGCTCGCCCGAGCCGCTGATCGCGCCCAGCATCCTCTCGGCGGACTTTGCCCGGCTCGGCGCTGAGGCCGAACTGGTGTCGCACGCCGACTGGTTGCACGTTGATGTGATGGACGCCCACTTCGTTCCCAATCTCACCCTCGGCCTGCCCGTGGTCGAGAGTCTGCATCGATCCACTGACCTCCCGCTCGACTGCCACCTCATGATCGACGACCCGGACCGCTGGGCGCCGGGCTATGCCCAGGCAGGAGCGGCCAACGTCACCTTTCACGTTGAGGCGGCCCGCGATGCGGCGCAGACCGCTCGGGCCATTCGCGCCGAAGGCGCGCTGGCCGGTCTGGGCCTCAAGCCCGGCACGCCGCTGGAGCCCTACCTCGAGCTGCTGCGCGAATTCGACACCCTGCTTGTCATGACCGTGGAACCCGGGTTCGGCGGCCAGGCATTCATGTCCGAAGTGCTGCCCAAGGTGGCCCTCGCCCGAGAACACGTGCATTCCGGGCATCTGCGGCTGTTCGTCGAGGTGGACGGCGGAATCAGCCTCGACACGATCGAGGCGGCGGCAGCAGCGGGCGCCGACGTCTTCGTCGCCGGGTCGGCCGTGTTCGGCGCGGACGATCCCGCGCAGGCCGTCAGGGCGCTGCGCGCCAAGGCCCGTGCGGCGATGGCCGGATAGAGGCAAAGTGCAGATCAGCGAAGCGGAGGCGGCCGCCATGCACCGCGCGCTCGTCCTCGGCGAGCGCGTTCGCGGACACACCAGCCCAAACCCCCCGGTCGGCGCGGTCATCCTCGCTCCGGACGGCTCCCTCGTCGGCGAGGGTGCAACGGCCCCCGCCGGCGGCCCGCACGCCGAGGTCGTCGCGCTGGCCAAGGCAGGTGACTTGGCACGAGGGGCCACTGCGATCGTCACCCTCGAGCCGTGCGCCCACACTGGCAAGACGGGGCCCTGCGCAGACGCGTTGCTCGATGCGGGAATCGCCAAAGTCATCTACGCGGTCGCCGACCCCAATCCCGAAGCGACCGGCGGGGGGGCCAGGCTCGAAAGGGCCGGCGTCACGGTGGTCACAGGTCTCGAGTCCGAGGGCGCCGCAGCCGGCGCCCTGCGTCCGTGGCTGCACGCGACGGCCAGCGGGCGTCCCTACGTCACCTGGAAGTACGCCGCGACGATGGATGGCCGGGTGGCCGCCGCCGACGCCACCGCTCGATGGATCTCGTCGTCGGCCTCGCGGGCCGACGCGCACGCCTTCCGTGCCAGCGTCGACGCCATCGTGGTGGGCAGCGGAACCGTGCTGGCCGACGATCCACACCTCACGGTCCGTGACGAGGAGACGGACAGCGTGCGTGGCGAGAATGGCGGCCTCGCTGCCCGGCAACCGCTGCGCGTGGTTCTCGACCGGCGTCACCGGGTGCCCGGCCACGCGCGGGTCCTCGACGACGCTGCGGAGACGCTCATCCTGGACACCGCCGTACCCCGGTTCGCGCTGAAGGCCCTGTTCGACCGTGGCGTACGGCACGTGCTGCTGGAGGGGGGCCCCACGCTGGCAGGTGCATTTGTCGAGGCGCAGTGCGTGGACGAGGTCATCGCCTACATCGCGCCGATCCTGCTGGGGGCCGGCCCGTGCGCGCTTGGTCACGCCGGCATCGAAACGCTCATCGATGCGGTCACACTGGATATCGACTCCGTCACGCGATACGGAGCCGACGTCAAGATCGTCGCGCACCCGATCTGGGGCGCACACGCGGCAGGGGAGAGCTAGGCGATGTTCACCGGCATTATCGAGGAGGTGGGTGAGGTGGCCGCGCTCTCGACCCACGGCGACTCGGCAGTGCTCACCCTGCACGCCCATACGATCGCGCAAGACCTCAACCATGGCGCCTCCATTGCGGTGAACGGGGTGTGTCTCACTGTCACGGGCTGGAGCTCAGCCGGCTCGACTACCCGGATCGAGTTCGACGTGATGGCCGAGACCCTTCACAGATCTGTCCTGGGCAATCTCGAACCCGGAAGTCCGGTCAACCTGGAACGGGCCGTGCGCGCTGACGCGCGCCTGGATGGCCACGTGGTCCAGGGACATGTCGACGGCACCGGCACAGTCCTCGAGCGCACCCCGGGCGACGCGTGGGAATCCGTGCGCATCCAGCTGCCGGTCGGTCTTGCCCGCCTGGTCGCCGAAAAGGGCGCCATAGCAGTGGACGGAGTCTCGCTGACCGTCTCGGCGGTCGGCCCCGACTGGTTCGAGGTCGGGCTGATCCCCGAGACTTTGCGGGCGACGACGTTAGGCGCCAAGCCTGTGGGCTCGACCGTGAACCTCGAGGTCGACGTACTCGCAAAATATGTCCAACGCCTGCTGGCAACCCGCGGGACAGGAGAAACCGGCTGATGGAGATCAGGACATGACTCTGCGACTCGACTCGATCGAGCGGGCGATCACCGACATCAAGGCCGGCAGGGCCGTGGTAGTCATCGACGACGAGGATCGTGAGAACGAAGGCGATCTCATCTTCGCCGCTGAGCTGGCGACTCCCGAGCTCGTCGCGTTCATGGTCCGCTACACCTCGGGATATATCTGTGTGCCCATCACCGAAGGTGAGGCTGACCGCCTGGATCTGCCACCCATGTTCCGGGTCAACCAGGACCGACGGGGAACGGCCTACGCCGTGACGGTGGACGCCCGCGAAGGCGTGAGCACCGGCATATCCGCCAGCGATCGAGCGCGCACCATCCGGCTGCTCGCCGAACCGTCGTCCACCGCAGCCGATTTCTCCCGTCCGGGCCACGTCGTGCCGCTGCGGGCACGTGACGGCGGCGTGTTGCGACGTCCGGGCCACACCGAGGCTGCCGTCGACCTCGCGGTGATGGCCGGCCTGTCCCCGGCGGGCGCCTTGTGCGAGATCGTGAGTGAGAAGGACCCGAACGGCATGGCGCGGGGCGAGGAATTGCGGGTGTTCGCCGATGAACACGATCTTGCGCTGATCTCGATAGCCGACCTGATCGCCTACCGCCGCCGCTTCGAGAAGCTTGTCGAGCGAGTCGCCGAGGCCAGGGTGCCTTTGCGCTACGGCGAATTCACGGCGGTCGGGTATTCCTCGAGCTACGACGCACGCGAGCATGTGGCGTTCGTCTTCGGCGACTTGGGTTCTGGCGAGGACGTGCTGGTGCGCGTGCACTCAGAGTGCCTCACCGGAGATGTGTTCGGGTCGCTGCGCTGTGACTGTGGGCCGCAGCTGGACGCGGCTTTGGCCGCCGTCGCCCGAGAGGGGCGTGGCGTCGTTCTCTATATCCGGGGCCACGAGGGCAGAGGCATTGGGCTGTTGCACAAGTTGCAGGCGTACCAACTGCAGGATGCGGGCTCGGACACTCTGGACGCCAACCTCGAGCTCGGCCTGCCCGCCGATGCGCGCGACTACGGGACCGGCGCCCAGATCCTGGTCGATCTCGGCATCCACTCGATGCGACTGCTCACCAACAACCCCGCCAAGCGCGCCGGGCTCGAGGGCTACGGATTGCGCGTCACCGGGCGTGAGCCGCTGCCGGTGCACGCCAACCCGGAGAACATCAGGTACCTGGAGACGAAGCGCGACCGGATGGGTCACGACCTGGATCTGAGTGCGAGTGCAGACACGTGAGCGGCCAAGGGGCACCCTCGCACGGCAGAGTCGAGGGTGCGCAGGAACTGGCGATCGCCGTGGTGGCCAGTCGGTGGCACACCACGGTCATGGACGGGCTCCTCGGCGGAGCTCGACGTGCGCTGGACGACTCGGCGGTCTCGCGGGTGACAGAGCTGCGAGTGCCGGGCTGCTTCGAGCTGCCGGTCGCCGCCGCGAGACTGGCCCAGAGCGGATTCGATGCGATCGTGACCCTGGGAGTCGTGATCCGCGGAGGTACGCCCCATTTCGAATACGTGTGTTCGGCGGCGAGCACCGGGCTCACGTTGGTCAGCCAGCGCACCGGCATCCCGATCGGCTTCGGCGTGCTCACTTGCGACGACGAGGCGCAGGCGCTGGACCGCGCGGGCCTGCCAGGCTCGTCCGAGGACAAGGGGTACGAGGCCACCGCCGCGGCCCTGGCAACCGCTGCGGTGCTGGCCCCTTACGGCGCCAAGATCGGGCGGCGACCCGGCGAGCTCTCCTGACCGCACCGGGTGACCGACATGCCGCATGGCGCTGCGGCCGCTAAGGTCGGTATCCAAGTCTCGGCGCGGGAAGGACGATGTCACATGGGTGGGTACCACACGGTTGTCGTCGGCACGGACGGGTCTGAGACATCGCTGCGAGCCGTCGATCGCGCAGCGTCGCTGGCAAGCGACGCGGGAGCGCGCTTGGTCATTGCGTGCGCCTACGTGCCCGCGCAGAACCGGGACGTCACCGCCGCGCAGGACGTTCTCGGTTCCGAGGCGTATCAGGTAGTGGGCAGCGCGCCGGCCGAGGACACCGTGAGCCGGGCGCGTGACCGCGCCGTGGCGCAGGGAGCCACGGGCATCGAAACCGTCGTGGCCCAGGGCAAGCCCGCGGACACGCTGGCCAAAGTGGTCAAGGAGCATGGGGCGGACCTGCTCGTCGTCGGAAACCGCGGTCTCAACACGCTGGCCGGACGGATCATCGGATCCGTCCCCCTCGATGTCGCCCGCCACACGCCGACCGACGTCCTGATCGTGCACACCACCTAGGACGCCGACAATCAACACCGCGCCAAGCGATCCGACCGAGCTGGACCCTGACAACCTCGCCGGTGGGGCGCAACTCGACATCCCGGCGGTCTTCGAACGGGTCGAACAGCTGTTGCTTGGCGGTCCCCGCAAGTACACCCGCACCGACGTCGCGTCGGAGGCGGGCATGTCCACCGAGGACGCCAGCCGCCTCTGGCGTGCACTTGGTTTTGCCACCGTGGGCGACGACGAGGCGGTATTCACCGAAGGTGACGCCACCGCCTTGCGTCAGGCCGGCTTCCTGACCGAACAGCTGATTGCCGACCCCGAGCTCCGGTTGGCCATCACCCGGTTACTCGGGCGCACGTTCTCCCGACTGGCGTCCTGGCAGGGTCAGCTGCTCGTCGAGTTGGTCACCACCCAGCCGGAGTTGCTCCGGTCCGAGGATGCCGTCATCGAGTTCGTCGAACGCGTGGTTCCGGTCATGCAGGACATCCAGACGTTCGTCTGGCGGCGCCAACTCGCCTCGTACCTGTCGCGGGTCGCCTCACACGCAGCGGCCGAGGTGTCGGTGCCCGGCGTCGCGCCCCTGGTCGTTGGCTTCGCGGACATGGCCGGGTTCACCACGCTGACCCGCAAGGCGAGCGAAGCCGAACTGAGGGCGCTGCTGGAAGCGTTCGAGTCGGTCACTAACGAGGTGATCGGCGCGCTCGGCGGCCGGATCGTCAAGACGATCGGCGACGAGGTGCTGTTCGTCGCGGACGCCCCTGGCGCCGGTGCGGACATCGCTCTCACCCTCCAAGAGGCGGCCCGGGCCGATGGCCGGTTGCCGCCGGTACGCATCGGGATGGCGGCAGGGCCTGTCGTCAGCCGCTTGGGCGACGTGTACGGCTCGACCGTGAACATCGCGAGCCGCCTGACCTCGATCTGCCGTCCTAGCTGGGTGCTCGTAGACCGGGTGATGGCGGAGTCCCTCCGTGACGACGACAGGTTCTCGCTCAAGACCCGGCGACCCGAGTCGGTCCGGGGCTACCACCACCTGCGGCAGTGGCGGCTTCGCCGCTCGGTGCACGTCCGGGGCGAACACGATTCGGGCTGATGGTCGCCGGTACGCTCAGAGGCGATGAAGACCTTCGACCAGCTGTTCGCCGAGCTCACCGACCGCCAGCGTGTCCGGCCGGCTGATTCGGCAACCGTGGCAGCCCTGGACGCGGGCGTTCATGCCCAGGGCAAGAAGGTCGTCGAAGAAGCCGCCGAGGTGTGGATGGCTGCCGAGTTCGAATCCGGGGAACGTACTGCGCAGGAGATCAGCCAGCTGCTCTACCGGGTCCAGGTGATCATGTTGGGCAAAGGGATCGGCCTCGATGACGTCTACCGACATCTGTAGGTCGCTTCGGCTCCTCCCGACATTGCCCTCCTCCCGACATTTCACCTAGACAGGTCACGCCATGCTCCGCATCGCCGTTCCGAACAAGGGCTCGCTCGCCGATCCCTCGAGCCAGATGCTGATCGAGGCCGGCTACCGGCAGCGCAGCGACACTCGCGAGCTGGTCCTGATGGACGAGGAGAACGAGACCGAGTTCTTCTTCCTGCGCCCGCGTGACATCGCCGTCTACGTCGGCTCCGGCCGCCTCGACGTAGGGATCACCGGCGAGGACCTGCTGCTGGACTCAGGGGCAGCTGCCGAAGCGATCCTGGAGCTCGGGTTCGCCGGATCCACATTCCGTTTCGCCGCGCTGCCCGGAGCCGCCCAGACGGTGGCCGATCTGCGCGGCAAACGGATCGCCACCGCGTACCCGGGGGTGGTTCGGGCATACCTGGATGCGCACGGTGTCGCGGCGGACGTGATTCGACTCGACGGCGCGGTCGAGACCGCCGTGCGGCTGGACGTCGCCGATGCGATCGCCGATGTCGTGTCGACCGGCACGACGCTTCGCAATGCTGGTCTGGCGATCTTCGGCGAACCGTTGCTGACCAGCCAGGCCGTCCTCATCCGGCGCCGGGGAGCAGCCTCGAAGACAAAGGTCGAGCAGTTGGTCCGCCGACTCCAGGGCGTGATCATCGCTCGCCAGTACGTGCTGATGGACTACGACATCCGCGACGAGCTGGTCGACAAGGCGGTGGCCATCACGCCAGGCATCGAGTCCCCGACCGTTTCTCCACTCCACGAGCGTGGCTTCTCCGCCGTACGGTCAATGGTCAAGCGGAAGCAGACGAACGCAGTGATGGACGAACTTTGGGAGCTCGGCGCCCGCGGAATCATCGTGACCGACATCCACGCGTGCCGGCTGTGAACGCTGCGGACGGGCGCCTGGAGGTTCGACCGATTCTGATGTCGCGCATCGGCTACGCCGCCTGCGTGAGCGTGCTGCTCGTCTTCGTCGCGGTAGCGATCGCCATGCCCCGCGCGAACGCCGGCGCCCACTTCGGCGTCAAGGACCAGCTGGGCACCGCAGTCATCGGCATCGTCGTCGCCGCTCTGTTCCTGATGCTGACCTGGCCGCGGCTGACCGCGGACACGAGCGGCCTACGGATGCGGTCATTCCTCGGCAGTTGGCGGACGGTGCCCTGGGACCTCGTCATCGGCGTCGAGTTCCCGAGCAAGGTTCGCTTCGCCCGCCTGGTTCTGCCGGGCGACGAAACGATCGTGCTGTACGCGGTGCAGCGGCTGGACACCGACCAGTCGATAGAGGTCATGAGACACCTTCGGGCGCTCCTCGCAGCCAGCCGCCCAACACCCTGAGCCGGGCGTGAACTCGACCTTGATCTTTGGCATCGCCGTGGCGGTGTTGGCGCTCGCGCTCGGCGGTTTCACCCTGAACCGCAGGCGCGGTTTGGGCGCCTGCGCCGAACGGGCCACCTTCGACACGCTGCATGCGGCGAGCCTGGCGGCTCCCAGCCTTCGTGAAGGGCTCACCGAACTGGGCGCACAACGCGCCGTGCGTCATCTACGGGCGCTACTGCCGGCCAGCGCCGTCGCCCTCACCGATCGGGATCAGACCTTGGCGTTCGATGGGGCGACCCACGATCACGGAATCGACGCAGTCACCCACGCAGCCGGAGTTCTCGAGACGGGCGCGACGGCCATCCTCCGGCATCGCGAGCTCGCCTGCGATACGCCCGAGTGCCCGATCAGGGGAGCCGTCGCCTGCCCGATCGTCGACGGCGAAGCAGTGGTAGGCGCGTTTGTCGCCTACAGCCGGGATCCGGGATCGGCGCCGTTCGTCCGGGCGGTCGAAGAGGTCGCGCGGTGGGTGTCCGGGCAGATTGAACTTGCCAGCGCTGACGCCCAGCGTCGGCAGCTGATGGCCGCCGAACTCAGGGCGCTACGCGCGCAGATCAGCCCCCACTTCATCTACAACTCGCTCACCGCAATCGCGTCCTTCACTCGCACCGACCCGGACCGGGCCCGCGACCTGCTGCTGGAGTTTGCTGACTTCACCCGGTACGCGCTGCGCCGCGGTGGTGAATTCGCGACCGTAGCGGACGAACTGCGAAACACCGAGCGGTACCTCGTTCTCGAACAGGCCCGCTTCGGGGACAGATTGGCCGTGTCGCTCAGGGTCGCTCCGGAGACGTTGCCCACTTCGGTGCCGTTCCTCGTCGTTCAACCGCTGGTCGAGAATGCCGTGCGCCATGGGTTCGAAGGACATCCAACCGGGGTCACCGTGAGCATCACCGTCAGTGACGAGGGCGACGAAGCGATGATCATCGTTGAGGACGACGGCGCCGGTTGTGATCCCGAGATCATTCGTTCCGCGCTGGAGCACGGCGGCCACGCCTCCGGCGCCGGGTCCGAATCCATCGGGCTGGGCAACGTCGATGCGAGACTGCGGCACGTGTTCGGCGACCAGTTCGGTCTGGTCGTGGAGACAGCCCCAGGGGCGGGCACGAAGGTGCGCTTTCGAGTCCCGAAGTTCGCCCCGGGTGTGCACAACTGCTCGTCGCGGTAACGTTCGCCCGATGACGGGCGAGCGGCCTGCAGAGGCACTGCGCATCCTCGTCGTCGATGACGAGGCGCCGGCCCGCGAGGAAATGGCTTACCTGCTCGGTCGAGATGACCGCATCGGTGCAGTCCGGACAGCACCCAGTGCGGATCAAGCGCTCAAACTCCTCAATGACGAGCAGTTCGATGTCATGTTCTGTGACATCAAGATGCCCGGTCTCGACGGGGTCGAGCTGGCACGGGTCGTGGGGCACTTCGCCGAGCCACCACAGATCGTGTTCGTCACGGCCTACGACGACCATGCTGTGGACGCCTTCGAACTGGGCGCGACGGACTATCTGATGAAACCGGTCCGTGCCGACCGATTGGCAGAGGCCGTTCGGCGGGCGGTCGCCCTCGGAAAACCGGACGCCATGACGACCGAGGACGAGACGATCCCGGTCGAACTGGCCGGCGTGACCCGCTTCGTGCGACGTTCGCAGGTCAAGTACGTCCAGGCGCAGGGCGACTACGCCCGCCTCTACACCGCTGGGCACAGCCATCTGGTCCGGATTGCGCTCTCGACGCTGGATCGTCGGTGGGCAGAGGCCGGGTTCATCCGGATCCACCGAAGCACGCTCGTCGCGGCCGCCTACGTCGACGAGGTGCGGCTGTCCAATGGCAGGTACACCGTGCGCGTCGGTGAGGTGGAACTTGCGGTAAGCCGTCGCCACGCCCGCGACCTGCGCGATCGCCTGGCACAACGGTGATTGCCGAAGGTCCGATCCCGCGGGTCCGAGTCACCCACCCGCGCACCGACGCGGCCCGGCGCGCACCGCATCGCCCGGCGAGTCGCGAGATCGGCGAACAGACCGAGCTCGGCGAGGTATTCATGGCATCGCTCATCCGCAGCCAGCGCCGACTCGCGTTCGGGGTGTGCGCCGCCGTCGCCGTGCTGCTGGGGGGGATCGCTCTGTTGGGGGCATGGTCGCCTCGGTTCGCCGGTTTCCGGATCCTCGCCGTACCGCTGCCCTGGGTGATCCTCGGCGTCGTCGTCTATCCGGTGCTCATAGGGCTGGCCGCGTACACGGTCGGCCAGGCCGAGCGCAACGAACGTTTGTTCACAGCAATGGTGCGGCGTAGGTGAGCGGCTCGGGTACCGCGGTCGGCGCCGTCGTGCTCGTCGGCGCCGCAACCATCATCGCCGGCACGCTCGGTCTGCGTCGGGCGCGTACGACGAGCGACTTCTACGTCGCCTCGCGCGCGGTGACGCCGAGATGGAACGCAGCAGCCATCGGCGGGGAGTACCTGTCAGCGGCATCATTCCTCGGCATCGCCGGGCTGATCCTCGCCTACGGCTTCGACGTGCTGTGGTACCCGGTGGGCTACACGGCCGGCTATCTCGTCCTGCTCGTGCTGGTCGCGGCGCCGCTACGCCGCTCAGGGGCGTACACGCTGCCCGACTTCGCCGAGATCAGATTGGGATCGCGCGCCGTCCGCTCAGTGGCCAGTCTGCTCGTCGTGCTCATCGGCTGGCTGTACCTCGTGCCCCAGCTACAGGGCGCCTCCCTCACACTTTCCACTCAGACCCAGGCCCCCACCTGGCTCGGTGGCTTGGTGGTGTGCGTCGTCGTGCTGGTGTCGGTTGCCGTTGGCGGCATGCGCTCGATCACGTTTGCCCAAGCTCTTCAATTCTGGTTGAAGTTCCTGGCTCTACTCATCCCTGCCGTGGTGCTGCTGGTGGCTTGGCAGCAGCGCCATGCCGGCATAGCCCAGGGGTATCCCCGCGCCGCGGCACGCACGGTGGTCGCCGTGACTGCGGATACGACGATTCGGCTGCCGGTGTCGCAGACAGTGATCGTCGACGGGCGCGTCGATGGCGTTGGCGTCTCTGGCCCGATCGAGCTGAGTGCGGGCGAGCATCGCATACATAGCGCCACGACGGTCACCCTTCGAGAAGGTGACGTGGTGCCGGTGGTGACGTCCCTGCCGTCGCAGAGCAACGATGCCTGGCTGCGCCCGCTCGGCTCGGGGATCTCCCATCCGCTCTACGCGAGCCTGTCCCTCATCCTGGCGATCTGTCTCGGCACCATGGGCTTGCCCCACGTGCTCGTGCGGTTCTACACCAACCCTGACGGGCGCGACACCCGGCGCACAACATTGATCGTGATCGTGTTGTTGTCCTCGTTCTATCTTCTGCCGACGCTCTATGGAGCATTTGGTCGCCGCTACACGCCGGACCTACTGCTGACCGGTCGAACCGATGCGACGGTCCTGCTGCTGCCGGAACGGATGATCTCCGGCGAGGCTGGTGTGTTGCTGGGTGCCTTGGTCACTGCCGGCGCCTTTGCCGCGTTTCTATCCACGGCGTCGGGACTCACCGTCTCGGTAGCCGGCGTCTTGTCCCAAGACGTGCTTCGATACGGGCGCAAACCGCAGCGGCGGCAGCGCATCCGGTCCTTTCGGGTCAGCGCCGTCGTTGCCGTCGCCATTCCGTACCTGCTCAGCCTCCCGAGTGCGCACCTCGGTCTGGCCGCAGTCGTCGGGCTGGCATTCGCGGTTGCCGCGGCAACGTTCTGCCCACTGTTGGTGTTGGGGATCTGGTGGCGGCGCCTGACGCCGATCGGCGCGATAGTCGGACTCACGACCGGTGGGCTGCTGGCGACCACCGCGGTGATCATCGCGATGGTCGCCGACGTGACGCGAGGCTGGACCGGGGCGCTGCTCCAGCAGCCGGCAGCCTGGGCGGTGCCGTTCACCTTCGCGGTGATGGTCGTGGTTTCGCTCGCCTCACCGCGGGCCGTTCCCCGTGACGTCGGGCGGGTCATGGTCCGGCTGCACGCGCCGGAGGAGGTCGCAGCCGAGATCAACAGTCTCGAGCTTGCCGCTGTCATGGACGACCGTTCACCGCACGGAATCGACCGCTCGCCGTCCACCGCAGACCGTACGGCGACGTAGCCCCGACACACGCCGCAAGGACCCGATCAACTCGTTTCCAGGTGACTGCGGTCACTGGCACGGTGTCCTTGTCGAACAACGGCACCGTGGCCGATTCGCGTCCTGGCCGTCGGTGCCGCACCGGTCAACAGGAGGAGCCGCGAATGTCCACGACCAGGCAGACGGACAACGTCGGGAGTACGCCGACTTCGGTCGGCTGGGGAATCGCCGATCCAGGACCGCTCGGGTTGGCGGGTTTCGCGATGACCACCTTCTTCCTCAGCGTCGTCAACACGAACATGGTCGGCGCCAGCGTGACCACCGTCGTGCTCGGTCTGGCGTTGTTCTACGGCGGTCTGGCACAACTGCTCGCGGGCATGTGGGAGTTTGTGAAGGGAAACACCTTTGGCGCGGTGGCGTTCGTGTCCTTCGGTGCCTTCTGGATGTCGTTCTGGTACTTGCTCAACCACGTTCCCGACAAGGCGAGCGCCGTCGATCTCCACCACGGGATCGGGCTCTATCTGCTCGGTTGGGCGATTTTCACCGCGTACATGACAATCGCGGCGACGCGCGTATCCGGAGCGGTGCTTGCGGTGTTCGTCTTCCTGACGCTGACGTTCATCGCGCTGGCCATCGGAGAATTCGCGCACAATGCGGCTTCCACGAGCCCCGTGCCGGATGGCTGGACGAAGCTCGGCGGTTGGCTCGGCCTGGTGACCGCGGCGTTCGCCTGGTACGCCTCTCTCGCGGGTGTCATGAACGCGACGGCCAAGCGCATCGTCTTCCCGACCTTCCCGCGCTAGGTTCGGGCCTATGACCGAAACCATTTCGAATCTCGCCCACGAGGAGCGGCGCTTCGCGCCGCCGGCCGACTTTGCCGCAGCCGCGAATGTCGGGCAACAGGCCTACGGGCAGGCGTCCTCAGATCGGTTGGCGTTCTGGGCCGAGCAGGCTGATCGGCTCAGTTGGTCGACGCGTTGGACCGAGGTCCTGGACTGGTCGGACGCGCCGTTCTCGAAGTGGTTCGTCGGCGGCACGCTGAACGTGGCGTACAACTGCGTCGATCGTCACGTCGAGGCCGGGCATGGTGACCAGGTCGCGTACCACTGGGAGGGTGAGCCAGGCGACACTCGCTCGATCACCTATGCGCAGCTCAAGGACGAGGTCTGCAAGGCAGCCAACGCACTCGTCGAGCTAGGTGTGCAAGCCGGGGACCGGGTGGCAATCTATCTCCCGATGATCCCGGAGACGGTGATCGCGATGTTGGCGTGCGCCCGGCTCGGGGCCCCACACACCGTGGTATTCGGCGGGTTCTCGGCGACGGCCCTGTCCGACCGGATTCTGGACTGTGACGCCCGGGTCGTGATCACCGCGGACGGGGGATACCGGCGCGGGGCGGCAGCCGCGCTCAAACCGGCTGTGGACGAGGCACTGGAGAGATGCCCGGACGTTCGATCGGTGCTCGTGGTGCGCCGCACCGGTCAGGACACCGCATTCCGCGAGGGTCGCGATCTGTGGTGGCACGATGTGGTGGACCGGCAGTCGGCTGACCACAGTCCGGAGGCCTTCGACGCCGAGCAGCCTCTGTACGTCATGTACACCTCCGGTACCACCGGCAAGCCCAAGGGCATCCTGCACACCAGCGGGGGGTATTTGACCCAGGTCGCCTATACCCATCACGCGGTCTTCGACCTCAAGCCCGATCAGGACACCTACTGGTGCGGGGCTGACATCGGGTGGGTCACCGGACACAGCTACATCGTCTACGGTCCGCTGGCCAACCGAGCGACGTCGTTCATGTACGAGGGAACTCCGAACACGCCGCATGAGGGCCGCTGGTGGGAGATGATTCAGAAGTACAAGATCAATATCCTGTATACGGCCCCCACCACGATCCGCACGTTCATGAAGTGGGGGGAGCAGATCCCGGCCAAGTACGACCTGTCCTCGCTGCGACTGCTGGGCTCGGTCGGCGAACCCATCAATCCGGAGGCGTGGATCTGGTATCGGCGCGTGATCGGGGCCGACCGAACACCGGTGGTGGACACCTGGTGGCAGACCGAGACGGGCGCGATCATGATCAGCCCGCTGCCGGGGGTAACCGAGACGAAGCCAGGCTCGGCAACGCGCCCGCTGCCTGGTGTCGGAGCCGACATCGTCGACAACACCGGAACACCAGTACCGAACGGTGGCGGTGGCTTGCTGGTGCTCACCGAGCCGTGGCCGTCCATGCTGCGCGGCATCTGGGGAGATCCGGATCGCTACCGCGAGACCTATTGGTCGCGATTCGCCGAACAGGGCTTCTACTTCGCCGGAGACGGCGCGAAGAAGGACAGTGACGGTGACATGTGGCTGCTCGGCCGAGTCGATGACGTCATGAACGTCTCCGGCCACCGCATCTCCACGACCGAGGTCGAGTCCGCGCTGGTGTCGCACCCGGCGGTCGCCGAGGCCGCTGTCGTCGGCGCGACCGACCCCACCACCGGCCAGGGCATCGTCGCCTTCGTGATCCTGCGTGGTGGAGGTCCCACGGAGGAGTCCGAGGGCGAGGAGCTGGTCAAGACGCTGCGCAACCATGTGGCCACGCAGATCGGGCCGATAGCCAAACCACGGCAGGTGATGATCGTGCAGGAGTTACCCAAGACGCGCTCGGGCAAGATCATGCGCCGGCTCCTGAGGGACGTGGCCGAGCATCGCGAACTCGGTGACGTCACCACACTCACGGATTCATCGGTGATGGACCTGATCAGTGAGAAGCTGCCGGCCGCAGCCGCTGAGGATTAGGGACTGCTTGCCACCCGTTGGCCAGCTTCGACGATCGCGGCCAGGGCAAGTGCGTCGACCGGCGCGCGAACCTTGACGTCGTTGTCGAAGTAGACGTAGACATCGCGGTCGGGCTCGGCCCACGATCTGATGCGCTTACCCCACTCGCGCAACGCTGCGTCGGAGTAGCCGCTGGTATAGAGCTCCTTGTCGCCATGCAGTCGCACATAGGCGAAGTCCGAGGTGACCTCACGGATCAGTGGCCACTTGCCGGCCGTGTCGGCGACGACGACAGCGATCCCCTGACGGCGAAGGAGATCGAGGAACGCCGGCGTCGCAAAGCTGGCGTGACGCACCTCCACAGCGTGGCGCACCGGGCGGGCGGGGCCTGCCGTGATCAGGGCACGGCCGCTCATCCGCTCGTCGTGCCGGCGCGCCAGCGACGCGGCCTCATCGGTCGAACGCGGCAGCTGACAGCAGAAGTCCTCCAGTAGATCCGGGTGGAAACCTAGGGTCGGCGGCAGCTGCCACAGGATGGGCCCGAGTTTGTCGCCGAGTCCCAGAATCCCGCTGGCGAAGAAGTTGGCTAGGGGGGTCCGGACGTCGCGCAACTTCTTCATGTGGGTGATGAACCGTGGTGCCTTGACGCTGAAGACGAAATCCGGCGGCGTCTGCTCCCGCCACTTCGCGAAGCTGTCAGGTTTCTGCAATGCGTAGAAGGTCCCGTTGATCTCGAGCGTCGGCATGCGAGCCGCGACGTAGCTCAATTCGGCCCGCTGGGGCAGACCCACCGGATAGAATCGACCGCGCCACGGCGGGTAGGTCCAGCCCGAGATGCCGATGCGGACGGTGCCCGCCATATCTGTGCCGTCCTTCCGCCGAGCTGTCCTTCCACTCCCAGCCGTGCCACTGCGCCGTGTCGATCGTCTCGCATTGCGGACCGGCTGGTCGGTGATTTTGGCTGGACGCGTGACGCGCTGATACCCTGATGGGGCGACCAACCCTCACCGGCGGTGGGGGTGTGCAAGCGGATGCTCCCCAGCCTCCCACCCGAGCCACCAAATCACGCGGTGCGCCGGGTTCGGTCCGTGCTTCTCGGTGAACAGCCGGGTTGTCGCCGCGTACCTGCGGCGGGCGGATTCAGCGGTTGACGGGCCCCGTGCGCACAGCGCAGCGGGGCCGTTCTACTTGTGTCGGTGGACGGTCGCGCGACGACAGCAGCACCGACCAAGGAGGTCTCATCAGCTCTGAACCCAGGATCAACGACCGGATCCGAGTGCCCGAGGTGCGCCTCGTCGGACCCGAGGGTGAGCAGGTCGGCATCGTGCCGATCGGTAAGGCTCTCGAGTTGGCCGCTGAGGCCGACCTGGATCTCGTTGAAGTAGCGCCGATGGCGCGCCCGCCCGTCTGCAAGCTCATGGATTACGGCAAGTTCAAGTACGAGAGCGCCCAGAAGGCCCGCGAGGCCCGGCGGAACCAGGCACTGACCGTGATCAAGGAAATGAAGCTCCGACCGAAGATCGATTCGCATGACTACCTGACGAAGAAGGGCCATGTCGAGCGGTTCCTCAAGCAGGGCGACAAGGTGAAGGTCACGATCATGTTCCGCGGACGCGAGCAGTCCCGCCCCGAGCTGGGGTTCCGACTGT
>JALYIS010000274.1 GCA_030775705.1 Actinomycetota bacterium
TAATGCGCCAGCCGTTCTGGACCGACGAGGCTTGGGTTGCGGTCACCACGCGGTTTCCGCTGACGCAGTTGCCGCACGTGACGTCGTCAACCCCGATCGGCTGGTCGGTTCTGATCAGGCTGATCCCGTTCGGAGGGAACAACCTGCGGCTGGTGCCCCTGGCCTTCTCAGCCGGCACCGTGGCCAGCGCTTACTGGTTTGGCCGCCGCCTCGGCTGGGCCGAGATGCGTATCTCAGTCGGCGCGGGCATCATCGCGGCGATAGCGGCCCTGCTCGTCCCGGCAATGTTGGTCCGCAGTGATCTGAAGCAGTACACCGCCGACGCGTGCCTAGCGCTTGTGGTTATGGCGCTCACGTCGCGAGTGGAGCGCGACTGGGGGCGCAAACCTCTCGCGGCGCTGGGTGGCGCGGTCGTGGGCGGGATGCTGTTCAGTCATACGACGGCCTTCGTCGGCGTCGCGGCGTTTGCATCGCTCACGATGATTCAGCTGGTGCGGCGTGCCTGGCGTCCTCTTCTAGAGTCCGTAGCTGTCGGCGCGATAACAGCGATCGGCATGTTGGGAGTCTATTCGGCGTTCGACGCCCGGGCCGTCATCCCCGGCCTCACCCAGTACTGGGCCGGATATTACGTGCCCGTTCACCAAGGAATCCGCGCAAGCCTGCACTTCCTGCGGATCCACATCGAGCAGCAGGAGGCAAGCCTCGGCCTCGGCCCCGCCTGGGTGATCGTCGTCCTGGTGATCGCCGGGCTTGTGACGCTGTTGCGACTGGGGCGGCCTGCCACTGCACTCACCGTCGTTGTGCTCTGGGTCGAGATGGTCGTGCTGGCGGCGGCGCGCAAATACCCCTTCCTAGATCAACGCACGAGTACCTTCGTGTTCGTGGTGACGATCGTGGTCGCCGCTGTGGGTGTCGTCGGAATTTGCACCCTCGTGATGCGCTGGGTCACCCCGTTGGGCGCAGCCGCACTGGCCGCGACTCTCGTAGTGACGTTCACGATCCACGTCGAACCAGAGGTCCGTGTGCAAGCAATCCCGGTCGAAGATGTGCAAAGTCCAGTCGACTACATCGTTGCTCACCGTGCGTCGCAAGATGTCGTGCTGGTAAACGCGATCGGCAACTTCGCGTTCGCCTACTATTGGCCCTTCGGCCACCCCAGCGCGACCGATTCGACCCTCGTGCTTCAGCGCTATCTCGCCGTCTTTCCCGACCAGCGGCAACTCGTCATAGCCCGCGGCAGGTCGCTAGAGGCGGTGGCTGACGCGGTGGGAGCCGCGGAGACTGTCGCAAGTCAGCACCCCCAGGCGCGGATCTGGGTCATCAGAAGTCATCTGAGCTCAGCCGAGGCGGGAGCGTGGCAGGTAATCCTCGCGGCGCGTGGCCTCACCCTGGAACCGATCGGCCCGAGCGGTCTGACGATGCTCCAGCCCGGATGAGCGGACTCGCTCCTTTGCGACTCACGCTCCGCCGCGCGGGCTGCGGCCGAGCGGGCCGAGGCTCCTTGACGAGACGCATGCCGCGACTCAGGTGAGGCATATGTCTCGACTTACGACAATGGCGGAGGATAGGGGATTTGAACCCCTGAGGGATTGCTCCCAACCCGCTTTCCAAGCGAGCGCCATAGGCCACTAGGCGAATCCTCCGTCGTCGAGGATACGGGCTTGCCTGTGGCGCTCTGACCGCACCCTCGCCGCCCCGAGCACGCAGATGATGCCCGGCGGTCGCCCTGCGTACACTCGGCCCCGACCCCCCGTGCGGCGCTCATCCAACGAACCTCCCCAGGGCCGGAAGGCAGCAAGGATAAGTCGGCTCTGGCGGGTGCGCGGGGGGTCCCTCGGTCCTCCGGTGTCACGGAGTCTGACTAGGGTCATCTCGTGGCGGGAAATCTGGCGCTTTATCGCAAGTACCGCTCGTCCACGTTTGCCGAGGTCATCGGTCAGGAGCATGTCACTGAGCCGTTGCGGCACGCGCTTGCGAACGGCCGGATCAATCACGCATACCTGTTCAGCGGGCCTCGCGGCTGCGGCAAGACCTCGAGTGCGCGAATCCTGGCGCGGTCGCTTAACTGCGCGCAGGGACCGACGCCCGACCCGTGCAGTGTCTGCGACTCCTGTATCGAGCTTGCGCCCAACGGATCGGGGTCGATCGATGTGATCGAGATCGACGCGGCGAGCCACGGCGGTGTCGACGACGCTCGGGACCTACGTGAGCGGGCGTTCTTCGCTCCGGTCCGCGACCGTTACAAGGTGTACATCATTGACGAGGCGCACATGGTCACCACCCAGGGCTTCAACGCCCTGCTCAAGCTCGTCGAGGAGCCGCCGGACTTCCTGGTCTTCGTCTTCGCCACGACCGAGCCGGACAAGGTGCTGACCACGATTCGGTCGCGCACCCACCATTATCCGTTTCGCCTGATCCCCCCGGGGGCGATGCGTGCTCACCTGGAATCGATCTGCTCGCTGGAGCACATCATGGTCGAGCCGGCCGTGCTGCCGCTGGTGGTCAAGGCTGGAGGTGGCTCGGCGCGTGACTCGCTGTCGATCCTTGATCAGCTGCTGGCCGGGGCATCCGCAGACGGGGTCACGTATGCGCGCGCGGTCGCACTGCTCGGGGTCACCGACGGGGCGCTACTCGACGACATGCTCGATGCACTTGCGGCGGGTGATTCGGCCGCCGTGTACGGGACCGTAGATCGGGTCGTCGAGGCTGGCCACGATCCGCGTCGGTTTGCCGTCGATCTCCTTGACCGGTTCCGCGATCTCATTCTCCTAGACGCGGTCCCTGACGCGGCGGGCCGCGGACTGCTCGATGCACCCCAGGACCAGCTGATCGCAATGGCCGATCAAGCGCTTCGCATCGGTGCGGCGACGTTGACCAGGCACGCGGAGATCGTGCATGCCGCGCTCATCGAGATGCGCGGCACAACCGCCCCCCGCCTCGTCCTTGAGCTGCTTTGCGCCCGTATGCAACTGCCCGACGCGGCGGCAGACTCTGCGGCCCTGCTGCAGCGCATCGAACGGCTGGAGCGCAGGAACGCTGTCGTAGCAGAGTCCGCGGGTGTGTCCCGACCCGAGCGGCACGTCACTACCCCGCGTGCGGATGTCGGCGCGAACAGTCCCGAACCGGCCGCCGATAGGCTCCTTGAGCCGACCTCAGCCGCTACCGCTGCCAACCAGCGTAGTCCGGTTGATCCGCCTACGGGCCAGGTCGGCGACGCGGGTGACCCCAGCGCGCCGTCTGGTTCCGGAGAACTCGATGCAGCAGCACTGCGACGGCTGTGGCCCGAGATCCTCGAGATGGTTAAGCAGGCCAGCCGCACCACCCGTGCCCTGCTCGACAACGCCCAAATCGTCGGAGCCGCCGGTGAGCTGGTCACCCTGGGCGCCCCGGCGAAGCTGGCCAGGATGATCGCCGAGGAACGAAACACTTCAGTCCTGCGCGACGCGCTGATCAAGGTCGTTGGTGGCGCTTGGCGGATAGAGGTCGAACCGACCACGGCAGCTGCCCCCCCCAGCGAGACCGGGGGCACCGGTGCGAGTGGATCAGGTCGACCGCTGCATGCCGTGCCCGACATCGAATCCGACCCGCGCGACGACACTGAGGCTGACGTCGCGGGCGCGACCGCCAGTGCAGTCGACTCCGAGGCACAGGCATTGAGACTTCTGCATGATCAGCTCGGCGCACGCTCAATGAACCCACCCGAAACGGTGTAGCCGCGACGTCGCGGTAGGAAGCCGTTTCCGGGGGTGCGCGTCACTTACGTGGCTTACGCTGGGGTCTTCCGAACTAAGGAGCGCGGAGTGTCGTCCGGTGGTGGCTTCGGCGGGCAGCCGAACATTCAACAGCTCATGAAGCAAGCGCAGCAGATGCAAGCTCAACTGCAGGCAGCGCAGGCGGAGCTCGCAGCGACCGAGGTCAGTGGCAGCGCCGGAAGTGGGCTCGTCTGCGCCACCATGTCCGGTTCCGGTGAGCTTCTCTCGCTCACCATCGACCCCTCCGTGGTTGATGCCGCCGACGTCGAGACACTTCAGGACTTGGTGGTAGCCGCCGTGCGCGACGCGCAGCGCGCAGTGGGCGCGCTCGCTGCTGATCGGATCGGTCCTCTCGCCGGTGGTGGGGACCTCAGCGGTCTCGCCATCCCCGGGCTGTGACCGTTGGCCTGCCGGAGCGGCCCCGATGACCTACGAGGGCGCCATCCAAGACCTGATCGATGAACTGGGCAGGTTGCCAGGGGTCGGGCCGAAGAGCGCCCAGCGCATAGCCTTTCACCTGTTGGCGGCGGAGTCCGCCGACGTGGAGAGGTTGGCCAGCACGCTGACGAGGGTGAAGAACGATGTCCGGTTCTGCACTATCTGCGGGAACGTGGCCGAGGCCGAACAATGCCGGATCTGCGGGGACCCGCGTCGCGATGCCACGGTGATCTGTGTCGTCGAGGAGCCGAAGGATGTCGTGGCGATCGAACGCACCCGCGAGTTCCGGGGCAGGTACCACATTCTCGGCGGGGCGATCAGCCCGATCGACGGGATCGGTCCCGACGACTTACGTATCCGCGAGTTGCTGGCGCGGCTGCGCGACGACACGGTCACAGAGCTGATCATCGCGACCGATCCGAACCTCGAAGGAGAGGCGACGGCGACCTATCTGGCTCGTCTGATCAGTCCGATGGGACTCACGGTCTCCCGTCTGGCGAGCGGTCTGCCTGTGGGGGGCGACCTCGAATACGCCGATGAGGTCACGCTCGGCCGCGCGTTCTCCGGTCGGCGACGAGTCGAATGACCAGGGGTACGAAGCCCGTTCGTGATCATCGGCGGCTGTACTGGTCGACGGTGATTTTGGCCGTACTGATGGCGGTCGGTGGCAGCCTTCTCGCATATCGCAGCTACGAGGCAACCGTCGGCCCTGAGGCCGCTGTGCGGGGGTACTACGGCGCCTTGACCCGCGGCGATGCGTCCGCGGCCCTCGGCTTCGGTGACCTTCCACCGGGCGGCCTGGACCTCACAACAGCGTCTGTCCTGCGCGAGCAGCAGCGACTCGCTCCGATCCGCGGCCTCGTCGTCACCTCGACGGACAGGTCCGGAGACCGGGCGACGGTGAACGTGCGCTACGAATTGGGTTTTGCCGCCGGTACCCAGGTCGTCAGTGACGCGGTGGCCGTCGTATCGCGACACGGCACCTGGCGCTTGACGATGGCCGCCATCTCGACGGCTCTCGCACTGAACCACGCACATGACCGCGCCACCATCCTCGGCCGGACGGTTCCGGATCAGCCCGTGGTGATGTTTCCCGGCGCCATTCCTATCAGGTTCGACAACCCTTACCTCACGCTGTCGAGCCTGACGAACAGCGTGCAGTTCGGCAATGCCGCCGGCCAGCCTCCGCTCGCCGTTGAGGTCACCGATGCCGGCCGCAGTGCGGTCGTCGCTGCGCTTTCGCGGGCATTACCCCAGTGCCTGTCGGGGGGGTCGGGCGCCGCTGCTGCTGCTACCTGTCCCTTGCCGACCCCCCGGGCCGTGCCCGGCAGCCTGAGGGCGCAAGTCACCGGCCAGCTTGCGAACACCACTGTCGTGAGCGTGGGAGCAGATGCCGCAGGCGTGCTCGACATCTCGGCCGACCTCCCGGCCACGGGGACTTACCAGGCGCTGAACTTCAACAATCTGGCCGTGACGCACTCCGGTCCGCTGACGCTCCGCGTGCTCGCTCACGCCGACGCGGTCGCGCCGGTCGTTATCCAGTGGTCAGGCGCGGGTTCGTGAGGCGGCCCCTGTTGGCTCTGATCGCTGGCGCTGGCGTCTGGGCGGTCACAGTGCTTAGCACGACCGTTCCCGCGGCGGCGGCCCCCGGGCCTGGCAACTCCCCTGAGTACTGGTTCGACAGCTGGCATCTGACCCAGCTCTGGAGCGACGGTGCGCGCGGGCAGGGCATCACCATTGCCGAGATTGACACCGGCGTGAACGCCGCGCTACCCGAGCTCGCCGCAAACGTGGTGCCCGGGACCGACCTGGGCAACGGCGGCGACGGGCGAACCGATCGAGAGGTCAACACCTTCGGTCATGGCACCGCGATGGCTTCGATCATGGTTGCTCAACCAGGAGTTCTCGGCATTACCGGAATCGCGCCAGACGCCCGGATCCTCCCGATCGCGGTACCGCTCACCGGCACGACCGACGCCGACAACAACGACCACCTCGCGCAGGCGATCCGGTACGCCGCCGACCACGGGGCAAAGATCATCAGCATGTCGCTGGGCGGCACTCGCAAACCCACCTTTGACGAAGTGCCGTGCCCTGCAGATGAACAGTCGGCGATCTACTACGCGCTCGGCAAGGGCTCGGTGCTAGTGGCCTCCTCGGGCAATAACGGTCTACGCGGCAGTGCGGTGGAGGAGCCTGGCGTATGCCTCGGGGTGATCTCGGTCGGCGCCGTCGATCAGTCCGGCACGGTCGCCGACTTCTCATCGAGGCATCCGTATCTCACCATCACGGCGCCCGGTGTCAACGTGCCATCGCTCAGCAGGGTGCCCGGCTCAGCTTTTGCCGGCGACGGCACCAGCCAAGCGACCGCGATCGCGTCGGCAGTTATGGCGATCGTGTGGTCGCACTACCCCACCGACACCGCTGCCCAGGTCACGGCCCGAATCCTGGACACCCTCGATCGCCGCACGAGCACGCGGGATCCGGCGTACGGGTACGGCACGATCAACGCAGAGGCGGCGGTGCTCGATCCAGTGGCCGCGACGGCCTCCGATCCAGTCTACTCAGCGGCCGCGCCGTTCATCGAGCGTGGCCAGGGCTTCGCCGCCAGCCATTTGCCGACGCCGCCGTCGGCGGGCTCGCCCACCGGGTCGCTGGGGGTCGTGCGCATCGGCAATACGCCCCGGCTGATCGCCCCGCACGTTCTCGAGGGCCTGTCGATCGCGGGGGCCGGGCTACTGGCTTTGGTGGTCCTCGGACTTGTCGGATGGCGGCGGCGACGTCGTGGGCCGCCCGTAGTCACCGGTACCGGATCTCGGGTGGAACCTGTTGAGGTGCCCGCCTTGGCCAATGCGATCGCGAACAGCCCCGGCATCGCCCGGCACACCATCACCGACCCAGACGTCGATGGGACGCGCGAGCTGGACTCAGGCTCAGTCGATCCCCTACCGCCGAACAACTGACCCGATCAGAGGCGGCGTCAGGCTGGTGCCCGCGCCGCGCGGTTCAGTCCGCTCACAACCCCGCGCAGTGACGCCTGCACGATCGATTCGCTGATACCTACACCCCATAGGACCTCGTCCCCGATCTCGATCTCCAGATACGCTGCGGCCTCGGCGTCGCGACCGGAGGTCAGGGCGTGTTCGGCGTAGTCGAGCACTCTCACATGCAGGCCGCCCAAACCGAGGTCGCCGGACGACAAAGCGTCGCAGAAAGCGGCGATCGGGCCGTTACCCACGCCGGACAGTTGGTGCTCGGCGCCGAAGGCACGGACCGTGGTGGTGATTCTCTCGATGTTGTCGTCGCTGGCCGAGCTGAACCGGACGATCTCGAAAGCCCCGGGAGACAGGTACTCAGCTTCGAAGATGGCCCACATCTGCGCGGCGGCCACCTCGCCACCGGCATCATCGGTGTGTCGCTGTATGACGTGGCTGAATTCGATCTGCAGGCGGCGAGGCAGATCCAAATGATGGTCGGACTTCATGATGTAGGCGACGCCGCCTTTGCCCGACTGCGAGTTGACCCGGATTACCGCCTCGTACGAGCGGCCGACGTCCTTCGGGTCGATGGGCAGATACGGGATGTCCCAGGGCATGTCCCGCACCTGCCTTCCCGCATCGGCGGCCGCCCGGTCGAGGGCGTCGAACCCTTTCTTGATCGCGTCCTGATGGGACCCGGAGAACGAGGTGTAGACGAGGTCACCTGCGTAGGGGTGGCGCTCGTGAACGTCGATGCGATTGCAGTACTCGGCAGTGCGCCGGATTTCGTCGATGTTGCTGAAGTCGATCATCGGATCGATGCCCTGGCTGTAGAGGTTCAGACCCAGGGTGACAAGATCAACATTGCCGGAGCGCTCACCGTTGCCGAACAGGCAGCCCTCGACGCGCTGCGCGCCGGCAAGAACTGCGAGTTCGGCGTCGGCGGTGGCGGTTCCCCGGTCGTTGTGTGTGTGCACCGACAGCGCGATGTACTCGCGACGAGTCAGATTGCGCGACATCCACTCGATCTGATCGGCGTAGACGTTCGGGGTCGAGCGCTCAACCGTGCATGGCAGGTTGAGCACGATCTCCCGGTCAGGCCCAGGCTGCCACGCGTCCATTACGGCCTCGCAGATCTCCAGCGAGAACTCCAGCTCGGTGTCCATGAAAATCTCTGGCGAGTACTCGAAACCGAAGTCGGTGTCGGGGAGGTAGATCTCAGCGAACTTCATGACGGCCCGAGTGCCATCGACAGCGACTGCCCGGCACTCGGCGCGGCCGTCTCCGGGCCAGCCGAACACGACTCGGCGGAATGTCGGCGCCGCCGCGTTGTACATGTGGACCGTCGCTTGCTTGGCACCGGCCAGCGATTGCACCGTGCGGTCGATGAGCTCCTCGCGGGCCTGGGTCAACACCGAGATACGCACGTCTTCAGGTATCTTGTCGCCCTCGATGAGGCTGCGAATGAAGTCGAAGTCGGTCTGGCTCGCGGCCGGAAAGCCGACCTCGATCTCCTTGTATCCCAATCTCACGAGCAGGTCGAACATGGTGTGCTTGCGTGGGGCGTTCATAGGGTCGATCAGCGCCTGGTTGCCATCCCGCAGGTCGGTGGACAGCCAACGTGGCGCCTGCGTGATCGAGCGGCTGGGCCACTGCCGGTCGGGCAGGTCCACAGCTGGGAACGGACGGTAACGGTGACAGGGCATGCCAGACGGTCGCTGGCTGGGTGGATTGCTCATGACGCACTGCTCCTGGGGAAGACCGGGGATGGATCGGTCGGCAGCACTGTGAGGACAGCACGTATGGCCCGCGACGAGGGGCCGACCGGCGTGTTACCGGGCCTCGCCGCGGCAGCTAAGCAGCAGCACGCGGGTCATGGTCTCCCAAGTGTAACGTCCGCGCCGCAACTTGGCACCGTTACACTGCGTCGACCATTCAGGAGGCTTGTGTGCCACGCGCGTTGATCACCGGCATCACCGGCCAGGACGGGCTCTACCTGTCCGAGCTGCTGCTTGCGAAGGGGTATGACGTCTTTGGGTTGATCCGCGGCCAGAACAATCCGAAGGCAGATCTGGTAAGACGTACGGTGCCTGGGGCCACTGTGCTAGCTGGTGACTTGACCGACCTGTCGAGCCTCATGCGGGCGCTCAATGTGTCGCGGCCAGACGAGGTCTACAACCTCGGGGCGATAAGTTTCGTGGCCTACTCCTGGGAGCAGGCAGCGCTGACGACTGATGTCACCGCCAAGGGCGTTCTCAACATGCTAGAAGCTGTGCGCCTGTACTGCGGTGCCGACCTCGACCGGATTCGGTTCTACCAGGCGTCAAGCTCCGAGATGTTCGGCAAGGTGCAGCAGGTTCCTCAGAACGAAGCGACCCTGTTGTGGCCGCGCTCTCCGTATGGGGTGGCAAAAGTATTCGGCCACTACATGACCATCAACTACCGCGAGTCCTATGGACTACATGCCTCCAGTGGCATCCTGTTCAACCACGAGTCTCCCCGCCGCGGTCCGGAGTTCGTTACCCGCAAGGTCTCCATGGCAGTCGCTTCGATCAAGCTCGGGCTGCAGAAGAGGCTGACGATGGGCAACTTGGATGCGCGCCGGGACTGGGGGTTTGCCGGCGACTACGTCGACGCGATGTGGCGCATGCTGCAACAGCCCGTCGGGGACGACTATGTCGTTTCGACCGGTCAGACGCACTCCATCCGCGACCTGCTAGACGCGGCGTTCGCAGTCGTCGACATCGACGACTGGGAACCTTACGTCGAGCAGGACCCGCAGTTCTTCCGACCGGCGGAGGTGGATCTGCTCATCGGCGACGCGAGGAAGGCGCGCACGGTGCTGGGATGGGAGCCCACCGTCGACTTCGCTGGCCTGGTGACGATGATGGTCGAGTCCGATTTGCTGGCGTTGTCGGCGCAAGGGGTTTAGCGTGCCGCGTGCCCTGGTGACGGGGGTAACTGGCCAGGATGGCTGGTATCTGAGCGAGCTTCTACTCGCGCAGGGCGCGGACGTATTCGGACTGGTCGCAGAGGCGGACCCGGCCCCGCTTCCGATGAACGTCACGCCTGTGGCCGGAGACATGGCAGATGAGGCTTCGCTCAGGGACGCTCTGGAAGCGACACTCCCCGACGAGATCTACAACCTCGCCGGCGTTTCGTCAGTCGCCGAGTCCTGGCGTGATCCGGTGCGTGTGGGCGACATCAACGGCCTGGGTGTGGCCCGATTGTTGCGCGCAGCGCGTGACATGGCTCAGAGTCGCGGCCTCGAGCCGCGGGTCGTGCAAGCAAGCAGCGCAGAGATCTTCGCGGGCAGCCCTTCACCGCACACCGAACAAACGCCAATTCGGCCGACGACCCCGTATGGAGCGGCGAAGGCGTATGCGCACCACTCCGTTGGCGTCTATCGGCTCGCCGGCATGCACGCAAGTTCGGCAATCCTGTACAACCACGAATCCCCGAGGCGCCCTCCGCACTTCGTCACTCGGAAGATCACGAGGGGGGTTGCCCGCATTGCGCGTGGATCTCGCGAACCTCTGATCCTCGGCAACCTCGACGCGCGACGCGATTGGGGGTTCGCCGGCGACTACATGCGGGCACTGATGCTGATGGCGCAGCAGGAATCACCAGCCGATTTCATCATCGCCTCAGGCGTTGCTCGCTCGGTGCGGGAATTCGTCTCGGCGGCATTCGCCTGCGTCGGCATCGAGGATTGGTCGTCACATGTCCAGGTGGACGCGGCATTCGTGCGACCCGTGGATGCACCTGACCAGTACGGGGACCCCGCGCAAGCTGCTCACACTCTGGGCTGGCGGCCGATGCTCAGCTTCGCCGATCTCGTCGCCGAGATGGTCGAGGCAGACCTGGCTGACGTCGACAGAATGCCGCGCGACAGTTAAGCAGCGGCTGCTTGGCAGAATTCGTCGATGAAATAGCGATACGCGACGAATTTCGTCGTTGAGCGTCCCGTGCGCCGCGTGTAGGTTGGGATCTCTTTCCCGAACTGCCTCGTCGCAAGGCTGTTGAAATGGAGGGTGCGGCATGACGCGAAATGTCCAGAACTTCATCGACGGCAAGCGCACCGATGCCGCCGATGGGCGCCGTGCCGAGCTCATCGAACCAGCGACCGGTGAGGTGTTCGGGAGCGCGCCCGTGTCAGGCGTCGAGGACGTCGACGTCGCGTATCGAGCCGCGGAGAAGGCATTTGACTCCTGGCGGGACGCCACCCCCAGTGAGCGGCAACGCGCGCTGCTGAAGTTCGCCGACGCAATGGAGTCGCGCGCCGAGGAGATCATCGCGGCGGAGTGTGAGAACACCGGCAAGCCGATCGAGATGACTCGCTCCGAGGAGATACCCCCGGCACTCGACCAGATCAGGTTCTTCGCCGGCGCCGCCCGACTGCTCGAGGGGCGCAGCGCGGGCGAGTACATGACCGGCTTCACGTCCTACGTGCGCCGCGAGCCGGTGGGCGTCGTCGGGCAGGTGGCACCGTGGAACTACCCGATGATGATGGCGGTGTGGAAGATCGCGCCGGCGCTGGCAGCCGGCAATTGCGTCGTACTCAAGCCCAGTGATACGACGCCGGTCTCCTCGGTGCTCATGGCTGAGATAGCGGCGGAATTCTTCCCGCCGGGAGTGCTGAACGTCGTGTGCGGTGACCGAGACACCGGGCGGGCCGTGGTCTCCCACAAGACTCCCGCGATGGTGTCCATCACCGGCTCTACGCGCGCCGGCTACGAGGTCGCCGCCGCCGCCGCAAAGGATCTAAAGCGCACTCACCTCGAACTCGGCGGCAAGGCGCCGGTGATCGTCTTCGACGACGCCGATATCGAGAACGCGGCGGAGAACATCGCGATAGCCGGGTACTTCAACGCTGGTCAGGACTGCACAGCCGCGACCCGGGTACTCGTCGGCCCGGGAATCGCCGATGAGTTCGCCGCGGCCCTGGCCGAGCAGGCACGCAACACCAAGGTGGGCGCACCAGCGGACAAGGACATCCTGTACGGAGCCCTGAACAACGCGAACCAGCTGGCTCACGTCAGCGGAATGCTCAGCCGGCTGCCCGATCACGCCGAGGTACTTGTCGGTGGCGCGCGCCAGGGGGAGCGCGGCTACTTCTGGCAGCCTACGGTCGTCAGTGGCATGCACCAGGACGACGAAGCGATCCAGAACGAGATCTTCGGCCCGGTGATCACCGTGCAGAAGTTCACCGATGAGGACGAAGCCGTGCGGTGGGCGAACGACATCGAGTACGGGTTGGCGTCATCGGTGTGGACGAAGGACCACGGCCGGGCGATGCGCGTGTCGCGGCGACTGGACTTCGGGTGTGTGTGGGTCAACTGCCACATCCCGATCGTTGCCGAGATGCCGCACGGCGGCTTCAAGCATTCCGGCTATGGGAAGGACCTGTCCGTGTACGGCCTGGAGGATTACACCCGCATCAAGCACGTCATGCACAACATCGACTTCTGATTCTTGGCGCGCCGGACCTGACGCGACAGCTCCCAAGGCGCATAGCCTGAGCCGATGGGCCACACGATCGTCGCCGAGTTAGTCGCCAACGTCGCCACAGTCCTCGTGGCCCAAGGAGACACAGTCGGAGCCACCGACATATTGGTGTTGTTGGAGTCGATGAAGATGGAGATCCCGGTACTTGCTGAGGTGTCGGGAGTGGTCGCCGAGCTCGCAGTGAGCCCGGGTGACGTTATCCGCGAAGGCGACGTCATCGCCGTGATCGAGGAGGGATGATCGTGGACGTTGTGCAGAAGCGGGTGCTCGTCACAGAGATCCCAGGCCCGAGCTCGTCTGCCCTGCACGCACGCAAGCAAGCCGCGGTCGCGGCAGGGGTGGGGACGACGCTTGCGGTCTACGTCGAACGCGCCGGTGGGGGGATCGTCGTCGATGTCGACGGCAACCACCTGATCGACTTCGGCTCAGGTATCGCGGTCACGACGGTCGGGAATGCCGCGCCTCGGGTCGTTGCTGCGGTGCGCGAACAGGTCGCCGACTTCACCCACACCTGCTTCATGGTCACTCCGTACGAAGAGTACGTCGCAGTCGCGGAGAAGCTGAACGAACTGACTCCCGGTACACACGCGAAGCGGTCGGCGCTGTTCAATTCTGGTGCCGAAGCCGTCGAGAATGCGGTGAAGGTCGCCAGGCACCACACCGGGCGGCAGGCAGTCGTGGCGTTCGACCACGCGTATCACGGCCGGACCAATCTGACGATGGCGTTGACCGCGAAGTCGATGCCCTACAAGAGCGGCTTCGGACCGTTCGCCGGCGAGGTCTACCGCGCGCCGATGGCCTACCCGTACCGGTGGCCAACGGGACCGCAGAACTGTGCTGACGAGGCGTTCGACGAATTTGTGGCACTCGTACACACCCAGATCGGAGAGGCAAATACCGCGGCGGTGATAATCGAGCCGATCCAGGGAGAGGGCGGCTTCATCGTCCCGCCCCCAGGCTTCCTGTCCCGGGTCGCCGAGTGGTGCTCGGACAACGGAATCGTGTTCATCGCGGATGAGATCCAGTCCGGGTTCTGCCGCACCGGTGACTGGTTCGCCTGCGAATTCGAAGACGTCGTCCCAGATCTGATCACCACGGCCAAGGGCATCGCCGGCGGCCTGCCACTGGCGGGTCTCACCGGCCGGGCGGAGTTCATGGATGCGGTCCATGTAGGCGGTCTGGGTGGTACCTACGGCGGCAACCCGGTCGCCTGTGCCGCCGCGCTGGCGGCGATCGAAACGATGCGGTCCGACGATCTCTGCGGCTCGGCCAGACGAATCGAGTCGATCATGCGCCCGCGCCTGGAGGCGCTCGCCGAGAAGTTCGACGTCGTCGGGGAGGTGCGTGGGCGCGGTGCGATGCTCGCGGTTGAGCTCGTCGAGCCAGGCACGACGGAGCCCAATACTGCGCTCACGGCTGCGGTCGCGGTCGGGTGTCATCGCGAAGGTCTCATCACGCTTACTGCGGGCACCTTCGGAAATGTGCTGCGCTTCCTGCCACCGCTGGTGATCGGCGCGGATCTGCTCGAGGAAGGTCTTGACATCCTGGAACGGGCTCTCGAGGCGTCTGTCTGAGTTGACGGCTGAGAGCTCATCGACTATCTGCGTGCGAAGAAGCCCGTATCCTTGACGGAGAGTCAGCTGTGGAAGGAATCTCGGTGGGTCTGGTCGTACAGAAGTACGGCGGTTCGTCGGTTGCCGACGCCGAACGCATCAAGCGAGTCGCGGAGCGAATCGTGGCCACCAAGCGTGAGGGTCACGATGTCGTCGTCGTCGTTTCTGCGATGGGCGACACGACCGACGAGCTGATCGACCTGGCTGAGCAGATCGTGCCGCTGCCGGCCGGGCGTGAATTCGACATGCTGCTGACAGCGGGCGAGCGGATCTCGATGGCGCTACTCGCGATGGCCATCAACTCGCTCGGTTACAAGGCGGAGTCCTTCACCGGTTCGCAGGCGGGTGTCCTAACGACCGCAGTGCACGGCAAGGCGCGCATCGTGAATATCACGCCCGGTCGGGTCCAGAATTCGGTTATGGCCGGGAATGTTGCGATCGTCGCCGGGTTCCAAGGTGTCAGCGCGGACACGAAGGACATCACCACCCTCGGGCGGGGAGGGTCAGACACCACCGCGGTGGCGCTGGCTGCCGCCCTTGACGCGGATGTGTGTGAGATCTACACCGACGTGGACGGGGTCTACACCGCGGACCCGCGCATCGTGCCCAACGCCCGCAAACTGCACACCGTCAGTTACGAAGAGATGCTGGAACTCGCTGCTTGTGGCGCGAAGATCCTGCACCTGCGCAGCGTTGAATACGGCCGCCGCTATGGCGTGCCGATCCATGTGCGCTCGTCGTTTTCGACCAAGCCCGGCACGATCGTGGCCGGGAAGATGGAGGACCTTGCCGTGGAAGACGCAATCATCAGCGGAGTCGCACACGACCGCAGCGAGGTCAAGGTGACAGTGGTCGGCGTCCCTGACAAGCCAGGTGAGGCAGCGGCAATCTTCCAGGAATTGGCGGCGGCCGAGATCAACCTCGACATGATCGTGCAGAACATCTCCACTGGTGGGACCGGTCGTACGGACGTGTCCTTCACGCTGCCCGCCACCGATGGCACCGCTGCCCTAACCGCGCTGAAGAAGGTTCAGGCACAGGTCGGATTCGAAGATCTGTTGTACGACGATCACGTCGGAAAGTTGTCGCTGATCGGTGCTGGGATGCGATCCCACCCAGGCGTGTCGGCGACGTTCTTCTCAGCCTTAGCCGGTGCAGGCGTTAACGTCGAAATGATTTCGACCTCGGAGATCCGGATCTCGGTCGTCTGCCGCGACACCGACCTCGACGTCGCGGTACGAGCCGTGCACGATGCCTTCCAGCTCGGATCGACGGATCCTGAGGATAAGGCCACGGTGTACGGCGGAACCGGCCGATGAACGGCCTTCGGATCGGTGTCGTCGGCGCGACCGGCCAGGTCGGTGGCGTCATGCGTCGGCTGCTCGCCGAGCGGTCGCTTCCGATCGCGGACGTGCGCTTCTTCGCCTCCGCTCGTTCTGCGGGGACGACGCTCGCCTGGGAAGGCGTGGACGTCAGGGTCGAGGACGCCGCCATCGCCGACCCGTCCGGGCTCGACATCGCGTTGTTCTCGGCTGGTGGCCGCACGTCGAGCGAGCTGGCGCCCCGCTTCGTCAGTGCCGGCGCCATGGTCATCGACAATTCGTCGGCCTGGCGTATGGATCCCGACGTCCCGCTGATCGTCGCAGAGGTCAACGGCGGCGAGATCGCGAGCGCGCGTAAGGGAATCATCGCGAACCCCAACTGCACGACGATGGCGGCCATGCCCGTACTGAAGCCCTTGCACGACGACGCGGGCCTCATCAGGTTGATTGCGACGACATTCCAGGCTGTTTCCGGGAGTGGTCTGGCAGGCGTCGACGAGCTCGACAAGCAGGTGCGCCAGGTTGTCGACCGAGCGGCCGAACTCACACATGACGGGTCAGCGGTTGAGTTCCCGGCGCCGGTCAAGTACCTGCGCCCGATCGCGTTCAACGTCGTGCCACTCGCAGGCTCGATCGTTGACGACGGAGAGTTCGAGACCGACGAGGAGAAGAAGCTGCGTAACGAGTCACGCAAGATCCTCGCAATTCCGGATCTGCTGGTCTCCGGGACATGCGTCCGGGTACCTGTCTTCACCGGGCACTCCCTCTCGATCAATGCCGAGTTTGAGCGGCCGATGTCAGTTGCGCGGGCGCTCGAGCTGCTGGGAGCGGCGCCGGGCGTCGAGCTCAGTGAGGTGCCCACGCCGCTGCAGGCCGCCGGGCGGGATCCCTCCTATGTCGGCCGCGTCCGGCAGGATCCGGGTGTGACGGGCGGTCGTGGCATCGTGCTGTTTGTTAGCAATGACAACCTGCGCAAGGGCGCGGCGCTGAACGCGGTGCAGATCGCCGAGCTGGTTGCTGCTCGCTGAGGGGGCGGGGCGCCCTACATCGGCGCGTTCCACTCGAACGGCTCGATCTTGCGCAGCACCCGGCGTCGGCGATTTCGCGGCAGGTGGTCGATGAACAGCATGCCCTTCAGGTGGTCTGTCTCGTGCTGCAGGCAACGCGCGAAGAATCCCTCACCGCTGATCGTGATCGGGTCGCCAACCCTGTCGACACCATGCACCGTGGCGAACTGATCACGGGCAAGTTCGTGGTAGGGCCCAGGGACTGACAGGCATCCTTCGTCGTGGTCAACCTTGGGCCCGCTGATCTCTATCGTCGGGTTGACGACGTGCCCTGTGTGACGCTGACCGGACTCGTCGGGACAGTCGTAGACGAAGACGGCCAGGTCGACACCTACTTGTGGTGCTGCGAGCCCGACACCTTCAGCGGCGGCGAGTGACACGAACAGATCGTCGATGAGTTGTGCCAGCGACTGCCCGAAGCCGGTCACCGGTTGGCACGGGGTACTCAAGATCGGGTCGCCCACGACTCGAATCTCGCGGAAGGTGCCGCCCACGCCTAGAGCATAGAGGCCAGCAGATCAGTACGGCGCCGGTCGCTCGCCGCGGCCGGTTCGGGCGACCGTTGGGTGCGCCCAGCGCTCTGCGGCGAAGCCCAGCACATCGAGTGTCGAATAGACGGTCTCGGTGATCTCCTCGGCGATCGTCTTTGCCTGCGCAATCGCGCCGCGGTACGGGTCTCGTACGTTGTCCTCCTCGGGTGTGACCGACGGCACCCGGCCGCGTCGCGCCGCCGCCGCGGCGACAACATCATCAGGTCCAGCACCGGGTAGCGGACCCGAAAGGCGGACGAACTCCTTCATCGTGAACGTCCGTCGCATCGTTCGGGGCGCAGCGGTCATGACGATGTCGCGTTGGTTACGGGTTGCTGTGAGAATGAGATGGGAATTTTCGGCCATCCAGTATTCGAATTGGCGCGCTCTGTGCTTCGACGGGTCGATCCCGAGCTGCCCAAGCGCGGACGCGGACGAGCGGTCGATTCCGTATCCGACCAGCGCCTTCACCCCTGCGCTGCCTACGGTCGCATCCACATCCGGGCGCATCCAACCGCGCATCAGCAGCTCCGCCATGGGGGAGCGACAGACGTTGCCGGTGCAGACGTACAGCACGTCGAATGACATACAGGAAGTATCTACCCGCCATGGCGCGCGCGAGGCCAACGCCGTGTGTGTGCCTGACGTCGTTTAGCATCTACCTCGTCAGTGACGCCTTGGTTTCGAACTCGTACAACTGACCAGAATCTTGAGGGGGTTGACCGCGTGACGCTGCGTGCCTACCTGCGAGTCTTCCGCGAACGCTGGCGGCTGGTCGCGCTGGTCACGCTCATCGTGGTCGCTATCGCCGTCCTTATCACCTCCGCGACGCCAAAGGTCTATCAGGCTGACGCGCAGGTCTTCGTTGCTTCGGCCAACGCGAGCAGCACGCTCGACGCAGCTCAAGCTGCGGTCTACATTCAAACAGAGGTTTCGACCTACGCAGCGATCGTTGACAATCCGGACGTGTTGCACTCTGTCGAGAGCGACCTCGGCCTCACCATTGGCGATCAAGCCCTCAAAGCGAAGATCTTCGCCAGCGCGCCAATCGGGCAGAGCATCGTGTTGATCCACGTCAAAGATGCCTCGCCAGCCCAGGCAGCCGCGATCGCCAACTCAGCGAGCCGCGCATTCATCGCCGCGGTGGAGAAGGATCAGACGCCGACCGGCTCCAGTGTGTCCTCGGTGCATCTGTTCGTAACAGATCCTGCGAGCGCACCAACGAAACCAGTATCGCCGAAGACAGCGCTCAACCTTTCGGTGGGGCTCCTGCTCGGGTTGATCCTCGGCGCGGGCCTTGCCATAGCGCGAGACGTCCTCGACACACGAATCAAGGACGCGGACGCTCTCACGAAGATATCTGGTTCGCCGCTGATGGGGGTTATCGTCGAGGACCCGAAAACGCAGCGGCATCCGATCGCAACGCGCGCTGGCACTCGAAACATGCGCGCTGAGAATTACCGCCAGCTACGTGCGAATCTTCAATTCGCCAACGTAGATGAGCACCCTCGGGTGATTGCCGTGACGAGCTCGATACCGGGCGAAGGTAAAACAACCGTGGCGATCAACCTCGCCTCGACTCTCGCGGAGGCAGGCTTTACGGTCTGCTTGGTCGACGCCGATCTGCGCCGACCAACGATCGGCACCGTGCTGGACCTGGTAAGCCCAGTCGGCCTTACCAGCGTCTTGATCCACCAGATCGAGCTGTCCGAGGCGATGCAGAGTGCTGGCGCAAACTTCTACGTGCTGACTTCGGGGCCAACGCCGCCGAACCCCAGTGAGGTATTGGCATCCTCCTACCTTCGTAACGTCGTCCGATCCCTAATGGACAAAGTCGACTACGTGGTGCTCGACACCGCGCCCCTGCTTCCAGTGGCCGACGGCGCCGAGGTTGCGGCGCTCGCAGATGGCACCCTGCTCGTCGCTAGGCATGATGTGTCTACCGACAGTCAAATTCGTCGCGCGGTTAGTGCGCTGGCCCATGTGGACGCGAAGGTCCTCGGAGTTGTGCTCAACCGCCTACCCGCGCGCCGGGGAAGCGAATACGGCTACAGCTACTACCGGGCTGATAACGACGCTGCGGCGCATACCAAGGGCCACCGGTCCATCCGTTCCCGGCGGTCGAAGTAGCGTGTGCACGGTTGAGGCGACGGCCTGGCGATCGGCCGAATCCCGGCGATTGACCATGGGGAAAGGCGGTCTGATGTCCAAGGAGGCTGTGCGGTGAGCTCTGTCGACGTAGTGGTGACAGGTGCGGGTGGATTCATCGGCGGGCATCTCGTGAAGTCGTTGCTCACTCAGGACCTCTCGGTTCGCGCCATTGACGTGAAGTCGCTGACTCAGTGGTGCCAGCTTCATGACGGCGCCGAGAACCGTGAGGGCGACGTCTCGCTCCTCGAGCATGCTCGCGCCGCGACGTCAGGCGCGCGCGTTGTGTACAACCTCGCTGCTGACATGGGCGGCATGGGTTTCATCGAAAACAACCGGGCAGCTTGCATGATGTCCGTCCTTACAAGTACGCACGTTCTCCAGGCTGCGCGCGAGGCTGAAGTAGAGCGCTATTTCTATTCATCGTCGGCATGTGTGTACGCGGCGGAACGCCAGACTTCGCCCGACGTGGTACCCCTGCGCGAGCAAGATGCGTACCCTGCAATGCCTGAGGATGGCTATGGCTGGGAGAAGCTGTTCAGTGAGCGCATGTGCCGCCATTTTCTCGAGGACTATGGGCTTCAGACCCGTGTCGCCCGCTATCACAACGTTTACGGCGAGCACGGCACGTGGGACGGTGGCCGCGAGAAGGCGCCCGCAGCGATCTGTCGCAAGGTGGCCACTGCAGCAATCACGGGTCGGCCGACGATCTCGATCTGGGGGGACGGTCGCCAGACGCGAAGCTTCATGTATATCGACGACTGCGTCCATGGCACGCAAATGATCACGACGGCTGACCAGGCCGATCCTGTCAACCTCGGCAGTGACGAACTTGTGTCGATCAATCAGCTGGTCGACATCGTCGAGCAGATCGCCGGTGTGACGCTCGAGCGCCAGCACGACTCGTCCGCGCCCCAAGGCGTGCGGGGTCGCAGCAGCGACAATGCCGAGATACAGCGGCGCTACGGTTGGGCCCCGTCGACCCCACTGGCCGATGGTCTCGAACGAACGTACCGCTGGGTATACGACGAGGTGAAAAAGTCGCTGGCCTGAGTCGAGCATCCCGACACAGAACCGGCCGGTTTTAGCCGAAATGTGAGGATGTTGTGTTGAGGTTTAGCTACTGACTTGAAGTGCGGGCGGCTGTCGTGCACCCTTATCGGATACAAGGTATGCTTCACGAAACATTTGCACCACCAGTCACTGGCAGTCGGAGGGCACAGCTATGAGGAACCCGCGAAGGATCACAGCGCTGAGCCTCGCGCTTGGCGTGTTCTTTGCGATGCTCACCGTGCTCGGGATCAGTGCTCCCAGCGCCAGCGCTTACGCCGTCAAGGGCTGCCCCACGATTTCGCTCAGCTCAACCGCGCCCGTAGCCGGTACCTCAATCACCGTTAGTGGTGCGAACTTCGCCAGCAACGTCTCGATCACAATTGTCCTTGAGGCCAGCCCGGACACCCACGGTCACCTGACCGTGAAGACGTTGACGACGTCGAGTACCGGGACCTTCTCCTTCCTGTTTGTGGTGCCGGACGAAGTTGGCCAGCACATCCTCGTCGCAACCGATGTCGCGCTCACCGCGCCGTGTCCCGCCGATCCCTTCGCAAGCATCGACATTCGCGCGGCCTCAAGTGGTGGCTCAGGAACGGGCGGGCTCGCCTCTACCGGTACTGATATCGCTGGCGGTGTAGCTGTTGCCCTCGCACTGCTGTTGATCGGCTCGCTGCTTACGTTCTCCGGCCAGCGCAAGCGTCGGCGTCCCCACAGTCACAGCGGGTGATCTGGTCGGCGACCGTCATGGACGCATGGCCTTAGGCCGAACGGGCCGACGTCGTCATCGATCGGCCGCCGTCGCGGGACTGCGAGCTTCTCATCGGCGGACCCGCATTGCGACGTGGTTCGCCTACCAGCGCACCAGCAGGACTTGGCGCAATAAGCTATTGGTCGGTATCGGGGGATTGCTGCTGCTAGGCGCCGCTTGGATCGCCGTCACCGGCGTCGAAAGCGTCAAGGCGGCGCACAAGGTCGAGCAGGATTTGCAGGCCATCGACTATTACATCAGCACGGGTCAACTGACCCAAGTGAGGGCCTTCTCGGCCGATCTCGCTACCCAATCCGCGCGGGCGCACCGACTGACGACTGGCCCAGCATGGTGGATGGCGTCAGAGGTGCCATATTTGGGGCGGCCGTTCGCGGTCGTGCGGGGCTTGACGAACACAGCCCATGAAATGGCTCGGGAGACGGTGCCTGACGTCGTCGGCCTCGCCACTGAGCTGGATCCGAGCAAGCTTCGTCCATCCGGCAACACGATCAACCTCAATGCGGTCATCGCGGCCGCTCCTCAGCTAGCCCGAGTCGTCGCTTCGGTTGACCACGCCGCCCGACGATTGTCCGCCCTACCAGGCAATACGTGGCTCGGCTCTGTCAATCACGCGCGCCAAAGGGTCAGCGATCGGCTGACGACGGTGGCCGGCTATGTAACGGCAGCCGATCGAATGGCGAAAGTGCTCCCCCAGATGGCTGGCGACAATGGCTTAAAACGCTATTTTGTCGGACTACAGAACGAGGCGGAGTTAAGAGGGAGTGGAGGGGTTCCCGGCTCCTTCGCGATCATGGTTGCTGATCACGGCGTAGTAACATTCACAACATTTGCAAGCGATCAGACACTGCTTCCCCCGCCGACGCAACATGTTCCGACCGGACTCAATTTCGGCTCGAAGTATGACGCCGCGTGGGGCGCTTCGCAGCCAACCCAGGACTACCTTGACAGCAATGCCAGTCCCAACTTTTCCTATGCGGCGCAGATCTGGGCAAAAATGTGGGAAAAGGTCACCGGGAACCACATCGATGGTGCGATATCACTCGATCCAACCGCGTTGAGCTATTTCCTCGCTGTCACTGGACCGACGCAGACTGCCAATGGAACGGTGGTCGATGCGTCGAATGTGGTGGCGCTGACTCAAAGCACCGTCTACACGCTGTATCCGGATAACCAGCAGCGTAAGGACTTCCTCGTCTCCCTGACGAAGGCTGTTGACAAGAAGTTGATCAGCGGCAGCGGTAGTGCCCAGAGCTTGCTGCGAGCCGGCGCGCGTGCGGGTGCCGAGCACCGCTTTCAGGTCTGGTTCGGGGACCCGGGGGTAGAAAATGTGTTGCAGCAGTCGTCATTCGCGGGGATATTTCCGCAGTCAAGCCAGCCATTTTCGGCGGTGATCTTGAACAACGCGGCTGCAGGGAAACTCGACTACTACGTGACACGATCTATCGCTTATCAGAGTACTGGTTGTGGTCCCACCCGAGATATTCTCGTGACGGTGGCACTAACCAACAACGCGCCGTTGGGCCTGCCTGCTTACGTCGTCGGCCGGATCGATACCAATGCCAAGTACGCACATCCTGGTGATGACCGATTGTTTGTCGACTACGTAGCAACAGACGGAGCGCAGATCCTGAGTCTCACACATAATGATGTACCGACGACCGTAGCTCCACTGAGCGAGTCCGGACATCCGATGTTTCGCTTCGATCTCGAACTACCGCGCGGCACCACCCAAACGCTCGCGTTTCACTTGCTCGAACCAGCGGGCGCGCAACCTCCAGACATCTGGCTTCAGCCCGGCGTCAGCCCGGTGCAGCTGACATATTTTGAGCAGCGCTGCACGTAGTCCAATAACACGCTCACCATCAATGGGTGTGACTTCAGCGAATAGCGGCATGCTGAGCGGTACCGCGACTGGCTATGGCTGCTACACCAATTCGACAAACAACATCCAGTCTCGGGTGGCTACTTGAACCTGACTGCGCGCTAGGAGCCGAGTCGGATCAGCTGCCAGGTATTGGAGGAGGCGCCAATCAGCACGAGTTACACGACCGGGCAGGTCGCAAGCAGCGGAAAGTTCTCCCAGATCTACGGCCGCATCGCCGTCCGAGCGAAATTCTCTGCCGCGACCGTCGCTGGTATCCACTCGGCCCTATGGATGTGGCCGCAGAACCTGCCCACCACCGGGCTCAATGGCGAGATTGACATCGTCGAGTGGTACAGCCAAATCCCGACCCTAGTGATGCCGACGCTGCACTACCGGTTCGACTACGCGACCGTCGATCCCGTCACCAATACGAACGCCGCCACCACCTGGTCGTGCACGATGCCCAACGCCAGCAGTGCCTTCCATGAATACGCCGTGGAGTGGACGCCCGCAAGATTTGTGTTCAGCTACGACGGTCAGACCTGCCTCACCGACAACCTTGACGTGTCGGGCACATCGCCCTTTGACCAGCCCTACTTTCTCGCGCTCACGCAAGCGATGGGCAATGGAACGAACGCGCTCGATCCGGCATCCAGTCCATTGCCAGCTACCACGCAGATCGATTGGGTCCGAGCCTGGAAGTGAAACAATCCGGACTCCGCGTGCGGTCGGGGTGGCGGGATTTGAACCCACGGCCTCTTCGTCCCGAACGAAGCGCGCTACCAAGCTGCGCCACACCCCGGAACAGCACCGCAAGCATACCGGTCCGCTGTGCCGCCCGTGAGCGCGGTCAGGTCCGGGGTACGAGCGTCAACAGGCTCGCCTCTGGGCGGCAGGCAAATCTGATCGGCATGTGGGGATTGGTCCCTAGCCCGGCGCACACGTGGAAGTACATGTGGTCGTCCCAGCGATGCAGCCAGCGCGCGCGGTGCACGTCGATGCCGCAATTAGTCACGATCGCTGGTCCGAAGGGGACCCGTACCTGGCCGCCGTGGGTGTGCCCCGCGAGTACCAGGTCGTAACCGTCACCGGCGAAGGACGTCAGCAGTTCGGGCTCGGGTGAGTGGATCACACCGATTCGAACTGCGGCCGACGGATCGGCCGGGCCGGCGATCAAGCCATACCGCGCCTTGCGAAGATGCGGGTCATCGGTACCCGCCACGGCGACCTGGGCCGCTGCCACCGGCACCGTTCGTCGGACGTGAGTCAGGTCGAGCCACCCCGCGCCGGCCATCTGCGCCGCCAGCTCCGGCCAGGGAAGTGGCGCTCCATGCCCACCGATTCGCTCCGGGAAGAAGTACCGGATCGGATTCCCCGCTACCGGGGCGTAGTAGTCGTTGTTGCCCGGGACGAAGGCGCCGGGAAAGGCAAGCAGCGGCTCGAGGGCATGCATGACCGCGGGGATGCCGTCCAGCGCGGACAGGGTGTCGCCTGTGTTGACCACGAAGTCGGGGGCCAATCTCGCGAGTCGCCGGATCCATTCGTGCTTACGCTTCTGTGCGGGGGTGATGTGCAGATCCGACACGTGCAGCACTCGGATTGGGTTGGTTCCCGGAGCGAGTACAGGGACGTCGAAGCGTCGCAAGGTGTAGGCGTTACGTTCGATCAACCCGCCGTAGGCGAGGGCTGCGGCCCCGGCGCCGACGCTCACCGCGGCCCCACGAGCAAAGCTGGGCATGGCGGCAAGCCTACGGGCAGCTGGGTAGCGTGGGGTGATGTCAGAACTGAAGGCGAGACTACGCACGGACCTCAACGCCGCTATGAAGGCCCGCGACGAGGTACGCCTGGCCACCCTGCGGATGGCGCTCACCGCCGTGACGACTGAGGAGGTCGCCGGCAAGCAGTCGCGCAAGCTCACCGATGACGACGTGACGGCGATTCTGGTTCGCGAGGCCAAGAGGCGGCGCGAAGCCGCAGAGGCCTTCGACGCGGCCCGACGGCCCGAGCTCGCCGATCGAGAGCGCGCGGAACAGGCAGTGCTCGATGAGTACCTTCCGAGTCAGCTCAACGACACCGAACTCGCCGAGGTGGTCCGTGCTGCTGTTGCCCAGGCGGGGGCGACCGGCGCGCAGCAGATGGGGCTGGTGATGAAGGCGGCGGTGCCCGTAGTCGCAGGACGGGCAGATGGCAAGCGCCTCAGCGAGGAGGTGCGCCGCCAGCTTGGCCTCCCCCGCTGAGGCCACCGAAGCGTCAGGTGGTCAGTTCGACGGAGGCCCAACGGTCGGCTGTCCCGGCCCCGCTGGTGTGGATCCTGGCGTCGCGCCGCCTGCGCCGCCAGGCACAGTGCGCCCCCCCGTCGCCCCAGGACCGCCCGGGGTCCGCGACGGCGGCGCGATGCGGACCACCGGCGGCGTATAGGTCGGTTCCGGTATCCCACTACTCGGACAGACCGTGATGGTCGAACCCTTCGGGGCTATCGACGGGCCGGCGTAGGCGATCTGGTTAGCGGGCACGGCACTGGCGCACAGCGTGTGGTCTGCCGCGTCGAACTGCACCATCGTGAACCCGGCGGCAGTCAGGGTCGCCTGCGCGTCCTTGACGCTCATCCCCACTACTGGCGGCACCGCAACGCCGAACGACGGCGAGCTCGGCGGCGGCCAGCTCCAGTGCTGGCCGACCAGCGTCGGCATGAATGCCTTGAGCCAAAGACCGGAAGCATAGTCACCGTAGGCCTGAGTCGCCGGATCGACCGCGCCGGGCAGTGACACGATCGGGTTGGACGGACCGCTGGGGTTGATCACGGCAGCCGTCGCCACCAGCGTGGGAGTCATGCCGACGAACCAGAGGGAGGAGTTCTTGTGGCCGGTGCTGTCCACGGCGGTGCCCGTCTTGCCCGCCACCACGCTGCTGTTGGCCGAGTACCAGTCCTGGAACGGCGTGTACGAGGTACCGGGGGCAGTGGTGTCACCGGCGAGGATCGTCTCTGCCTGTGCGGCGACCTGCGGGGAGAGCACCCGGACGCCGGGGGCACGCTTCACCGGCTGCGTCGCGCCGCTCTGATCGGTGATCGACACCACCGGCGCGGGGGCGTTGAACATCCCCCCGTTGGCCACGGTCGCGTACGCGCCGGCCAGTTCGAGCGGGCTCGTGGCCAGACCACTGCCGAGGGCGATCGGGAGCACGTACTGGTTTCTGACGATCTCCTGACCGACGGTGGCCTTGCCGGTGCTGTCGACCGGCTGCTTGAGCCCGTTCATGCCGAGACTCAGCGCCATGTCGACGATCGGCTGGAGATTGCATTGGAACAGGGTGTCGTCCATCCCGACGAAGAACGTGTTTGACGACTTGACCGTCGCGCTCTGCAACGTCTCGTTGGGTGCGTAGCTTTCGTTGGCATCGCCGTTGGTGGCAGGCGTCGTACTGCTGCAGTTGGTGGGGGTGTAGTTGGCGGTGGCCGGCGCCGCGCCGAGCGTCCAGGTATCCGGCACGCCGATCTGCAACGCCGTCAGCAGTGAGAACAGCTTGTACGTCGACGCGCCCGAGGCGGTATAGCTGGTGAAGTTGGGGAGCACCGTGTGGGTGATGTCTGACGGCGTGGTGGTGTCTCCGTACAGCTTGTTGCTGATCATCGCGAGCACATTGCCGGTCCGGGGGTCGACCGCAGGCAGCACCGCGGTCATCTGCGCCGACGACGGGAACGCGGCCAGCAGATGTGCCTGCCCGCTGTTCTGCAGCGCAGGCGACAGCGTCGTGATGATCTTGTAGCCGCCGGTGTCGAGGTCAGTGATCCCCTGGGTGTTGCGCAGCCACGCGGTCACGTAGTCACAGAAGAACCCGACGTTCGCGATCTGGGTCGTCGCATTCGGGCAACCCTCCCGCACCAACGGTGCCGACTTGGTGGCCAAGTGCACCGGCTCTGCCTCGGCAGCCGTCGCCTCAGCCTGGCTGATGTCGTGCACAGCGACCAGGTTCTGTAGCACCTCGTTGCGGCGGGACTTCGCCGCGTCCGAGTTCACGAACGGGTCGTACTGCGACGGTGCCCGCAGCAGCCCGACGAGCAGCGCCGACTCCGGCAGCGTCAGCTTGTCCACCGTCTTGTTGAAATATGTCTGGGCTGCGGTCTGGATGCCGTAGCTGTTCTCACCGAAGAACGCGATGTTGAGGTAGTTGTCGAGAATTGTGTCCTTGGACTCGTGCTCGGTGTTCTCGATGTACAGCGCGCACTTTGCGTCTTCGATCTTGCGGTTCAGGTTCTGATCGATGGCGGCCTGCTGCTTGGCGACATCCTTGCCCGCCTGGTAATAGCGAATCTCCTTGACATACTGCATCGTCAGCGTCGAGCCGCCCTGGGTGCTTCCGCCAGCATTGCTCACGGCCGAGCGGAGCAGACCGCGCATGTCCACACCGTGATGGCTGTAGAAGCGGCGATCCTCGGTGGCGACCAGAGCCTGAACGAGGCTCGGCGGCACCTGAGACAGAGCGACGGGCTGCCGGTCCTGGGTGAAGATCCGGGCGATGACGGTCGTGCCGTCATTGGCGTAAATGGTCGACGCCTGCGGCGGCTGGGTCTCCTGCAGGTTGCACGAGGTATCCAGGAACTTGGCGGCCTCGTGACGCGCGGCCAGCCCCAACCCGCCGATGTAGGGCAACAACAGGCCCGCGGCCAGGATCCCGGTTGCTACCAGCGCGCCGAACAGCTTGCCGATCGTCGGCCATGGATGGGGATCGCGAGAACTTGACGCCACCCACAAAGGCTACGTGGGGTGCGCGACCGGCCCGAATTGCCCTAGGCAACGCCTCAGTGACCAAGGCATCTCGTCGTTTCCCGGCCGGCGCCCGACGGCACGGTCACGGGCTCAGCAGGGCGCCGATCGCACGCAGACCGTCCAGATCGTGGACATCGGCAGCCAGCGCAGGCACTTCGACGACCGCGACCTGAGGATGGGCGGCCGAGAAGCGCTTGGCCATCCGGGCGTCGTGTTCGGCCGATCCGGCGACCTCCGCGTGCACCCGTAACGCGGCCAGCGCCAGCGCGCCCATCTCGGTGGTGGGTTTGCTCTCCAACGCCTCCGCGTACGCCTCGGCACGTGCGGCGCTCAGCGGGGCGTCTGCGATGACCGGCGCGGTGCGGCGCATGCGGTTCACCACCAGGCCGGCGAGCGGCATGTGTTCGGCGCTGAGGCGCTCGACGAAGAAGGATGCCTCGCGCAGGGCATCCGGTTCCGGTGCCGCGACCACGACGAAGGCGGTGCCTGGGGTCTTGAGCAGCTCGTAGGTGTGTTCGGCGCGCTCGCGGAAGCCCCCGAACATGGATTCGAGGGCGGCGACGAACGAGGAGACGTCGCGCAGCAGGTCCCCGCCGAGGACCCGGGTGAACACCTTGGCGAACACGCCGAATGACGCCGTCACGACCTTCAGGTATGCCTTGCCGCCGGCTCGTGCCGGAGCCGTCAGCAGGCGGATCATGCGCCCGTCCAGGAAGCGCCCGAGGCGGTTGGGTGCGTCGAGGAAGTCCAGTGCGGACCTCGACGGAGGAGTGTCGACGACGATGAGGTCCCACTCGGCCGCACTCGCCAACTGACCGAGCTTCTCCATCGCCATGTACTCCTGGGTGCCGGCAAACGACGACGACAGCGACTGGTAGAAGGGGTTCTGGAAGATCTGCTCGGCGCGTTCGGGCGTCGAATGCTCCACGACGACCTCGTCGAACGTCCGTTTCATGTCGAGCATCATGGCGAAGAGCTCGCCTTCCACGCCGACGACCTTCCGCGGCGTGTTGTCGAGTTCGGTGAGCCCCATCGACTGCGCGAGCCGGCGCGCCGGATCGATGGTCAGCACGACGGTGCGGCGCCCCGCCTCGGCGCCCAGCACGGCCATCGCCGCGGCGGTCGTGGTCTTGCCGACGCCCCCGCTGCCACAGGTCACGACGATGCGCGTCTTCGGATCCCGGACGAGTGCGGCGACGTCGAGACCCTTGGCGGTCATGACGCCACCGTGAAGCACGCGGCCAGCTCGTGCAGCTCGCTCAGCTCGACCGGCGGCTGCAGGTCGGGCAACTCGATCCGAGGCACGTCGATGACGTCGAGCATGCGGGCGTTGGCGGCCTGGATGCGCTGCCTTTCGCTGTAGGCCACCATCTCCTCAGCCAACGCCGCCGCGTATCCGACGGGTACGTTTGCCTTGCGCAACCCGGCCGTCAGCAGCTTCAGGTCGACCCCGCCGTCTGGCTGCATCACATCCGCGCTGATCAGCTCGGGCCGGGCTCGGTTGACGATCACGGCGCCGACCTCGAAGCCGGCCGCCGCGAGTTCGTTCGCTGCGTCGATCGTCTCCTGCACGGGCATTTCCTCCAGCAGGGTGACCAGGTGGACAGCGGTCTGCGGACCGTGCAGCAACTGGATGACGCCCTCGCTCTGACGGTTGATCGGGCCGAACTTCGTCAGGTTCGCCACTTCCTGAGTGGCATTGAGGAACTGTCTGATTCGCCCCGTGGGGGGGGCGTCGAGAACCACCGCGTCGTAGGCGAGGTGGCCGTCGGGGTTGGTGCGCACCACCGACTCCTTCAGCTTGCCGGTGAGCAGGACGTCACGAAGCCCGGGCGCCAGCGTGGTCACGAAGTCGACAGCACCCATCTTCTGTAGGCCGCGTGCCGAGCGCTTGAGGCCGTAGAACATCTCCAGGTACTCGATCATTGCGTCCTCGGCGTCGATCGCCAGTCCCCACAGCTGGCCCCGCCGTCCGATGGTGGCCAGCCGATGCTCGGCGTAGGGAAGCGCGGGCACGTCGAACAGCTGGGCGATCGCCTGCCGGCCCTCCACCTCGACCAGCAGCACCTTGCGTCCGCCCGAGGCCAGCGCGACCGCTAACGCCGCAGCCACGGTCGTCTTACCGGTCCCCCCCTTGCCCGAGACGACGTGCAGCCGAGCCGTCGGGGGGATACCGGCGGCGAGCTCTGCCTGCGGCGCCGGCTGCACCGTCCTGGACGCGACCATCTGTCGAGCCTAAGCCGGGCACTGCCGGCACGCCGAATCGGTGGGCGGGCTGCCGTCGCAGGTCACACTGCGCGGCGATACGGTCACACCTATGGCGTCCCCGTTCTCCCGGCTGGCCGAACTCGGCCTCGCGCTACCGACGGTCGTCGCGCCGCTGGCTTCCTATGTTCCGGCCGCCCGCACCGGCTCGCTCGTGTACACCTCCGGACAGCTGCCGATGGTCGACGGCGCGATGCAGCGGACCGGCAAGCTCGGCACCGAGGTGACGCCGGAGCACGGACGCGAACTGGCTCGCCTGTGCGCGCTCAACGCGCTGGCCGCCGTCGACTCGCTTGTCGGGCTGGACGCCGTCGTCCGGGTGGTCAAGGTGGTCGGCTTCGTTGCCTCGGCGCCTGACTTCACCGGGCAACCCAGCGTGGTCAATGGCGCCAGCGACCTGCTGCGTGAGGTGTTCGGCGAGGCGGGACAGCACGCGAGATCGGCGGTAGGTGTGTCCTGCCTGCCCTTGGATGCGCCGGTAGAGATCGAGCTGATCGTGGAGGTTCGGTGACGAGCCCCGATGAGGTCGCGATTCGTGACGCCGCCACGGTCGTGCTGCTGCGTGACGGGGCGGCAGCGGATGGCGGTGCCGGTGGGATCGAGGTCTGGCTGCTGACCCGGGTAACGCAGATGGCGTTCGCTGCGGGTATGTCGGTCTTCCCGGGCGGACGTGTCGATGTCGGGGATGGGCTCGTGCCGGTGGCTGGCTCGATCACCGCAGACGTCGCGACACGGCTGGGCTGTGATCAGTCGCTGGCGCACGCGCTATTGGTGGCGGCCGCGCGCGAGACGTTCGAGGAGACCGGAGTCCTGCTGACCGTGCCGCCCGCTGACCTCTCCTCCTCGCGTGCCGACCTGGAGGCAGGGCGGGTGGCCTTCGCCGACCTGCTGCGTGCGCACGGTCTGACGGTCAACGCGGCCCAGTTGCGCCCGTGGGCACGCTGGATAACCCCGGTCGGCGAAACCCGACGCTACGACACCCGGTTCTTCGTGACCGGGCTCCCGGACGGGGCCGAGCCTCGTGACGTCACCAGCGAGTCGTCCGCGGCCTCGTGGGTCGGCGTCGGAGCCGCCATCGAGCAGGCTCAGCGTGGCCAGCGGATGATGCTGCCACCGACGCTGGCGACCCTCGCGTCGCTCACCGCCTACCCGAGCGTCGCGCAGGCTCTCGCCGCCGCTGACGACCGGGTGATCGAAGCCGTCCGTCCCCACATCCGGGTTGGTGCTGACGGCGAGGTGATCGCCGATCTGCCAGATGGCACCTCGGTGTCCATCCCGACAGCGATGATCCGGTGAGCCATCCGGCCTACGGCCTGCTCCGTCAAGTGACTTCGCTGGCGGCCGTCGTGCTGGCTCCGAACCCCAGCCCAATGACCCTGGAGGGGACCAACACCTGGATCCTGCGCATGCCGCTGGCCGACGAATCGATAGTGGTCGACCCCGGTCCCGACGTCGCCGGTCATCTGCGGGCGGTCCACTCCGTCGCGGGCCGGGTCTCGTCGATCCTGCTCACGCACGGCCACTTCGATCACAGCGAGGGCGCGAAGCGCCTGCACGAGATGACCGGGGCCCCGGTACGGGCGCTGGATCCGTCGCATCGACTGGGGGCCGAAGGTCTGGACGAGGGTGACGTCGTGGTTGTCGGCGATCTTGAGGTCCGGGTGTGGTCGACCCCGGGGCACACGTCCGACTCGCTGTCCTTCCTGCTGGGCCACGGCACAGACACTGCGCCGGCGGTGCTGACCGGCGATACGATCCTGGGCCGGGGAACGACCGTGGTCGCCTATCCCGACGGTGACCTCGCCGACTATCTGGACTCGTTGCGTCGGCTGCAGCACCTCGGCGATGCGACCGTGCTCACTGGACACGGACCAGAGCTGCCGCGGGCGGGTGAGGCCGCAGCGGCCTACCTCGCTCACCGCGAACAGCGCCTGGATCAGGTCCGGGTCGCGGTGGCGGAGCTCTGCGATGAGTCCCGGGAAGCAGACGCAGCGCAGGTCGATCCGCACGCGATCGTCGAGCGCGTGTACGCAGACGTCGACCGGGTGTTGTGGCCCGCGGCCGAGATGTCGGTTCGCGCGCAGCTGAAATACCTGAGCGACCAGGCCGGCTAGCGAGCGCGCCGCGCGAGTCGCTCGCGGTCAAGGATGACCACGCTTTTGCCCTCCAAACGCAGCCACCCTCGCGATGCGAAGTCGGCCAGTGCCTTGTTCACCGTCTCGCGTGAGGCGCCGACGAGCTGGGCGAGCTCCTCCTGCGTCAGGTCGTGCGTCACCCGCAGCTGGCCGCCGTCCACCGAGCCGAAACGCTGTGCGAGCTGCAGCAACTGCTTGGCGACGCGGCCCGGGACGTCGACGAAGATGAGGTCCGCGAGCATGGTGTTCGTCCGGCGCAGGCGTCGGGCGACCACCCGGAGCAGTTGCATCGCGATCTGCGGACGATCCTGGACCCACTTCGACAGCGCGGCCTTGGGCAGCCGAGCGATTCGCGCGTCGGTGACGACCGTGGCCGTCGCGGTCCGCGGCCCTGGGTCGAAGAGCGAGAGCTCACCGAACTGGTCCGAGGGACCCATCACCGCGACCAGGTTCTCCCGGCCATCGGACGAGCGCCGGCCCAACTTCACCTTGCCGGCCAGCACGATGTAGAGGCTGTCGCCGGATTCGCCCTCGTTGAACAGGATCGTTCCGCGCGGCGAGTCGAAGATCTCGAATTCGCCCGACAGCGCCTCAACTGCTTCCGGGTCAACGCCCTGGAACAGCCCCGCCTTACGAAGAACCTCGTCCACGCCTGGCTTCCTCACTCCGTGCGAGCCTTGTCACAGTCCAGCGAAGTCTAGGGCATCGGCAGGTAAAAGCGGCCGCGTCGGGCGCCGGAATGCCGCCGGAACGCGTTGGCCCGCGCCTGGGCAGCTGAAGCCTGTCAGCCGCCGGCGCTGTCCTCCGATGCACTCGTCGCGCGGCGCAGTCGACCCAGACCCAGCCGTTGGCGGAACCGGGTCAGCGCGGTCTCGGTCCCCTCGCGGACGAAGGCGTCGAGCTCCTCGGGGCTGGCGTCGTCCAAGAACTGTTCGATGTCACGTTCCTCGGCCACGCGGCTCAGCGGCTCTTCGACGCGCCCCATCAGGAGCATGAAGCCGAGCAGCACGAACGGGAACAGCACCGCCAGAAAGCCGATCATGGTAAGTCCATTGTGCACTCCGATCATGGCGAGTCCAGTGTGGACCGGATGTCGGGTCGGCCTCGTAGGCTTGCCGCGTGCCGGTCCGTGTAGAAACCTCCCTCGCGCTCACTCGACGTGCGCGCAGGATCAACCGCGAGCTGGCGAGCCTGTATCCCGACGCGCAGTGCGAGCTGGACTTCAGCAACGCGCTCGAGCTCTCGGTGGCGACGATCCTGTCGGCTCAGTGCACGGACAAGCGAGTGAACGAGGTGACCCCGGCCGTGTTTGCCCGGTACCGGACCGCCGCGGACTACGCAGGTGCCCAGCGCGAGGCGCTCGAGGGCCTCATCCGGCCGACCGGCTTCTTCCGCAACAAGACCACGTCGATCATCAAGCTCGGCCAGGCGCTGGAGGAGCGCTTCGACGGTGAGGTCCCGCGTACCCTCGCCGAGCTGGTCACCCTGCCGGGGTTCGGCCGTAAGACCGCAAACGTGGTGCTGGGCAACGCGTTCGGGATCCCGGGGATCACCGTCGACACCCACTTCGGCCGACTCTCGCGGCGGTGGGGCTGGACCACCGAGACCGATCCGGTGAAGGTTGAGCTGGCGATCAACAACCTCATTCCGCGCCCGGACTGGACGCTCCTGTCCCACCGTGTCATCTGGCACGGTCGGCGGTTGTGTCACGCGCGCAAGCCCGCCTGCGGAGTTTGCCCTATCGCACGCCTGTGCCCGGCGTTCGGGACTGGACCAACCGATCCGGCGGTCGCTGCGAAGCTGGTGCGCAGCCCGTCGCAGCTGACGGAAACACTCGATTGATCCCCTCGTCGGCAAGTGCTGCCGACCTGCCCGAGTGGTTGCGACCCCTCGCCCAGGCCGCGAGCTCGGTGGACCCACGCGAGCTCTCGCGCTTCCTGCCGCCCGAGGACGGCAGCGGCCGGGCGTCGGCGGTGCTCATCGCGCTCACCGAAACGGCACAAGGCCCCGCCGTCCTGCTCATCGAGCGCGCCGCTGACATGCGGACCCACGCCGGCCAGGTCGCGTTCCCGGGGGGCGCGGTTGACCCCGCGGACCAGACACATGTGCTCGCGGCGCTGCGTGAGGCCGAGGAGGAGGTCGGTCTGGATCCCGATTCTGTGCACATCGTTGCGGAACTTCCGGCAATCTTCCTGCCACCCTCCGGCTTCGTCGTCACGCCGGTGCTGGCCTGGTGGTCCGAAGCCCACCCGGTCGCGCCGGTCGACCCGGCCGAGGTCGCCGCGGTGGCCGTCGTGCCGATCGCTGAGCTCAGCGATCCGGCACACCGGTTCGCGGTGGTCCATCCCTCGGGGTGGACCGGCCCGGGCTTCGCCGCTGGTGGCCTGTTCATCTGGGGGTTCACGGCGGGCCTGCTGGATCGGCTGCTCGTCCTGGGCGGCTGGTCGCTTCCTTGGAACGAATCGATTCAGCGCCCGCTGCCCAACGGTGTCCGGGGCTGAACCTCGCAGCCGGGGCATCGATGAGTGCATCTGTCGGACGGCTGGCGGCTCGCCGGTACCGTCAACCCATGGATCGCCGCGTCGTTGTTCCCCATCCGGTCGCGGTGGCCACCCGGGTCGCGCTAGCGACCGCAGTCGCGGTGAGCGCAGCTGCCTGCTCCAATCGGCAGTCGTCGGTCAATCGGCGTCCGCACGCCGGCACCACGACCGCGGCGGCCCCGAGCACTGCCGGCGGG
>JALYIS010000275.1 GCA_030775705.1 Actinomycetota bacterium
GACGTGCGGCTGCACCAAGCGATGCCCGGCGGCCTGACCCCGGCAGACGAGGGCAGGCGCTTCCTGGCCGCGGCGACCGCCGCAGTACATCGGGCGGCACCAGATGCGGACGCGGCGTGTCCTCCGCTGGACCAGCATCCCGACCTCGCGGTGCTCGCCTTCGCTGAGCCGGTGGACAGCGAGCGGCGCGACGCCCTGCACGCCCGTGCAATCGCGCACCTTACGGTGCGCCTGGCCGCAGACCACGGCGTCGTCGGGCCGCTGGTCATCCCCGGCCGCACCAGCTGCCTGCGCTGTGCCGACCTGCACCGCCGCGACCGGGATCCCGCGTGGCCGGCGCTAGCAGTCCAGCTCACCGTCCCGCGCCGGTACGGGCCGGCCTCCGACGTCGGCCTCGCCACGGTCATCGCAGGGGTGGCGAGCCTGCAGGTTCTCTGCTTCCTCGACGGCGACCGGTCGGCAGCCGTGGACGGCACCCTTGAGATGCACCTGCCCGATTGGCGGCTGCGTCGGCGAAGCTGGCCGGTGCACCCGGACTGCGACTGTCAACCGGACCTCGCCGTTGATCATCACCGATCGATGGCGCCGCGCCGTGTGTCGCCGGCGTTAGGCACAATGGCACAGTGACCGAGATCCCGGAGCGAAGAGGTGCCCGCACAGCCAGGCTCGCGTCCCTCCCGCTGGGCGTCGCCGGACGGGCAACCGTCGGTCTCGGCAAACGCATCGGCGGTAAGTCCGCAGAGGACGTCGCTGCGGACCTCCAGGCCCGCACCGCGCAGCAGTTGTTCAGCGTCCTCGGTGAGCTCAAGGGCGGTGCGATGAAGCTCGGACAGGCCCTGTCCGTCTTCGAGGCCGCGCTCCCGGAGGAGTCAGCAGCGCCCTATCGCGAGGCGCTGACGAAGCTGCAGGAGGCGGCGCCGCCGATGGCGCCCGAATCGACCCGACGGGTGCTCGACGAACAATTCGGACGCCGATGGCCCGAACGGTTTGCCTCGTTCGACGAGATCCCGGCCGCAGCGGCCAGCATCGGCCAGGTACATCACGCCGTCTGGGCCGACGGGCGCGAGGTCGCGGTCAAGCTCCAGTACCCCGGCGCCGGACCAGCGCTCGTCTCTGACTTCCGTCAACTGTCGCGCATGGCCTGGTTGTTCGCGCGGGTGTCGCCCGGGCTCGACGTGAAGCCCCTGCTGGCCGAGCTGCGCGAACGTGTCCTCGAGGAGCTCGACTACACCCTCGAGGCCGAGTCTCAGCGCCTGTTTGCGGCCGCCTACGAAGGGGACCCGGACATCGCCATCCCCAGAGTCGTGGCCAGCGCGCCTAAGGCGATCGTCACCGAATGGATGGAGGGGACTCCGCTCTCGCGCATCATTGCGCAGGGTTCCCAGGATGAGCGCGACCGCGCGGGCTCGTTGATGGCCCTGCTGCACTATTCAGCCCCCGCCCGGGCCGGACTGCTGCACGCTGACCCGCACCCGGGCAACTTCCGCATGCTGGCCGACGGCCGTCTTGGTGTCGTCGACTTCGGTGCCGTCGCGCGGCTGCCCAACGGCTCGCCCGAGCCCCTCGGCCGGCTCATTCGGCTTACCCTGGACGGGGATGCCGAGGCCGTGATGCATGTCATGCTGGAGCAGCGGTTCCTGCGACGGGACCACGATGTCACCGGCACCCAGGTGATGGACTACCTCAGGCCGATCGTCGAGCCGCTCGTGCACCCCACGTTCACGTTCACCCGAGAGTGGCTGCGCACGCAGGCCAGCCGGGTAGGCGACCCGCGTCGCGAAGAGGCGCAGGTCGGGCGCATGTTTAACCTCCCCCCGTCCTATCTGTTGATCCATCGGGTGACGCTCGGTTCCATCGCCGTGCTGTGCCAGCTCGGCGCCACGGCACCGTTCAGGGCGCTCGCCGAGCGGTGGCAGCCAGGGTTCGCCTCGTGACCGCCGAGCTGATGGCCGAGACTGTCTTTACCTACGCCTGCCCCGCTCTCAAGTTCGGCGATGGCGCCTCCGAGGAGATCGGATACGACCTGGCGCAGCTCGGCGTGCACCGAGCCCTGGTCGTCACCGACCGCGGCGTCGCGGCAACGGGCGTACCTGACCGGGTCGCGGCGCAGATGGCGAACTTCGGCATCGACGCCGTGGTGTTCGATGGCGTGCACGTCGAACCCACGGACGCCAGCATGCAAGGGGCCATCGACTGGGCGCGGACCAACGGGCCGTGGGATGCCTTCGTCGCGGTCGGGGGTGGTTCGAGCATCGACACCGCCAAGGCTGTGAACCTGATGTTGACCAATCCTGGGGAACTGATCGACTACGTGAACGCTCCCGTCGGCGGCGGTCTTGCCCCCGTTAGTGCGCTGCTCCCACTGGTCGCTGTCCCGACAACGACAGGCACCGGCGCGGAGAGCACCACCATCTGCGTGCTGGATGTGCTCGCGCAGCGGGTGAAGAGCGGGATCAGTCATGCGCGGTTGCGGCCGACTCTCGCAGTCGTCGATCCCGCGCTCACTATGACTCAGCCGGCTGGCGTCACCGCGTGCGCGGGGATGGACATCCTCTGTCACGCCCTGGAGAGCTACACCGCCCGTCCCTATACGGGCGTAGCTCACAAGCAACCGCATCAGCGGGTTCCGTACTGCGGCTCGAATCCGATCTCGGACATGTGGGCCGAACGGGCTCTCGGGCTGATGGCGCAGAGCTTCCGGCGGGCGGTGACGCACGGCGATGATCGTGGGGCACGTGGGGCGATGGCGCTCGCGGCGACCTTCGCGGGGCTAGGTTTCGGCAATGCCGGCGTGCACATCCCGCACGCCAACGCGTACCCGATCGCAGGTCAGGTGCGCGACTTCACCCCACCCGGATACCCACATGACCAGGCGCTGGTCCCGCACGGCATGGCCGTCTCGCTGACGGCGCCGGAGGCGTTCCGCTTCACCTTCGACGCCGCGCCCGAGCGCCACCTGCGGGCCGCGCGACTACTCGATCCGGCGGTCGACACCCCTGATGACCCCGCGGCTTTGCTTCCCGAAGTGCTGACCCGCCTGATGCGCGACATCGGCCTCCCGGATGGCATCGGGGCTGTCGGGTTTCTGGACTCGGACGTCGACGAGCTGGTGGCGGGCTCGTTGAAGCAGCAGCGGCTGCTTGCCACCGCGCCGCGCGAGGTGTCCGCGGAGGATCTCGGCCAGATCTTCGAGAGGTCCATGTCGCTGTGGTAACGAGATTGCTGTGCTATCGGGCGCTGCCTGAACAGCATCTTTACGTGAGGCTCCCGAAGCGGTGGGATGGACCCGTGCACGAGATCTGTTCCATCTGCGCCCGAACCGCCGATCCCGCCCAGGACGGTGATCCGCCGGTGACCTGGTGTGCGGACCTGGTCGAGACGCGCGAAGGCATGCACACCCGATGGGTGTGCGCGGCTTGCACCCGCCGCTA
>JALYIS010000276.1 GCA_030775705.1 Actinomycetota bacterium
CGGAGGCCAGCGCACGCATGTTGACCACTGATGCGCGCAGTTTGGCGAGCCGGCCTTCGGAAAGATCAGGGTGAGTGCGATACAGCGCCTCGGTGACGACGATACCGAGCACCGAGTCGCCCAGGAACTCCAGGCGCTCGTTGTGGGGAAGGCCGCCGTTCTCATAGGCGTATGAGCGATGGGTCAGGGCGCGCCGGAGAAGCCCGTCGTCGATGGCAACGCCAAGGGTGTCGGCGAGCTCGGCTTGGGCGGCTGGGTTGGCGGGCATGACGGCTCGAGCGTCAGACCGCAAGGACCTGCTTGCCGTCGTACTGGCCGCAGTTGTTGCACGCCGTGTGTGGAAGCTTCATCTCTCCACAGGCGCGATTGGGGCAGAGCACCAGGGTGGGCGCCGTCGTCTTCCACTGCGACCGGCGAGCCCGGGTATTGCTGCGCGACATCTTCCGCTTCGGGACGGCCACGTCGGTTCTCCTGACTAGTCGAGCTGAATAGTTGTGTCTGACGATGCCGGTGCATCGGTACGCCCGGCGTCGGTGAAGGCGGCGAGCGCAGCCCAACGCGGGTCGAGCGCCCTGTGTGCGTGGTCGGCCGGCAAGTCCTCGAGCCGTTCCCCACAATCGGGGCACAGCCCGGCACAATCCGGTCGGCACAGCGGGGTCCAAGGCAGGCCCAGGACCACTGCATCACGCACCACCGGCTCGATGTCGACGACATCTCCATCAACCCGGTGGATCTCATCCTCACCCGTCGTCTCGTCCGTGGCGCTATTCGGGTAGGCGAACAGCTCACAAATGTCGACGCCGAGCACATCGGTGACCTGCTCGAGGCACCGCCCGCATTCACCGACCACCTCACCGGTCACCGTGCCAGTAACAAGCACACCTTCGGTGACCGACTCGAGTCGGATGTCCAGCGCGAGCGGAGCACCTTGCGGCACCCCGATGATGTCCAAGCCCAGCCCCGCAGGCGCGGGAACACTACGCCGATGCTCACGCATGGACCCCGGACGCCGGCCCAGCTCCCTGATGTCGAACACGAGGGGGCTGCGCACGTCGGCGTGCCGCGCGCGGTTGTGCTTCGGTGTGCTGTTCTCAGGCATACGAAATCGGCCTTGATTGGATGAGGCCGTCCTTCAGCTTAGCCGAGGCGAGCGGCCAGCCCTAAATCGGCGAGTCCGCTTCGCCGCGCGGGTCACGAGCGCGGCGGATACGCCCTGCCGGACAGGTTCCGCTCAGGGTCGTCAGCTGCAGGGTCGCCAGCCGTCTCGTCGGTTGGCTCGATGATCTCGGCCGGCTCCTTGATGGCCTCGGTGACCTCGGTGACGTCGGCGGCCTCGGTGACCTCGGTGTCGACCCTGTCCGATATGCGCGCCGGGGCAGCGGCTGGTTCTCCGCCGGACCCACCAACCGGGGTGGGGTGCTCGGCGATGGCCCGGCGTCGCGCCAGCTCCACCCGGCCCTGCTCGGCCACCGCTGCGGCCCGCTGCAGCCGGTGTGCGAGATCTGCGAGGCTGCGGTCGGCGTATTCGTCGGCATCGCTGGTGAGCTTGGCCGCATAGGCTTCGGCGCTGGATCGAAGGGCCTTCGCGTCATGTTCGGCCCGTTCACGGACCGCCGCCGCCTGTGCCCCGGCGACGGTGTTCGCCTCCGCCGCCGAACGCTGAGCGTCCTGATAAACATCGGTGGCGGCGACCAGCCTGTCGTGCTCCCTGCGCCCCGCCTCGATGATCTCCGCCGCATGCTGCTCTGCCTCGGCGAGGACCTCCACGGCTCGGCCGGACGCCTCGGCGACGCTGGCGTGCGCCTGTGCTTGCGCTGACTCGCGGCTGCGCTGGGCGTCTGCGTGGGCGTCGTGCAGGAGGCTGTCGCGGGTGGCAACCGTCCGTCGCGCCTCCTGCATCTCAGGGGGCATCGTCTCGCGCAGTTCGTCGAGCAGGTCCAGGACCCGCTCCCGAGGTACCACGATCGAGGAGGACAGGGGAAGCGAGCGGGCCGTCTCGATCAACTCTACGAGCTCGGTGAGCAGGGCGTCGGTACGACGCAAGGCCTGGTCGGTCATGGCCTGCTCCTCACTGCGACCCGGCAGCTCGATCAATGAGCCGCTTGAGCACGTGTGCCGGGACGAGCGAGGAGACATCGCCGCCCCACCTGGCGATCTCCTTGACCAGGCTGGAGGCGAGGAAGCTGTATTCCGGGTTCGTCGGCATGAACAGGGTGTCGATGCCGGCCAGGCCGCGGTTCATCTGCGCCATCTGCAGTTCGTAGTCGAAGTCGCTCACCGCCCGCAGACCCTTGATGATGACGGGGATGTCGTTGGCCTTGCAGTAATCAACGACCAGGCCATGGAAGGTCGCGATTCTGACGTTGCCATAGGAGGCAGTCGCCTCCGCGAGCATCTCTCGGCGCTCTTCGACGTCGAATAGGCTTGACTTCTTCTGATTGATGAAGACCGCCACGACCAATTCGTCGTACAGGCCCGCGGCTCGCCCGATGATGTCCAGATGCCCATTGGTCACCGGGTCGAAGGAGCCTGGGCAGACGGCGCGGCGAATCAAGGCCTGCGCCGGCGGGCCGGGCGGGTACGACATTGGTCCAGCTGACGTCGTCATCGTCGGCGACCGTACCAAAGCACACCCTCGCCGTAGCGCTTCTGCTTGATCGCCACCATCGAATCCGGCCATTGCGGCTCAGGTCCGCGAGCCGACCGTTCGACGATGACGACCGCGTCCTGCGCCAGCCATGCCGGCACGGCGAGCGTAGCCAGCAGCACCGCCAGAACCTGCTCCCCCATCGCGTACGGCGGATCAGCGAAGACGAGGTCGAAGGGGTGATCGGCTCCGCCGGCCACTAGGTAGGTCGCGGCCGCGCGCCGATGTAGCTCGCAGCCGGCGAGCCCGACGGCCTCAATGTTGTGCCGAATGACTTCGCACGCATTGCGATCAGACTCGACGAAGGTCACCGCCTGCGCGCCGCGTGAGAGCGCCTCGAGCCCCACCGCGCCACTTCCGGCAAACAGGTCCAGCATCCGACTACCGGCGACGTCGAGCAAGCCGGAGAGCGAGTTGAACAGGGCCTCCCGGGCCCGGTCCGAGGTGGGGCGAGTTCCGCGCGCGGGTACCGCCAGGCGCCGGCCTTTCGCCGATCCGCCGACGATCCGCGTCACGTCGTGTCCGTCCCGGCTGAGCGGCGGTCAGTCAATCGTGGAGAGGGCGCCCGGCCCGTGGTCATGCTTTCTCCAGATAGTCGGCCTGGTCCGCCGCGATCAACCGGGCAACCTGGGCAGCGAGCAGCGGATGGCCTTTCAGATCAGGGTCGTCGGCGACGAGGTCGGTGGCCTCGGCGCGGGCAGCTGAGATCAGCTCCTCGTCGTGCAGGAGTGATAGGAGCTTCAGCGCAGATCGCACCCCCGACTGAGCAGCACCCAGGACGTCGCCCTCTCGGCGCTGTTCGACGTCCAGGCGAGCGAGGGCGAAGCCGTCATTCGTCGCGGCGACCGCATCGAGCCGTTCCCGCGCCGGAGTTCCCGGCGCAGCCTCGGTGACCAGCAGGCACACCCCGGCGGCAGAGCCACGCCCGATCCGCCCGCGCAGCTGGTGCAGCTGCGAGACACCGAAGCGATCCGCGTCGAGCACCGTCATAACCACGGCGTTCGGCACGTCGACGCCTACCTCGATGACCGTGGTTGCCACCAGGACATCGATGCGCCCCGCAGCGAAGTCGGTCATCACCTGATCCTTCTCGTCAGGGGGGAGGCGGCCGTGAAATGCAGCGACGCGGACCCCCGCGAGCGGCCCCGCAGCCAGCATTTGCATGGTCTGTGTGACTGCGACGGGTGGCCGCTTGGGTTCCGCTGGTGGCTGCCCATTCTCTGCGCCATCGAGATTGGCGGTGCCGTCGAGATCGGCTTCGCCGCTCTCGTCGGTCTCCGCCCCGCCGTCACCTATCCGTGGGCAGACCACATAGCCCTGGTGCCCGGCAGCCACCTCCTCCTTGGTGCGTTGCCACGCCCGCTCCAGCCAAGCCGGGCGTTCGGCGATCGGGATCACCGTGGTCGAGATAGGTGATCGGCCCACCGGCAGCTCCGCGAGGATGGAGGTATCCAGATCCCCGAATACGGTCATGGCTACTGTCCTCGGGATCGGAGTCGCCGTCATGACGAGCAGGTGCGGGGGTTGTTTCGCCTTGCTCCGCAGGGCGTCGCGCTGCTCGACGCCGAAGCGGTGCTGTTCGTCGACGACGACCATCCCAAGGTCTGCAAAGCTGACGTGCTCCTGGATGAGGGCATGAGTCCCGACCACGATCCCGGCGGTTCCCACCGCGGCGTCCAGCAACGCGCCCTTGCGCGCCGCGGCGGGCAGTGATCCGGTCAGCAACGCCACGCGCGTGCTGCGATCCGAACCGCCCAGCCGTCCTGCCTGGGCCAACGGCCCCAGCAGTGCTTCGATGGAGCGGGCGTGCTGCTGGGCGAGGACTTCGGTCGGTGCGAGCAGCGCGGCCTGCCCGCCGGCATCGACGACCTGGAGCATCGCGCGCAGGGCCACCACGGTCTTGCCCGACCCGACCTCGCCCTGCAGGAGACGATGCATCGCCTGCCCCTGGCTGAGCTCGGCTGCCAGCACGGCTGCGATGTCGCGCTGCCCTCGCGTCAAGTCGAAGGGCAGTCGCGCGTCGAAGGCGGCCAACAGTCCGTCATCCCGGGCCGGCCGCGGGACGGCGGGGTTTCGGCGGGCGACGATCCGTCGTTGGGCGAGCGCCAGCTGGACCCCTAGCGCCTCGTCCCACTTCAGGCGCCGCCGGGCAGCCTGCCAGGTGTCACGAGAATTCGGACGATGCATAGCCCGAATCGCAGTGTCGAAGTCGATCAAGCCGTGCCGCTGCCGGACCTGGATCGGTACCGGATCCGGCAGAGGGTCCAGCAGGTCCAGCACGTGCGCGACCGCGTTTGAGATCGTCCACGTGCGGATGTCCTTCGTTGCCGGGTAGACCGGAATCAGGGCGTTCGCATACTCGCCGGCCACGTCGAGATCGTCGCCGTCCTCGCCTCGCAGCAGCAGGTACTCCGGGTGGGCGAGCTGCCGGCGTCCGTTGAAGACACCGACCTTGCCGGAGAACAGTCCGCGCGCGCCGGGAACGAGTTCACGGTGTCGCCAGGTGTTGCGGCTGCCGAAGAAGACCAGGTCCAAGGTGCCCCGGCCATCGCTCACCACGACCACGAGACGTTGCGATTTCGACCGCGGCGCGCCCAGCACCCTGCTCGTCAACACGTCGGCCAGCACGGTTGCGTCGTCGTCTAGGCCGAGGGTCGCCAGGTCTGTCAGCTCGCCCCGTTCGGCCATCCGGCGCGGGTAGTGGTGCAACAGGTCCCCGGCGGTGCGCAAGCCGAAAGCCTTCTCCAACAGCTTGGCTGCCTTGCCGACCAGCGTGTCCAGGCGCGACTCCAGAGTGATCATTCCACCCCGATGATGATCGGGAAGTTCAGCTGACCGCCCGCATACACGCTCACCTCGGTGAGCGGCGAGCGCGACTGGACATGGCCCACGATGAGGTCTCCGATTCCCGCCGGCGCCTGGCCGCCCACCAGCACGGTCATCAGTTCGGCGCCGACGCCCAGCAAGCGGTCGGTGAGTGCAAAGACGACGGCGACCATGCTGCGCCCGATCTCCACGACCTCGCCGTCGATGAGGCCAAGGACGTCACCCTGCTGACAGATCCCGACTGAGGTGAGCGATTCGTGTTCAGCGACGGTGAGTTCGGCATAGCGGGTTGCCGCTGCGGCTTCGGCCATCGCCACGACGTCATCGTCGAACCGGCGAACCGGATCGTGCACCGCGACGGCTGCGAGTCCCTGGACTGGGGACCGGGTGGGTACAACGGTCACCCGGATGCCGCGGGCGCGAGCAAGATCGGCGGCGTCTTGGGCGACCCCGGCAATCCGTGAGGCGTTCGGCAGCAGGACGACCTCGTGGGACGCGGTGGCGACGATGGCCAGCAGAACGTCAGCGACCGTGGGTCCGCGCCCGTCGACGACCAACACCCCTTCCTCCTCGAACAGGTGGGCCAGGCCGTCTCCCGGAGCGACGGCAACGACCGCCGTCGATCCGCGGTTGCGCCGGTCGGAGGCCTCGTCGTCGAAGCGCACGACCGTGATGCGGTGCGGACGCCCCGCCTCCACACCCTTTTCGATGCAGGCACCGACGTCGTTGACATGCGCGTGGACGTTCCATATCCCGTCCCCGGTGCCGACGGCAGCGACGCAGTCACCGAGCGCACCAAGTTCGACCCGCAGTGCCGCCACCGAATCCTCGTCTGCGTCTAACAAGTACTGGACCTCGTACTCGAACTCGTCGCTGCCGGACTCACGGTTCGAGCGCAGTGCCTGGGCAGGTCGGGCGGCACTTGGCGCGGCGGACGCCGCCAGCTCGTCGCCAGTCACCGTGTCCGCGAGCGCGGCGAGGACGAGCACCAGTCCCCGTCCGCCTGCGTCGACAACGCCGGCCTGTGCCAACGGAGCCAACTGTCGCGGGGTGGCTGCCAGCGCGTCCTGAGCCGCCTTGAGCACCGCACGAACGAGTCCGGCCATCGTCGCCTCTTCCTGGCCCGCCTCGGCGGCGGCCCGGGCGACGCTGAGGATGGTCCCGTCGACCGGATCGGCGACCGCCTGCCAGGCCTGGTCCGCGGCGAGCTGGAATCCGGCGCACAGGTTGGCGGCGTCGACGTGTCCCCCGGCCGAGCGTGACGCACCATCGGCGATGCCGCGCAGCAGCTGGGACAGAATGATGCCGGAGTTTCCCCGGGCGGCCAGGACCGAGCCCCGCGCGAGTGCCTGCAGGGCCGACGCGGCCGTCGATGCGGCTGCATCGGCCAGATGCAGCGTGAGCGCCTCGTCGGCGGCGGCCATCGTCAGCGCCATGTTCGTTCCGGTGTCGCCGTCAGGGACCGGGAATACGTTGAGGTCGTCGATCTCGCTCTGGTGCGCGCGAAGCGCTTGCACCGTGGCATGACTCCAGCGTCGGACCGCGTCCGCGTCCAGCGCCTCAAGCACGTGCACCCCCAGGCCGAATCGCGGTCCGAGGAAGGATACTGGGACTCATCCGGAGGGCAGTTTGGCCGCGTCGCCGCGACCGGTTAAACTGCTCAGGTTGCCCGGCGGTTGGCCGGCACCCACGTTCTTTGCTCGCCGCGGCGGGCTTGCCGATCACCTTCGGCAAAGACTGATAAAGGAGGCCATTGTGGCCAACGTCTGCGACGTCTGCGGCAAGGGCCCTGGCTTCGGTATGTCCGTCTCGTACTCCCACCACCGCACCCACCGCCGTTGGAACCCGAACGTGCAGCGCGTGCGCGCCCTCGTGGCTCCTGGCACCCGCCGTCGGATCACCGCCTGCACCTCGTGTCTGAAGGCCGGCAAGGTCACCCGCGCCTGATCCACCACCGCCGCGCGAACGACCGTCACAGGCCCTTGGCGTAGAACACCGCGCCTGCATGGCAGGCATAGTGCCCGAAGCCGGCCGTACGGGCATACCCGCTTGACTCGTAGAGGCTGATCGCCTCGGGCTGCATCTGGCCGGTGTTCAAAACGATCCGCCGCGCGCCCGCCCGGCGCGCCGTGTCTTCGAGTTCGGCCAGAATCGTTCGGGCGAAGCCTCGGCGACGGGCCACGGCGAGCACGAACATCCGCTTGCACTCGACGGTGAGTGTGTCGCCGGCCTCGATCCACCGCCAGCCGCCAGTGGCCAGTGCCACGCCGTCGAGCAGACCGATGAGGAACATCCCGCGCGGCCGGTCGAACTCCCCAGCCTCGACTGCCGCCTCGTCGGGCCCCCCATAACGATCCACGTATTCGGCCTGCACAGCACCGACAAGTGCTTGGACGACAGGATCGTCGTACTGACGCACCTCCACCTCGAAGCTCACGCCGCCGAGGGTATGACGTCCATAGGACAGTGCCGGGTTGGACCCACGACGCGCCGGTACGGAGATGGTCGGCGACCGGCACGCGGTCAGCCAGCCCGGCACGCGGTCAGCCGGCCCGGCGCGCGGGCCAGCCAGCCCGGCACGCGGTCAGCGGAAGTGCTCGTGGCCGCCGATAGGCCACCGTCGCCCGTCCACCCGAACGCCGTCACCCTCAGTGACGGTGCCGATGACCGTCCACGTCGAGGGCAGCGCGACCACGGGCGGGAAGGTCGCTACCAGCGCGTAGTCGTCGCCGCCGGTGAGTACCCAGGTCAACGGGTCGACATTCAGCGCGGCGCCGACCTCGCGCAGTTTCGCCGGCATCTCGATCCGTTGCGCACTGATGTCGAATCGCACGCCGCTGGCCTGCGCTATGTGTCCGAGGTCGGCCACCAGGCCATCGCTGATGTCGGTCATCGAGGTCGCCCCGAGAGCGGCCGCCGCCGGCCCTTCGGCATAGGGCGGCTGCGGGCGGCGATGCGCGGAGACCACCTGCAC
>JALYIS010000277.1 GCA_030775705.1 Actinomycetota bacterium
GATCTGGGCGTCATGCTGTCCGCGTCCCACAACCTGATGCCAGACAACCGCATCAAGCTCTTCGCCCGGTCGGGTACCAAGCTCCCCGACGAGCTCGAGGCCGAGATCGAGGCGGACCTCGTCGCGCACCTGGCCGATGCCGACGCGAGGAGGACGGCGCGGCCGGTCGCCGCGGCGGTGGGACGGGTGCGCACGGCCCAGGACGCCGCCCTGCGCTACCTCGATCATCTGTTGTTCGCCGTGCCGGCACGCCTGGACGGCCTGCACGTCGTCGTGGACTGTGCGCACGGCGCCGCGTCGACCGTCGCGCCGCAGGCCTACCGGCGTGCGGGCGCCACGGTGACCACGATCGCCGCCGATCCGGACGGTCTCAACATCAACGACGGCGTCGGCTCGACACACCTGGAGACGCTGTGCAAGGCGGTCGTCGACGCAGGTGCCGACCTGGGCATAGCGCACGATGGCGACGCGGACCGCTGCCTCGCGGTGGACGCCTGCGGCGAGATCGTCGACGGCGACCAGATCCTGGCGATGTGCGCGCTTGCGCTGCGCGCCGGCGGGCGCCTTCGCGGCGACACGGTGGCAGCCACCGTGATGAGCAATGTCGGGTTCCATCACGCCATGCGCGATGCGGGCATCGGGGTGATCACCACCGCGGTCGGTGACCGATATGTATTGGAAGCGCTGCGCGAACACCGACTCAGCCTCGGGGGGGAGCAGAGCGGGCACGTCGTGTTCACCGAATCGGCGACAACGGGGGACGGGTTGCTGACGGCGCTGCACGTGATGGCGCGGATGGCGGTCACCGGCTCCTCGCTCGCCACCCTCGCCTCAGTCGTGCACCGGCTTCCCCAGACCTTGATCAACGTTCACGTGCGCGACAAGGAGTCCGTCGCCCGGTCGGTTCCCGTCGCGCAGGCCGTGGCGGCCGTCGCTGAGGAGCTCGGCGACGACGGACGAATTCTGTTGCGCGCGTCCGGGACCGAGCAACTTGTGCGGGTCATGGTCGAGGCCAGTACCCAGCACAGTGCCGATACCCTCGCGCGCCGGGTCGCCGACGTGGTCTCTCAGAGCTGAGCCTCTCGCGCCGCTTGCGTCGCAGGCGCAGCACCCGCACTCAGCCAGACGTGAAATGCACGATCGCGTCGTCGACGTGACGCGACAGCAGGCCGCGCTCGACCAACACCTCCAGGTGGGCCATCGTCTCCTGGGTCGCCAGGGTCTGGTTGAACACGTCGAGGTCGCGGTACCGCCTGGCGTGTCGCGTCCAGGTGAGGACGTTGGCCACCTCGAAGCCGGTTTCCGCCCCGCCCGCGACCGCCGCGGCAGTGGCGGCCAGTCGCTGCTCGTGGTGGTCGAGCAATTCCTGGACCCGGGTATGCGTCGACATTCCTGCCGGTCCGTGCGCAGGCAGTAGCGTCGCGTCAGGCAGCGCCTGCATCAACCGCAGGGAGCCCAGATAGTCACGCAGCGGCGACACCGCGCGTTCCAGCTCCAGTCCGATGGACGGCGTGATGTGCGGCAACACGTGGTCCCCGCCGAAGAGCACATTGGCCTGCGCGTCGTAGAAGACGAGGTGGCCTCTGGTGTGACCCGGTGTGGAGATGGCACGCAGTGTGCGGGTCTGCAGGGGCAGCTCCACCCCATCGGTCAGCCATCGGTCGGGGAACTCCCAGTCGACCAGATCGCGTTCCCCGTGCCACTCGGACATCATCTTCGACAACTCGAACGCACCGGCTGCCCACAGGGTCGCGATGGCGGGGTGGACGTCGATGGTGCGCATCAGCTCCAGCCCAGCCCGTTCGCCCTCGCCGAGTGAGACCGTGGATCCGTACTCGCGGCGCAAGGCGATTGCCTGGGTGTAGTGATCGCGATGCACGTGGGTGACCAGGAACTCCCGGATATCACCGAGCCCGTAGCCGATGCTGTCCAGCGACTCGGCGAGCCGTTCGCGCGCCTGCGCGAGCGCCCAGCCACCGTCGATCATCGCCACCTGTTCCCCGTCGGCGATCGCGTACACGTTGACCGCTTTGAGGTGATCACCCGGCAGCGGCAACGGAATCCGGAATACTCCGGCAGCCTCCTCGTGCGCGCCCGGCAGTTCCCATGCGTGTCGATCCACCTATGCACCGTATGGGCGCCGACCGGTTTCCGCGTGCAGGTGTGACGAAATAGGTCGTCGTCATACTGAGCGGATGACGAAGCGCACCAGGACCGTTGGCACCCGGTTGCTGGCGCAGGTCTACCAGCCGTGCCGGGTGATGCTGCAGGTCGCGGTGTCGGGGGCACAAGTCGGGCAGCTCGAGGAGAGCCTGCGCGTCGACTGTGACGGGCGTGGTCTGCAGGTGCGCGAGGTCGTCATGGCCGACGGGAGCCGCGTGCACCTGCTCCAAGCGCCGCCTGGGCAGTTGACGGTCGAGTACGAGGCTTCGGTCGTCGGGGACCTGGAGACCGGTGAGGTGACTTCGGCGGACCGTATCGAGTTTGTGCGTCCCAGCCGTTACGCCGAGTCCGATCGCCTCGTGCCGACGGCCGAGCAGGAATTCGCGGGCATCGTCGGCTCCGCCGACCTGCTCTCGGCCGTCTCGTCGTGGACAGGGGCGCGGCTGAGCTACGTGCCCGGCAGCAGTGGGCCGACCGACGGCGCAGTAGACACGCTGCTGTCGCGCCGCGGGGTGTGCCGTGACTACGCGCACCTGGTCATCGCCCTGCTGCGAGCGCTTGATGTCCCGGCCCGTTTCGCGGCGGTCTACGCGCCGGGATTGGACCCGATGGATTTCCACGCCGTCGCCGAAGCCGCTATTGACGGCCGCTGGCGTGTCGTCGATGCCACGCTGCTCGCGCCGCGAGGGAGCCTGGTTCGCATCGCCACCGGCCGCGATGCCGCCGACACGTCGTTCATGTCCACCTACGGCGGTGCCGCTGACCTGCTCGAGGCGCGGGTGACCGCGGTGACGAGCGGCGAGCTTCCAGCCGACGACGTGCGGGCCCTGGTCAGTCTCACCTGAGCCGGCAGCCAGGCCGGGTGACCGGCTGCAACACGTTATTAGAGCCTAGTGAGCGAAACTGTCGGTTTCACACATTGGCGCGGAGACTTGATGACGTTATGCCTGCACAGACTGAACGCCCACGCTTGCACCTGTCCGCCACCCAACTCATTGCCTCTGCCCTTGCCGCCGTCACCGCGACCATCGCCGCGTCCTACCTGGGGGTGAGCGGAACCGTGATCGGCGCTGCCGTTGCCAGCGTCCTTACGGTGATCGGCAACGCCGTGTACAGCCACTCGATCCGCAGCACCAGCGACCGGGTGCGCACGGTGGTCCCGGTTCCCGTACGCCGGTTCGCGGGCGTGCCCGCTGCCTCACCGACGGACGCCACGACCACGCTCGCGCGGGTCCAGAGCGTGCCGCCGGCGCTGGGAGCCCGCACCACCTGGCGCCGCGTCGGTATCACCGCATTCGGGGTCTTCGCCGCGCTACTCACCGTGCTGACCAGCGTCGAGCTGGTGTCCGGGCGCCCCCTCGCAGACCTGCTGCGAGGCAAACCCGCCGCGGGGACGACCGTATTCGGCTCCTCGCAGAGTTCACTCGGACGCGCCTCCGGTAGTCAGCCGGCGCCCCAGGTGACCGTCACCCAGACCGTGGTCCCGAAGGTGGTGACGGTGACGCCGACGGTCACCCGGACCGCGCCCGTGCGGACCGTGACCCCGGCAACCTCAGCCGCCCCGTCGGCGTCAGCGCCCGTCACCTCCTCGCCCACCCCCACCCCGACTCCGTCCGGCACGTCCCCGACGCCGTAGCAGTCCGGCGTCGACAAGGGCGTCCGCTGCGATCAGAGGATGCGCCGGCTCCCGTACCCTGGAGAGCATGTGCGGCATCGTGGGCTACGTCGGTCACCGCCCCGCGCTCGACGTCGTCGTCGAGGGATTGCGCCGCCTGGAGTACCGGGGATACGACTCCGCCGGCGTCGCCGTCCTCGATGCTGGTGAGCTCCAGGTCGCCAAGAAGGCGGGGCGAATCGAGAACCTCGACAAGCAACTGTCCACCCGGGTCATCACCGGCTCGACGGGCGTGGGCCACACCCGGTGGGCCACGCACGGCGCGCCCAACGATCGCAACGCCCATCCTCATCTGGACGGCGCGGCCCGGATCGCGGTCGTACACAACGGCATCATCGAGAACTTCGCTCAACTGCGCTCCGAGCTCGAGCGCGACGGCGTGGACTTCACGAGCGAGACCGACACCGAGGCCGTTGCTCATCTCGTCGGCGCACAGGTCGCCGCCGGGGCGGACCTCGTCGCCGCCGTCCGATGCGTCGTGCGCCGCCTCAAGGGGGCGTTCACGCTGGTGTTCGTCGACGCCGCCCATCCAGATCTCGTGGTCGCCGCGCGCCGCAACTCCCCGCTGGTCGTCGGTGTCGGGGTGGACGAGATGTTTCTCGGCAGCGACGTGGCGGCGTTCATCGAGTTCACCCGTGACGCGGTGGAACTCGGTCAGGACCAGATCGTGGTCATCACCCGTGACGGTTACGCCATCAGCACCTTCGACGGCGCGCCCGTGGACGGCGTCCCGTTCCACATCGACTGGGATCTGGAGGCTGCCGAGAAGGGTGGCTACGACTACTTCATGCTGAAGGAGATCCAGGAGCAGCCGACCGCGGTCCGCGACACCCTGCTGGGCCATCTGGTCGACGGGCACATCGTGCTGGACGAGCAGCGCCTCGACCAGCAGGAGTTGCGCGACATCGACAAGGTTTTCGTCGTCGCTTGCGGCACCGCCTACCACGCGGGCCTGATCGGCAAACAGGCAGTTGAGCACTGGACGCGCATCCCTGTCGAGGTCGAGATGGCTTCGGAGTTCCGCTATCGCGAGCCGGTGCTGGATCGCCAGACCCTTGTCGTCGCGATCAGCCAATCCGGGGAGACGGCGGACACCCTCGAAGCCGTGCGGCATGCCCGCGAGCAGGGCGCCAAGGTGCTGGCGATCTGCAACACCAACGGTGCACAGATCCCCCGGGAGTCCGACGCCGTCTTCTACACCCATGCCGGCCCCGAGATCGGGGTCGCCGCGACCAAGACGTTCGTCGCGCAGGTGGCCGCGGTGGAGCTCGTCGGGCTCGCCCTCGCGCAGGCGCGCGGGACGATGTACGGCGACGAGGTCATCCGCGAGTACGAGGCCCTGTGCGCCGTCCCTGACCAGATGGCCGTGGCGCTACGGACGGCCGATCAGGTGCGCGCGCTCGGCCGCGACATCGCGTCGTCGAAGGCCGTGCTGTTCCTCGGTCGCCACGTCGGGTACCCGGTGGCGCTCGAAGGCGCGCTCAAACTGAAGGAGCTCGCCTACATGCACGCGGAGGGATTCGCGGCCGGCGAACTCAAGCACGGGCCGATAGCCTTGATCGAGGATGGCCTGCCCGTCGTCGTGATCATGCCGTCGCCAACCGGTCGACCGATTCTGCACCAGAAGATGCTGAGCAACATCGCCGAGATCAAAGCGCGCGGCGCCCGCACGATTGTTATCGCCGAGACCAACGACACCGCGGCACAGGTGCATGCGGACGAGCTGATCATCGTCCCGGTCGTCCCCACGCTGCTCTCGCCGTTCGTCACCACGATTCCGCTGCAGATCCTCGCGGCCGAGATCGCTCAGGCCCGCGGTCTGGACGTGGACAAGCCGCGCAACCTCGCCAAGTCCGTCACCGTCGAGTGATCACGCGGGCCTAGGGCCAGTCCAGGGCGACCCCGTCCGCATGACATAGGCTCGCGATCGTGACCCAGGCCTCCACGAAATCGGTCGACCTCTTGATCGTCGGTGCCGGACCGGTCGGCCTGTTCGGCGCCTACTACGCCGGCGTGCGAACCCTGTCGACCGCCGTGCTCGATTCGCTCGAGGAGCCCGGTGGGCAGATCACCGCGATGTATCCGGAGAAGGCGATCTTCGACGTCGCCGGGTTCCCCGCGATCAGGGGCCGCGATCTCGTCGACCAGCTCGTTGCCCAGGCCGCCCCGCACGCACCCGAGTACCTGCTCGGCCACCAGGCTCTCGGTTTGGAGCGCAGCGGCGACGGAGCCTTCGCCGTCACCACGTCCCAGGGCATCCGCATCGAGTGCCGGGCGATCGTCATCACCGGCGGTATCGGCACCTTCACCCCCCGACCACTACCGACCGGCGGCGAATACCTGGGCCGTGGGCTGGTGCATTTCGTTCCCGACCCCTCGGTGTACGCCGGCCAGCACATCGTGGTGGTGGGCGGTGGTGACTCTGCCCTGGATTGGGCCCTCATGCTCGAGCCCATCGGGAGGTCGGTGACGGTGATCCACCGTCGCGCTGAGTTCCGGGCCCACCCGCACTCGGTCGAGCTGCTGCGGGCCTCGACCGTCGAGATGCTCACCGACGCGCAGGTCGCCGCCGTGCGCGGCGTCGAGGCCATCGTCGAGGTCGATGTCGACGTCGCGGGCGAAGTCCGCACGCTGCCCTGCGACAAGCTGGTCGCTGCGCTCGGCTTCACGGCCAACCTCGGTCCGCTGATGGAGTGGGGCATCGATATCCAGAAGCGCCAGATCATGGTCGACACCATGGGGCGCACGACCGTCGCCGGGATCTACGCCGCCGGGGACATCGTCGACTACCAGGGCAAGGTGAAGCTCATCGCGACCGGCTTCGGCGAGGTCGCCACCGCCGTGAACAACGCGGCAGCATTCCTCAATCCCAGGGTGTCGGCATTCCCCGGCCACCTGTCTGACTATGCGCCAGCTGATGGCCTGACACCGAAGGCCGCTGTGGCGGACGCGTGAGGCGATGATCGTCGGCGTGGGAATCGACGTTGTCCCGGTCGCCCGGTTCGCCGAGGCCCTGTCGAGGACGCCCGCGCTCAGCGCCCGGCTCTTCACCCCCGGCGAGCTCATCACACCCGCCGGCATCCCGCGCTCCGCTGAGTCGCTGGCTGGCCGGTTCGCTGCCAAGGAGGCGCTGGCCAAGGCACTCGGTGCGGGCGGTGGGATGCTCTGGACGGACGCCGAGGTGCTGACTGACGACAGCGGGCGCCCGTCGGTTCAGGTGATGGGCACGGTCGCTGCCCGGGCCGCCACGCTAGGGGTCACCCGGTGGCACGTGTCGCTCTCGCACGACGGTGGTATTGCTTCGGCAACGGTGATCGCGGAGGCGGGCTGAGGATGCACGGGGTGTACGAGGTGGCCGCGGTACGCGCGGCCGAGGACGCCTTGATGCAGCGGCTGCCGCCAGGTGCCCTGATGCAACGCGCCGCCCGGGGCCTGGCCACCGAGTGTGCCGTCGTGCTCGGGCGGCCATACGGGGCGCAGGTGATCCTGCTCGTCGGTGCGGGTAACAACGGCGGCGACGCGCTGTTCGCCGGTGCCGAACTGGCTGGCCGCGGCGCGCGAGTCACGGCGCTGCTGCTGAACCCGCATAACGCGCACGGCGACGCAATGGCCGCGTTCCGTCGCGCCGGCGGGCGAGTCGCCGAGGCCGCGTCAGATGCGATGGCCGGCGCCGATCTGGTGGT
>JALYIS010000278.1 GCA_030775705.1 Actinomycetota bacterium
GCTCCTGGTCGGGCGCAACCCGGTCGCGGAGGCGCTGCGGGCGAAGATTCCGGCGACGGCGCTCTACGTCGCGATCGGGCTCGATTCCGATGAGCGCATCACCGAGGCTGTGCACCTGGCGGCCAACCGCGGTATCGCGTTGCTCGAGATCAGCCGCGCTGAGCTGGACCGCAAGACCGGCGGCCTGTTGCACCAGGGCATCGCGCTCCAGGTCCCGCCGTTCGGCTACCGTCAGCTCGACGACGTGCTGGCCATCGCCGCCGAGTCCACCACCGCACCGCTGCTGGTCGCATTGGACGGTGTTACCGATCCGCGCAACCTCGGTGCCGTCATCCGGTCGGCGTTGGCCTTCGGCGCCCACGGGGTGATCATCGCCGAGCGACGCTCGGCGGGGGTGACCGCGACCGCCTGGCGCACCTCGGCGGGCGCCGCGGCCCGGATGCCGGTCGCCCGGGTGACCAACCTCGTGCGCTCGCTCAAGCAATGTCAGCAGGCGGGTCTCTATGTCGTCGGCCTGGATGCCGACGGCAGCACCGCCCTCGACGAGCTCGAGGTGGCGACAGACCCGCTCGTCGTCGTGGTCGGATCGGAGGGGCGCGGCCTGACCCGATTGGTGGGCGACACCTGCGACCTCACCCTGTCGATCCCGATGAGCGCTACCGCGGAGTCTCTGAACGCGTCGGTCGCGGCGGCGGTCACACTGGCCGAGGTTGCCCGGCGTCGTCGGTCAGCGTGACCGCGGACCGGACCACCTTGCCCGTCGCCGTACGGAGCAATGGCGCCCTGGTGATTGACCAGCGAGAGGGAATCTTGTAGTAGGCCAGGCGTTCCGCGGTGAAAGCGCGCAGGGCGTCGGTGGTGGGGGTGTTGCCGCCGTCGGCGACGACGACCACTGCGGCGACCTCCTCGCCGAGGTCGGGGTGCTCGACTCCGACCACGGCGCACTCGAGCACATCCGGGTGCTCGTCCAGCACGGCCTCGATCTCGGCGGGATAGACGTTCTCGCCGCCGCGCAGGATCAGGTCGCTGCGCCGCGTGCTCATGAACAGCAGGCCGTCCCGGAGCGAACCGAGATCGCCGGTACGCAGCCAACCGTCCGGGGTGAAGGCCGCCGCGGTCGCCGACTCATCACGCCAGTAGCCGAGCATGTTGAACGCGCTGCGCAGGCAGATCTCGCCATCGGTCCCGTCCGGCACCGAAACGCCGTCACCGTCGCGGATCTCGATACTGACCGTGCTCACCGCACGCCCCACCGTGGTGGGATGGGCGGCCAAGTCCATCGAGGTCGCCACGGTGGCTGCGGTGCACGACTCGGTGAGGCCGTAGCTGTCGATGAGGGCGCCCTGAATACCCGGCACGGCGGCGCGCAGCCGGTCCTTCAGGGCGACCGACGACGGGGCGGAATTGATGCTCAACGCCGACAGCGAGGACAAGTCGTAGTCGTGCAGGCGCTCGTAGTTGACCAGACGACTGGCCATCGTGGGTACGACCGCCCAGTTCGTGACGCGCTCAGCCTCGATCAGGCGCAGCACCCGGTCCACGTCGAAACGGCCGGCGTCGATGACCACGGTGTCGCCGGCCACGAGCCGGGGCACGGCCAGGTTGTGCAGGCTGGCGATGTGGAACAGGGGCAGGCTCATCAGCGCCCTGCGCGGCTGGGTGCGCGGTGGGGCAAGTGCGGCGGCGATCGCGTCGTTGAGGCGGTGGTAGTCGAGCACGGCCAGCAGATTGCGCACCGAGTGCAAGGCCCCCTTCGGGTGACCTGTCGTTCCGCTGGTGTACATGATGACGGCTGGGTCGTCCTCGGCGACGTCAACGTCGGGCAGGTCTGCGCCGGGCGGGGCGGCGACCAATGCCGCCAGCTCGTCGTCGATCGAGACAACCGGGATCGACCGTCCCTCGATGCCCGTGAGCAGCGCGACGCGCTTGGCGTCGGCGAGCACCACACGTGGAGCGCTATGGCCGAGCGCATACTCGATCTCCCGCTGGGACCACCACGCGTTGAGGCCGACGGTGATCGCGCCCAGGCACGCTGCGGCCCAGAAGGTGACGATCCAATCCGGGGAATTGCCGGCAAGGATCGCGACCCGATCGCCTTTGGTGACCCCGTACTCGTCGGCCAGGGCGCGTGCCACCGCGGCTACCGCGGCACCGTGATCGGCGTAGGTGAGGTGCCGCTCGCCGGCGACCAGGTAGTCACGGTCACCGAGCGAGACCGAGGCGGACAACAGGTCACGCAGCGAGCGCCCACGGTTCTTGAATACCGGCAACGGACGACCGCGCACGTCCTCGACGACGATCTCGAATTCGCCACCCGGACCGGTGAGACGTGCGTTGGTCTCGGCAAGGATCGCACCCAGGCCCGCGGAGGGATCAGCCATTGCTCTTGTCGACATACTTCTTGGCGGGGATGTGCACCTCGGCCGGGGCGGGCTCGCCGCGCAGCACCGCCACCTGCTCGCGTACGGCGCCCATGATGAGATCGGTGATCTCCTGCAGCGTGGCGGAGGTTGCCTCGCGGCCGGCGAACCCGCTCATGTCCAGCGGTGGACCGACGCTGACGCCCGCGTCCCGGCGGCGGAACCACTTCCACACCGGCACCCCTTTGAGCTTCTGCGCTCCCCATTGGCCGATCGGCACGACTGGGGTGTGCGGTGAGAGCAGAACCAGCCGCGCTATCCCCGTCTTGGCGCGCATCGGCCATTGCTTGGGGTCCTTAGTGATCGTCCCCTCGGGGTAGATGACGATGGCTTCGCCATCGGCGAGTGCGGTGACTGCGTCCCGCAGCGAGGCGGAGGCGTCCGTCGTTCCGCGGTAGACCGGGATCTGACGTGCGCCGGTCATGATCCGGCCAACCAACGGCTTCGTGAAAACCCCGGATTTGATCATGAACCGGGGGACCCGACCCGACTGCCACACCATGCGCGCCATCAGGACGGTGTCGACGTAGGAGACGTGGTTCAGCGCGATGATCACTCCGCCGTCCGCCGGCGCCGGAACCCGCTCGAGGTTGCGCCAGTTGATGCGGAACAGGACGGCATCGAGTGGGTAAAGGATCACCACGCACAGGCGGATCCAGAAGCCGGCCTTCGGCTTGTGCAGTCGGCTCACTTCGGTTGCCCTTCGCGGTCGCACCATGGTCACGGCGTCCTAGGTAGTCTGCCGGTTGCTTCGTGGGCTGGGACGTTCAGGGTTCCGTACGGGTCAGCGCCCCCGACTCTGGGCATCGACGGTAACCTCGGCGTTCTGCCGCCTTAGCTCAGTTGGTCAGAGCAATCGCCTTGTAAGCGATAGGTCGTCGGTTCGACTCCGACAGGCGGCTCACATCCCTTCGAGAGCTAGGGCTGGGCTTACCGAGTTCATTTCATTCTGCGCCGATCGCCTTCTGAAGCGTCAACGGCCCATGACCACCCTTGATTCATATATCGATCACGTTGGCCGTAGTGGCGCCATGCAACATAGTTGAATCAGCGAAGGCACGCCGCTGGTCAGGTGCTCGGTCGCTCCCCCGGACGAGGAACCGTGAGCCATGTCACATACGAATAGGTAGGTAGCAATTGACTGCGGGCTGGGGGCGTGTGGCATGACTGTTCGCGAACGACTCAACACCTTCGCAATGGCTCTGTTCGGGCCGGCTCATGCTGGCCCGTACGGACCCGCAAGTGCTCCCCCGCCGCCCAATCCCCGCGACGCGCATGGACGGGTGATCAGCCCCAAGAGGATCGCTCGTGCGCAGGCGACGATGGTCGAGGTCGCGCGAGTGGCAGCGATCGCAAAGGCGACCACCGTCGCCGGGCTGGACGCGTCACGGCAGTCGATCGACGGCCTGCCGTTAGGCCCGATCCCGCATGCCCGCTAGCACCGAACGCACCATCTCGACAGTCGCCGGTGCTCGGCACGCGGCGATCCTCGGACTCGGCGTGTATCGCCCGCTCCGGCTGGTGTCGAATGAGGAGATCTGCGGACCGATCGACTCCAGCGACGAGTGGATCAGATCCCGCTCCGGCATCGCAACAAGACGCTTCGCCGGAGCGGGGGAGACGGTCATCTCGATGTCGGTCGCCGCGGCCCGCGAGGCGCTGGCGCAGAGTGGAATCGCCGCTGAGCAGATCGGCTGCGTAGTGCTCGCGACGTCGACGTATCTGTCCCAGACGCCGGCCGCGGCACCGCAGATCGCCCACCTGCTCGGCACCGATGCGCCCGCGGCGTTCGACATCTCAGCAGGATGCGCCGGCTTCTGCCACGCGCTCGGTCTTGCCGCGGACATGGTCCGCGGCGGCAGCGCACG
>JALYIS010000279.1 GCA_030775705.1 Actinomycetota bacterium
GGCGTGGACACCGACCACGACTTCGAGCCCCTGTACGTCGTCAGCGTCGACCGCAGGCAGCAGGTGAGCAAGCTCAAGGCGCTGGTGAAACAGGCCGACGAGCTCTACCTGGCCACTGATGAGGACCGCGAGGGCGAGGCCATCGCCTGGCATCTGGTCCAGACCCTCGAGCCGAAGATCCCGGTCAGGCGGATGGTCTTTCATGAGATCACGCCGGCCGCCATCGCAGCGGCGGTCGCCAATCCGCGAGATATCGACGTCAACCTGGTCGACGCCCAGGAGACCCGGCGGATCTTGGACCGCCTGTACGGGTACGAGGTCAGCCCGGTGCTGTGGAAGAAGGTAATGCCGAAGCTGTCCGCGGGGCGGGTTCAGTCCGTCGCGACCCGCATCGTGGTCGAGCGGGAGCGGGCTCGCATGGCCTTCCACACCGCGCAGTACTGGGACGTGGAGGGCACGTTCAAACCGGCAGCCGCCAAGCCCGGTGACCCCGACACGTTCAGCGCGAGCCTGGTCGCCCTCGATGACATCCGCATCGCATCCGGGCGTGACTTCGACCCGGCCACCGGCCGCGCCGGGGGCGACGTCCTGCACTTGGACGAGGCGGGGGCGCGCGGGCTGGCCGCGCGGCTGGATGGCCGCGCGTTCGAGGTCAAGCGGGTCGAGGAGAAGCCGTATCGCCGGCGCCCGTACCCGCCATTCATGACTTCGACGCTGCAGCAGGAGGCGGGCCGCAAACTGCGCTGGTCCTCTGCGGTGACCATGCGCGTCGCCCAGCGGCTCTACGAGAACGGCTTCATCACCTACATGCGCACGGACTCGACGAATCTGTCGAGCACGGCGCTGGCGGCCGCCCGGTCGCAGGCCCGCGAGCTGTACGGCGACGCCTACGTGCCGGCCGAGGCACGTACCTACACCCGCAAGGTGAAGAACGCCCAGGAGGCGCACGAGGCGATCCGGCCCGCCGGCGACGCCTTTCGTACCCCGGGCCAGGTGGCCAACGCCCTCAGCAGTGATGAGTTCCGGCTGTACGAACTGATCTGGCAGCGCACCCTCGCCTCGCAGATGTCAGACGCCGTGGGCACCACGGTGTCGATCCGGCTGGCTGGTGAGTCCGTCGCCGGCGAGCGCGCCGAATTCGCCACGAGCGGTCGGACGATCACGTTCCCGGGCTTCCTGCGTGCCTACGTCGAGGATCTTGACTCCGACGACTCGGACGCCTCCACCAAGGACGACGCCGAGAAGCGGCTGCCCCAGCTCGCCGCCAGGGATGCCCTCGAGGCACGGGCCTTCGACGCCCAGGGGCACTCGACCTCGCCGCCGGCCCGCTACACCGAAGCCTCGCTGGTCAAGGCTCTCGAGGAGCTGGGGATCGGGCGGCCGTCGACCTACGCGTCGATCCTGCAAACCATCCAGGACCGCGGTTACGTGTGGAAGAAGGGTCCGGCCCTCGTCCCCTCGTGGACTGCGTTCGCGGTCGTTGGCCTGCTCGAGGCCTACTTCAGTCGGCTCGTCGACTATGGCTTCACCGCCTCGGTCGAGACCGACCTCGACAACATCGCCTCAGGCGACGGCTCGCGCGTGCAGTGGCTGCGCCGGTTCTACTTCGGTTCTGACGAGGTGCAGGCCGACTCGCAGCGCATCTCGGCGCAGGGCGGTCTGAAGAAGCTGATCGCCGAACGCCTCGAGCAGATCGACGCCCGCGGGGTGAACTCGATCCCGCTCGGCGACACCGGTGTCATGGTCCGCGTCGGGCGCTACGGTCCCTACCTTGAGCGTTCGGAGGACGAGCGCGCGTCGATCCCGGATGATCTCGCGCCGGATGAGCTCACCCCGGCGAAGGTGGAGGAGTTGCTGTCCGCCCCTTCCGGTGACCGACCGTTGGGCAACGAGCAGGACGGTCGCGAGATCACCGCGAAGTCCGGGCGCTACGGACCGTACGTGACCGACGGCGAACGTTCGGCGTCGCTGTTCAAGACGATGTCACTCGACACGGTCACCCTCGAGGATGCCCGGCGGCTACTGACCCTGCCGCGTACTCTCGGGCAACTCGATGGCGAGGATGTCACGGCGCAGAACGGGCGCTATGGCCCGTATGTCAAGAGGGGCACCGACTCGCGGTCGTTGGAGACTGAGGATCAGCTGTTCACCGTCACGCTGGTGCAGGCGCAGGCGATGTTCGCCCAACCGAAGCTGCGCGGCCGGCGCGGAGTCGCGGCCCCGCCGCTGCGTGAGCTGGGTATCGATCCCGTCTCCGGGAAACCGATGCTCATCAAGGACGGCCGGTTCGGCCCCTATGTCACCGATGGCGAGGCGAATGCCTCCTTGCGGCGCGGCGACACGGTCGAGGAGATCACCGACGATCGCGCGGCGGAGCTGCTCGCTGACCGGCGCGCACGTGGCCCGGCCAAGAAGACGGCTGCCAAGAAGACCGCGAAGAAGGCACCCGTCAAGAAGACGCCCGCGAAGAAGACGGCCGCGAAGAAGACGGCTGCTAAGAAGGCGACCGCGACGAAGGCGACCGCGACGAAGGCGAGCGTGGGCACTCCAGCCGACGCCTAGGCCGGCCGGTTCGCCACCGCGAAGATCCGCCGGAACTCGAACAACGTGCCGTGCGCGCTGCTGGGGTAGGCCTCGCGCAGCAGGTGAGCGTAGGTGTGCTCGAACTCCGCGCCGTCCTGCGCCGAGAGCGCTGAGAGCACCGGCCGCAGACCCGTGCCCCGTACCCACTCGAGCACGGGGTCCTCGCCGGTGAGCTGGTGCAGGTAGGAGGTCTCCCAGACGTCGACGAGCAGCCCGGCGTCGAGCAGCAGCCGCGCGTAGGTCTCAGGTGTCCTGACCGAATCGTGGTGGCGCAGCACGTCGCCGAGGGCGGTACGCCAGCGCGCCGACGTTGCCAGCTCACGCATCAGCGTGTGCGACGGCGCCTCGAAATTGCCCGGTACCTGGAAGGCAAGCCATGCACCGGGTGCCAGCTCGGCCGCCCAGCGGCCGAGGAGGTCCAGATGTGTGGGCACCCATTGGAGGGTCGCATTGCTGACCACCACGTCGATGTCGGGTGTCAGCTGCCAGCCGGCCACGTCTGCCAATCGGAAGCTGAGCCGCGGGGTCGCGAGGCTGCTCGCACGCTCGATCATCTCCGGTGACGAGTCGATGCCCTCGACCAGCGCGTCAGGCCATCGCTGCGCCAGCAAGGCGGTGAGGTTCGCCGGGCCGCAGCCGAGGTCGATGACGCGGCGGGGGCCGCGATGGTCGATACGGGCTACCAGATCCATGAACGGGCGGCCACGCTCATCGCCGAAGCGCGCGTACTGGCTCGGATCCCAACGCATGGACCACACCTCGCAACTCTCGCCAGACCTGACCTCTTGGCGTCAAGCAATATATCTTGAGGTCAAGAGATATGACAGACTGTGGGCATGTCTGACGAGGGCGGTGGCTTTGACGAGGGCGGTGGCTTTGACGAGGGCGGTGGCATCGACGAGGTTGATGACATCGTCGCCGCGTGGCACCGCGAGCGACCAGATCTGAGTGTCGATCCGCTGCACGTGCTCTCGCGTATCAGCCGCCTGGCCGACGTGCTCGACGAACGACGTGCCGACGCCTTCGTGGAGCACGGCCTCCAGACGCACGAATTCGACGTGCTCGCCGCGCTACGCCGCAGCGGTGATCCGTTCGAGTTGACCGCGGGCGAGCTCAGCCAGCTCACCCACGTGACGTCCGGAACGATGACCAGTCGCCTGGATCGGCTCACAGCTCGCACGTTCGTCTCCCGGCACGCCGACGTGACCGACGGCCGGTTGGTGAGGGTGCGGCTCACGGTCGCCGGTCGCCGCCGCGTCGACGCCGCCTTCGAAGCGCTGCTCGACACCGAACGGGAATTGTTGACGACGCTGCCGCTGACCCAGCGTCGCGACCTGATTGCCGCACTACGGCTGCTGTTGCGGGCCGCCGAGCCGGTTGCAGGCCGCGGGTGAGCGGCTAGCGCGGCTAGGCTTAGGCGTCGAAGAACGTATTGAGGGGGGTTCAGATAAGCGCCGATCACGACGCTGACGCCAACGCTGCGCAGGAGACGGTCAACGCCCCGCAGGAGGCTCAGGCGGCCATCCCGGCCGCGAGCATCTCCTCGCTGGCCGCGGTCCGCGGCGTGCTGCGGGTTACGGCGTTCCGCCGACTCTGGTACGCCACCGCTCTCTCGTCGCTCGGCGACTGGCTCGGACTCCTGGCGACCACGGCGCTGGCCACCTCACTGGTGAACGGCTACCAGCAGAAGAACTACGCGCTAGGCGGTGTGCTGGTCGTCAAGCTGCTGCCCGCCATCGTGCTGGGACCTGTCGCCGGCGCGTTCGCCGATCGGTTCGACCGACGCCGGACGATGGTCATCTCGGACGTGATTCGCTTCGGCTTGTTCGTCACGATTCCGATCGTGCACACGGTGGCTTGGCTGTTGGTCGCTAGTTTCCTCATCGAATGTGTCAGCCTGTTCTGGCTGCCCGCCAAGGACGCGTCGGTGCCGAACCTGGTACGCCGCGACCAGATCGAGGCTGCGAACCAGCTGAGCCTGATCACCACGTACGGCATCACTCCGGTGCTCGGCGCAGCTCTGTTCTCGATCCTCTCGCTGATCACAAATGTCCTCGCGCGGCACCTGCACTTCTTCCGGGCCCGCCCGGAGAACCTCGCGCTGTACTTCAATGCCGCGACCTTCTTGTTCGGCGCTCTGGTGGTCCTGTTCATTCGAGAGATCAGCGGCCACCGGGACGGTCGTCCGGAGGAGCCCGAGGGTCTGTTCAAGCTGATGCGCGAGGGCCTGGTGTTCGTCCGCACCTCGCAGCTCGTCAGCGGCTTGATCATCGGCCTGATCGGGGCGTTCGCCGGTGGCGGGGCGGTGATCGGTGCGGGCAAGATCTTTGTCGCCAGCCTGGGCGGTGGCAATGCCGCCTACGGCGTGCTGTTCGGGTCGGTGTTCGTCGGACTCGGCTCGGGGATGGCGTTCGGGCCGCGTATCGCTCGCGAGCTCTCTCGGCGCCGGTTGTTCGGATTGTCGATCGTCTTCGCCGGGTCGTCTCTGATCCTGGTCGCGGTGATGCCTCAGGTGGCCCTGGCGATGATCTTCGTCCTCGGCGTCGGCTTCGGCGCCGGCGTGGCATACCTGTCCGGCACGACGCTGCTGGGTACCGACGTGGACGACGAGATGCGTGGGCGCGTCTTTGCGCTCCTGCAATCCCTCATCCGCATCGTCCTGATTCTGGCTCTCGCCGCGGTCCCGTTCGTGGTCGCCCAGGTCGGGCGTCGACATGTGTCGTTGCTGGGGTGGCACGGCACGATCGACGGGACTCGCATCGTGCTCATCGTCGGAGGGCTGCTCTCGGTACTGGCCGGACTGTTCGCGTATCGCAAGATGGACGATCGTCAGCAGCTGTCGGTGTGGACCGACTTCAAGACCTCGCTGAGCGGCGATACCTCGGCACGCCGACGCCTGCACAGCGGCAGCGTCTTCGTGGCATTCGAGGGCGGGGAGGGCGCCGGAAAATCTACCCAGATCGAGCTGCTCGCGACCGCTCTGCGAGCGGCCGGGCGGGCCGTGACCGTTACTCACGAACCTGGCGCGACGCCGATCGGCGTCAAGATAAGGGATCTGGTCCTGCACCACGACGAGCCGCTCACCGCCCGCGCCGAGGCGTTGCTGTTCGCGGCTGACCGTGCTCATCATGTCGACACCGTGATCAGGCCCGCGCTTGCCGCCGGTGAGGTCGTACTCACTGATCGCTTCATCGACTCGTCACTGGCCTACCAGGGCGTGGGGCGCGATCTGGACACCGATGAGGTCCAGCGGATCTCGCGCTGGGCCGCCGGCGGTCTGAGCCCAGACCTCACGGTCCTGCTCGACCTGTCCGCGGTCGCCGGGCTATCCCGGGCGGGGGAGCGCGGCGCAGCCGACAAGCTCGAAGCAGAATCCTCCCAGTTTCACGAACGCGTGCGACTCGCGTTTCGTGGACTCGCCGAGTCCGACCCGCGGCGCTACCTGGTGGTGGACGCCCGTCTGCCGCCGGACCAGATTGCCGCCGCGGTCCTGTCTCGGGTGCAGTCGCTGTTCACACCCCGGCGGGGCGCACTGCGCCACGGCCATAGCCACGGCCACGCGACGGTGAAGACGTGACCGTCTGGGACGACCTCGTGGGCCAGGACGAAACGGTCGGGGTCCTTCGCTCCGCCGCCCAGGCTGGAGCCGCCCTCGCTCGTGGCCAGGCAGTGGCGACCGGCTCGATGACGCATGCCTGGCTGTTCACGGGGCCGCCCGGCTCGGGCCGATCGGTCGCGGCACGTGCGTTCGCTGCCGCGTTGCAGTGCGACCGGCCCGAGGGGGTCGGCTGCGGCGAATGTGCGGCCTGCCGGTCTGTGCGCAACCGCTCGCACCCTGACGTGCATTCGGTCGTGCCCGACGGGTTGTCGATCAGTGTGGCGGAGACGCGTGCCGTCGTCGGCCGGGCCGCTCGGCGCCCCGCGCTCGGTCGCTGGCAGGTCGTCGTCGTCGAGGACGCTGACCGGCTCACCGAGCAGGCGGGCAATGCACTCCTCAAGGCCGTCGAGGAGCCGTCCGAGCGCACCGTCTTTCTGCTCTGCGCACCGTCGACCCACCCGGACGACGTGTCGGTGACCCTGCGCTCCCGGTGCCGCCTGGTCGTGCTGCGCACGCCGCCCGCCGACGCGGTGGCCGCGGCACTGATGAAGGGGGGTCTCGACGATGGGACCGCGCGGTGGGCCGCCGCCGCGGGCCAGGGCCACATCGGTCGCTCACGCCGACTCGTTCGCGACAGCGCTGCCCGGGACAGGCGGGAGGCGGTGCTCGCCATACCGGCGAGCCTGACGTCATTGCAGGCGTGTCTGAACGCCGCCGATCATCTGGTGACTGCAGCTGAACAGGAGGCTGCCGCCCAAGCGGCCGAGCTCGACGCCGACGAGACTGAAGCGTTGCAGACCGCGCTGGGTGCGGGCGGCACCGGGAAGGGAGCGGCGGCGGCGGCACGCGGCATGGCCGGCCCGTTGAAGGACCTCGAACGTCGACAGAAATCGCGTTCGACGCGCGCACAGCGCGACGCCCTCGACCGCGCGCTAGTGGACCTTGCCGCGTTCTATCGCGATGTGATCCTGATCCAGGCCCGCGCCCGCGTGGACGCGGCGCATCCGGACTTCGACGACGACGCCCGGGCGGTGGCGCTACGGGTGCCCGCGCCGGGGGTGCTCCAACGGCTCGATGCCGTATTGGCGTGCCGTGAAGCACTCGAACTGAATGTGAAGCCCCGCATCGCAGTCGAGGCGATGACGGCCCAGCTGCGCCTGCCGTAGACCAGCGCCGCCCGGCCCTGGTGGGCCGTCACCCCGGCTCGGACTCCTGACCTTCCTCGCAGCGTCCCGTCTGGTTAGGTAGGCCGATGGGCATGATGTGCGCCGTCGTCTTCCAGCGGCAGGGTCGGCTGTACTACGCCGATCCCGGCGAGCTGAGCCCTCGTGTCGGCGATCTTGTGCTCTACCCGACCGATGCGGACCCCGAGGTCGCCGAGGTGATGTGGGCTCCCCAGTGGGTCAGCGACGACGTCGGCGGGCTGCCTGTCCTGCTCGCGATGGCGGGTGACGCGGACCGGCAGGCTGCCGAGACCAGCCGCCGCAAGCGTGCCGCCGCGCGTGTCGCGGCCAAGCGTCTGATCCGCGAGCACCAGCTGCCGATGAAGGTCAGTGGGATCGACTACGTGGTGAGTACGAACCACACCACCGTCTATTTCACCGCCGGGCACCGCATCGACTTCCGCGCACTCGTGCGGGACCTGTCCGCGACGCTCGACGGGCGAGTCGAACTGCGTCAGCTCTCGGCGCGCGACGAGGCCCGGCTCACCGGCGGGATCGGCTCCTGTGGCCGTGAGTTGTGCTGCTCCACGTTTCTCGTCGACTTCGAGCCGGTATCGGTGCGGATGGCGAAGGATCAGGACCTGCCGTTGAATCCGTTACGCATCTCCGGTGCCTGTGGCCGGCTGATGTGCTGCTTGAAGTACGAACACCCGCTCTACCAGGATTTCGCCGCCACCGCGCCCTCGGTCGGCGAATCCGTCGACACGCCCGAGGGTGCGGCGACCGTCGTCGGGCACAACGTTCCGGGCGAGCAGGTGGTGGTCAGGATGGCCGCGGACGGGCGGCGAACCGCCTGCGCCTTGGCCTCGGTCTGCTCATCGCGCAAGGCCTACGACACCAGGTCGGACGCCGTTACCGACGCGTCATAGCTCTCCGGCGGCTGCCACTGCCCGCGCGCGATCATGACCTCGCGCAGCACGTCGGGGTGGTCGGTGATGATCCCGTCGACGCCGGTGTCGAGCAACCGATGCATCGTGCCGGCGTCGTTCACCGTCCAGACGACGATGCGTACGCCGATGGCGTGGGCGCGCTCGACCAGGTCATCGGCGAAGATCGCGACGCGGCCGAGGCGTAGCGGCACGTGCGCGAACGTTCCGTGGGCGAACGTCGCACGCGGCACCCGGCCGACGTGTAGTCGTGACAGCACCTTGAACAGTGAGCGCCATCCGAGTGCGACGGTCAGTTCGCTGCCTGCCAGGTCGCCGAGTTCAGCGAGCCAGGAGTCCCACGAACCGGCGACGCAGACTCGACGGCTTGCCCCCCGCGCGACGAGCAGTCGCGCCAGCGGTGCGATGGCTGCGCGCTCCTTGACGTCGATGGACAGCCGCGTATCGGGGAACGCGTCGAGGACCTCGGCCAGTGACGGGATGAGCTCGGTGCCGTGCACCCGAAGCTGTCGCAATGCCGCGAAGTCAAGGTGGGCGACCCTGCCGCGATGACCGGTCACCCGACGCAGGGTGGCGTCATGGAAGGCGACCAGCTGGCCGTCCGCGGTTAGCCGGACATCTGTCTCGAGGTAGCGGACGCCAAGCGCGTACGAGCGGGCGAACGCCACGAGGGTGTTCTCGGCCGCCAATCCGGCCCCGCCCCGGTGGGCGATGGCGAGCGGGCCATCGTGACGCCCGTACAGGGACGGCTTCATACCTGCGACTCTGCCTGAGAAAATGGGCCAGGACCGGCAAATCAGGGCCGACGGCGCGAACATTCAACTGGTGTTCGGCGCGGTGACATGCCACGGCCACGTAAGGACCAGGCGTTGCCCGCGCTACGTGAGCCGCGACGTGAGTGCCGTCGCTCGGCGCGCGCAAGCTAGACTCGCCGGGTCGCGGTTCACCGCCGCCGCCTTAGCTCAGTCGGCAGAGCGTCTCACTCGTAATGAGAAGGTCCGGAGTTCGATTCTCCGAGGCGGCTCCAAGTGTCTGTACTGCTCTGATTGATGCCTCCCATTCGGCCTTCGGCTGATGGGTGACGGTGGTTCGACGGATCGGTGACACTCGTTGTGCAGTCGGCTAGCCGGTCTGCAGAGCCATATACAATCCGTTATAGTTGGTGCGTGGACGCCGGAACTCGTGAGTCGAGTGTGTTACTGCGGATGGCGCGCTCTCAGGCAGGCTTGTCCCAGACGCAGCTCTCCCGCCGCGTCGGCGTGCCGCAGAGCATGATCAGCATGTACGAGACCGGCGCGCGGCAACCCGCTCTGTCTACGCTCGTCGCGCTCGTCGCGGCCACCGGCTTCGATCTAGATCTCCGTCTCCGCCGCCGTAGCCTGGACCGGCTCACCGGTCCTATCGGACAGAGGGTGCGCCGGCATCGCAGCGAGTTATTGCGGATCGCCCGGCTGCACGGTGTGTACATCCACGGCGTCTTCGGCAGTGTTGCTCGTGGCACTGACCGATCCGACAGCGACCTGGATCTCCTCGTGGATCTTCCGTCAGACATTGGCCTGCTTGGCATCGCGCGGATCGAAGCGAAACTGGAGCAGGTTGTGGACGCACGCGTCGAACTCATACCGGCGGCGGACCTCAAGCCCGGCGTTCGGCCAGGGGTTCTCTCCGACCTGGTGCCGCTATGAGTCGGCAGGACTCCCAACGCCTTGAGGACGTCCGCGCAGCATGCGCGGCGATCCGCGACCACGTGACGCACGGCGACCTGAGTCAGGGTTTGATCTTCGACGCCGTGCGCGTGCGACTCATCGAAATCGGTGAAGCTGTCAAGGCGCTCGACCCAGACCTTCTCGCCACCGAGCCGGCCATCCCCGGGCGTGATGTCGCCTCGATGCGCGACCGGTTAGCTCATCGCTATTTCGACACGTCGCATGCCATCGTCACGGGCACAGTCCGCCATGACCTGCCCGAACTCGAGGCCAGCGTCGAACGTCTGATGGCTGCCCTCGGTTCAAGCTGACCCCGCTGGCCGGTTCCCGATCACTCGCCAGCTGGATTGCATCTGAAGCGGTTGAAAGGACGAGGTCTCAGCGCTCGATCGGGCGTGGTCGCGGCGTGCGCAAGATCCGCTGACTCATTTCACCTGGACGGTGAGCGTGAACGTCCCGCTGCCTGCGGTGCATCCGACGGCCTCGCCGCAGCTCGTACGGGTCGCGATCACGACAGCTGTCCCGGCCTTCGCGGCCGCGTACACGATGTCAACGGTGCCGCATCCGCCCCCGGGAACGCACGGCTTTGTCGGCGATGATCTGGGCGGCTCAGCCACGGCGAGGACAGAACTGTCCGAGGCTGCGCGAAACTGCCAATAGGTGCTCGCCAATACGACTCGTAGGTGTTGCCCGCGCGCCAGCGTCAGGGACCGCCCGTTGTCGTGGTCCACAGCGAGAGCCACTTCGCCGTTCGGCACCGAAGCCGTTGCCGCGGTTGCCGTCGCTGTCGCGCCGGGTGTTGCGCTCCTCAGCGATGGATTCACCGTTGTGGACGAGTCAGATTGGGGGGCCCTGACCGAAGAGGAGGACGTACAGGAAGATACTGAGAAAATGATGAGACCGACTAGGGATATTCGCAGCATCATCTCGTCCCACTCGTGTCCAGGTGGCATGCTAGTCCCACGTTCTACCCCGCGCAGCGGGCGCGGGCGCGGTAGGCCCGGGGGGGTTTCATGAAGCGTATTGGCACGATGGCTGTCGTTGCTCTCATTGCAGCTGGTTTTGCCAGCGGCTTGACTCTGCTGCCGTCAGCGGCGTCAGCGGCGGTACCTAGGGTCACCGGCAACGCGGCAGTCTCTACTGCGCCGCCTCCCGTCATCGGCGCGCCCGGCGTTGCTATGCAGGCACCGGCCACGAACCCACCGTCGGCCCTGCACCCCTCGGCGCGTGCGCATGCGGCGATCAACGCGAGTTACACGGCTCCGGTGCCCAACCCCGTTAACGACCTGCCGCACGGAAACGGCCCGGTCATGCCCACGACCACGATCTACTACGACTTCTGGCTACCGACCGGACAGCACTACGGGCCGGACGCGGCCGCTGACACCGCATACGAGAACCTGCTCATCCGCTTCGCCCAGGATCTGGGGGGCAGCCAGTTCCACAACCTGGTCAACCAGTACTACGGCACGAACCCGGCCTCGCCGGGGATCACGAACACCGTCACCTACGGCGGTGACTGGGTGAACACTGCGAACTACACCCACGCGGGCACGACGGCCGCGCCCCTCACCGACGCCGACATCCAGGCCGAGGTCACTCACGCCGTGGCCACCAACCACTGGACCGAGGACGTCAACCACATCGTCGCAGTGTTCACCGCTACCGGCATCCACGAATGCATGGCCGGCGGCAAGTCCTGCACGTACAGCGCAACCGGAGGATTCTGCGCGTATCACAACCACTACACCGACGGCGCCAATGACTCCCTCTACGCGTTCATGGGCTTCGACAACTTCACCCACGTGGCCGGTCAGACCTGCGTCGCCGGAAACACCTCGGGCGACAACGACCCGAACCGCGGCAACTACCCGAACAACAATGTCAGCGCCGACGCGGAGGTCAACACCTTCTCGCACGAGCTCATCGAGACCGAGACCGATCCGCATCCCAACGCGACCTGGACCGGGCCGCTGAGCGAGATCGGCGACGCCTGCAACTTCACCTTCACCCCGCGTAACGACACCGGCGCCGACGTGTACCTCAACGGGCACCCCTACATCATCCAAGAGGAGTGGAGCAACGCCTCGCACACGTGTGCGATGGACTTGCCGACCAACGGCTTCTGCCCCAACTCCGTGAGCCAGGTATGCCGCCCGAGCACCACCATCACGAAATCCGTCGACGACCCCAACCCGTCCATCCAATCGACGATCAACTACACGATCTCGCTGGACAACACCAGCGATACCGCCGCCGAAACGAACCTGACGGTCACCGACACCGTGCCGGGCGGATACACGGTCACCGGCGTGTCCGCGCCCAGTTCGGCCGCGGCCACCTTCACGTCCGCCGGGGTGACGGTCACCTACGACGCCCTAGCCGTACACCAGACACGCACGATCACGGTGACTGCCACCGTGCCGTCGACCGCCGGTGCGATTTCGACCAACTGTGGTGGGCTGGCTGGGTCGGACGTGCTGGGCACGTCATTGCCGGCGCAGACCTCCTCGCCGTGTGCGAGTACAACGGTCGCTAAGGGTGCGTCGACGACGGCGCTCACGGCGTCACCGAACCCGTCTTTCTTCGCCCAGCCGGTGACGTTCACCGCCACCGTCTCACCGGTAGCGCCAGCCACCGGAACACCGGGCGGCAGCGTCGAATTCTTCGACGGCACGACCTCGCTCGGGAGTGTCACCCTCTCCGCAGGACAGGCAAGCCTTACGACGGCCAGCTTGGCTGTAGGTGACCACGCGATAACCGCCGTCTACTCCGGTGACGGGCGCTTGCTGGGCAGTACCTCGACTGTCGTGACGCAGACCGTCACCAAGCAGCCGACGACCACAACCGTCACCTGCCTGCCCGCCTCTGCGCAGGTGAACCAGGCTGTCACCTGCACCGCGACTGTCTCCCCAACGCTGGCGAATCCGGTAGCTCCCACGGGCACGGTCTCGTTCTTCATCGACGGCTCGTCCACACCGGCAGCAACCGTCGCCCTGGGCACTGGAGGACATGCGTCGTTCATGACCACCTTCGGCGGCGGCAGCCACACGGTACTGGCGGTCTACAGCGGCGACGCCAACTACCTGACGAGCTCCGGGACCGCGCCGGTCACGATCCTGTGCACCGTGACCATCACCGGGACACACACCGCGATCACCGTGACGAGTGGGACGACGTGCCTACTCAACGCACACATCACCGGCGGCATCAGTGTGGCCAAGGGTGCTGTTCTCGATATTGAGAACAGCACAGTGTCGGGTTCGATATCGGCCAGCGGACCGGCGGCATTCCGGATGTGCGGTAGCCAGACCGGCTCAGTCGTCGTCACCAAGTCGAGCGGGTTCGTGCTCATCGGAGACCCCGCCAACAACTGCGCCGCCAACACCGTGAATGGCTCGATCCTCGCTGCCTCGAACACCGGCGGCCTTGTCATCGTGGGTAACACAGTGCGCGCCGGCGTCACCTCGGTGAACAACAGCGGCGCCGGGCCGCTGCCGGGGGAGACCACCCCTGTCGTCAGCGGCAACCACCCCTAGGCCCGGACGGCGAGCACCGAGGTCGGCCACTCAAGTCGTGCGGGATTCACCTGTGCGGCCGACACCGTCGGCGCCTGCCGTCAAGCCGATTCGGTCCTGTCCATACTGAATCGTGCTGATCGAGCTGCTCGTCGTCGAGAACTGCCCAAGCGAGGGGCCTACCCGCGAGCTCATCACCTCGGCCGCACGCGAGGCCGGACTAACTGACCTGACCCTCGCCACCATCGTCATCGTCGACCAGGCCGAGGCCGATGCTTACGAGTTCGCCGGTTCACCGATGGTGAGACTCAATGGCCGAGACCCATTCGGATCTGGGGAGCGCCCCAGCCTGTCGTGCCGCCTCTACCCGACTGCGGCGGGTCTGCGGGGTATCCCCGACCGCGCCGAGCTGCGCGACGCGATCCTCAGGGAAGCTGCTTCCCGATCCACCTGATCCCAGCACCGAACAGTGGATTGTCCCGCAACCGCCGCGTGGTTATCGAGGGAGCCGTGCTGGGTAACGTGGCTGTAGTCGCGAGCGCAACACGCAGCATCCGCGAATGAACGAGGAGAGGCGATGGGACACCCGCGCGCGCTCGTTGATCTTCCGGCCTCGCCATCGGCAGCGAGAATGGCGCGGGCCGTCACGTCGGCAATCCTCACCGGCTGGGGTCTGCCGCAGGTCATCGATGACACCGTGCTCGTGGTGAGCGAACTCGTCCACAACGCGATCAAGCACGCTCCGGGCTGGGAGAGCTACGAGCTCGAGCTGGTGCGCCGACCCAACGGAATCCGCGTCTACCTCGCCGACGGCTCGTCACTGCGACCGGTAGTCCTCGAGCTGAGTCACGACAAGCCCTCTGGCCGCGGAATGCGGATCATCGAGACCCTGGCCAGCTCGTGGGGCAGCGACGAATACCACGGCGGCAAGCGTGTCTGGCTGGACATCGACACGAACGAGCCCGATCACGAGGAGGCGGCGCAATGACCGCGACGTTCACGCTCGATGCGAACACCATCGGGGACCGATGCGAGATCCTGGTGGCCGGCGAGATCGACATCGACTGTGCCGAGGACTTTGCCCAGGTCGGCTGCCTTGCCCTCGAATCCAAGGCGGTGAGGCGCTTGACGGTCGATCTCAGCGCAGTCACCTTCATGGACTCGACTGGTCTGTCCGCCCTGATCCGGATGAACCTGGCGGCGACGGCATCATCGAAGCGCTTCGACATCCGTGATCCCTCTCCCCAGGTCCGCAGGCTGATCGCGATGACTGGGCTGGACGCGGTATTGACGCTCACCGAGTCGACCTCCGGCGGACCTGACTCGCGGTATGAGCCAGCCCCGTGATCGCGCCGATCCCGCGCCATTGACGGTAGCCGCTCTGCGGTGGTAACACCTCTCCTGGTGTGTTTGTCCGATTCGAGGGGTGAATTCGTTCGACCTGGTCTAAGGTCCTGCACAACTCGATCATTGGTGGGGGTACTGGGGATGGCTCGACGGATTCGTAGTGGCTTGGTGTTGATCGCGGTGGCAGGTGCCGCAGTTGCGACATCGAGCGGACTGACCGCCTCGGCCTCCTCGCCGAATACCCCGCCGCTGCACACCTATCCGGGCGCGCTGACCCCGGCCCAGATTGCCCAGCTGTCGGCGAAGCCGGACGAGCGGGTCATCGTCCTCCTGGCCGATCAGCACCGCGAGGTCCCAGGCAGCGTCGGCAGTACCGCGGCGCGAGCTGCCGTTCTGGCGAGGGACGAGGCCCCGCTGCTCAGCGAGCTGAAGGCGGTGAGCGCGACGAATGTTCACCCGTACGCGTTCCTGGCCGGCATCGCGGCAACGGTGTCCCATGCAGAGGCTCTCCGGCTGGCGACGTTGCCAAACGTCGGCAGCGTCGTCCCGGACCGTCAGGTCGCGCCTACCCCGGCTGCCGCGGCCGTGCCGAGTCCGTCCACCCCCTCCCGCAACGCCGGCAACTCCTCCCAGCCCGCTGTCATCGCTCCAGCCCCGGGCGTCTGCCCGACCAACCCGGCGCACCCGCTCCTAGAGCCAGAGGCGCTGCAGACGATGAACGTCAACTTCGGCGCAAACTCGACGCAGCCCTCGGCCAGCCAGTTCGCCGACGGCTCCGGAGTGAAGGTGGCGGTGTTCCCAGACGGTCTGGACCCGAACAACCCGGACTTCATCCGCAACGGACACTCCGCGATCGTCGACTACCAGGACTTCACGGGGGAAGGGACGGCGGCCAAGACCGGTGGCGCCGAGGCATTCGGTGACGCCAGCTCGCTGATCAGCCAGGGCAACCTGACGTTCGACCTGAGCAAGGAAGTAAACCCCGCCCACGCGCTGCCCCCCGGCTGCAACATCCAGATCAAGGGTGTCTCCCCGGGCGCGGACCTTGCCGTGATGAAGGTCTTCGGCACCACGAACCTTGCCTTCAACAGCCTGATCCTCAACGCCTTGGAGTACGCGGTCACCGTCGACCACGTCGACATCCTGAGTGAGTCCTTCGGTGGCAACCCGGTCCCCAACACCGGCAACGACCCAGTCGCTACCTTCGACGCGGACGCGACAGCCGCCGGAGTCTCGGTGGTGGCCAGCTCGGGCGACGCCGGCACCACCAACACGATCGGGACGCCGGCCACCAACTCCGCGGTCATCTCCGCAGCGGCGTCGACGACAGCCCGACTGTGGGCCCAGACCGGGTCCTACGGTTACGGCGAGGCCGGCAGCAGTGGCTGGGTCAGCAACGAGATCTCGGCACTGAGCAGCTCGGGGAACACCGACTATGGGCCACGAACCGTGGACGTGCTCGCACCCGGGGACCTCGGCTGGTCTGACTGCTCGAGCAACACCGCGATGTACACCGAGTGCACGGATGCCTACCACGGCCCGATGCCCCAACCGATCGAGGCTTTCGGTGGCACCAGCGAGTCCGCGCCGCTCACGGCCGGCGTTGCCGCACTCGTGATTCAGGCCTATCGCCAGACGCACGGCGGAGCCACGCCCTCGCCGATGCTGGTCAAGCAGATCATCAAGTCCAGCGCGCAGGACGTCGGAGCCCGCGCCAATCTGCAGGGCGCCGGGCTGGTCGATGGGCTGCGCGCGGTGCAGACCGCGCAGTCGATCCACGACAGCTCTGGCTCGCCCGCCGGGACCGGCGGTCTGCTCTACTCCCAGGGCGCAATCTCGGCGACCGCGGCGCCGGGATTGACCAAGCCCGTGCCGTTCACGGTGACGAACACCGGCGCCGTGAGTCAAACGGTCAGGCCGTCCCTGCGGGTGCTCGGTCCGACATCGACGCTGGCGGCGGGGACGCTCACCATCAACAGCGCTACCGATCCCTCCTTCATCTACCAGAGCGGCGCGACGGTCCACGGCGAGCACATACTGAGATTCACCGTCCCCGCAGGCACTGATGACCTCGTGTCCCGGATCGCCTGGCTGACCACGGGCGCGAACAGTGGTTCGCTCATGCGCGAAACGCTCTTCGACCCCGCCGGCCGGATCGTGGCCCAGTCACAGCCGCAGGGCGCCGCCGGTGGCTTCGGCGAGGTCGATGTCCATACCCCGACGCCGGGCACCTGGACGCTGCTCGTCTTCGCGCGCTACCCGTACAACGGCCCGATGACGTACTCCATCACGGGCTCGAAGTACACCATCGTCGCGAACGCAGTGGTTCCTAGTACCCGCACGATCCCCCCGGGCGGCGTCGGCAACTTCACCGCCCTCATCAAGACCCCGTCGTCGCCAGGGGACCTCGCGGAGGCGATCCAGTTCACCGAATCCGCCAACGCCGGGCCGCCACTGGCCACGATCCCGGTTACTCTGCGATCCACCGTGCCGGTGGCGCGGTCGCTGCCGGGAACCTTCACGGGGACCCTCACCGGCGGCAACGCGCGGATGCCCTTCTACGGTCAGGGTCTGACCTACCAATTCGCTGTGCCGCCGGGTATGCCCGCGGTGAATGTGAACATCAGCGTCGCCCTGCCCGGCTACCAGGTCTATGCGTTCCTGGACGACCCGAACGCGTCGCCGGTCGACGTGCAGACCAGCTATTCGCCGAATGGGGCCAATCTGAAAACCATCCACCTCACCTGGAACGCGCCCACCCCAGGGTTGTGGAGCATCAACCTCATCCAGGTCAACGGTGTGTCATCCGGCCAGACGAGTTCCCCGGTCTCGGGCGTGATCGACTTCAACTCCAGTCAGGTCACCTCAGCCGGCGTGCCGACCTCGACGGCGTCAACGGTCGCGGCTGGCGTGCCCGTGCACGCAAGCGTGACGATCACCAACAACGGCAACTCACCGGCTGCGTACTCGCTGGATCCGCGACTGAGAGCGACGTCCACAATCGGGCTACCAAGCGTGTTCGGACCACCGTCCGGGGTACTGCCGATCGCCGATCCAACGACGATCCCGGCGTTCGCCGTGCCGCCGTTCTCAACGCACATCGACGTCGTTGCCCAGTCAGGGTCACCTTCCGTGCCGATCGACTTGACGACGAGCCCGAACTTCGGCTCGCCCGAGATCGGTGCCGCGACGATCGACAACTTTGCGATCGCGTCCTACGACGCCCCAGACATCCCAGCGTCAGTGTGGTCATGCGGGCCCGCCGAGGTCGGGCCGTTTGCGACCACGGCACCCGCATCGACGTTCCAGTGCGGGGCGGACGCGACGACGAACACCTTCGACCAGACCGTGGTCTCGGACACCGGCGATATCTGGTCGGCGCTCGTGGGGTTGTCTTCGGCCTACGCGCCGTTGATCTTGAACCCGGGCCAGTCGGGGACGATCGGCGTGACGTTCACGCCGTCCGGGCCGTCGGGAACGAACGTCACCGGTTTCCTGGCGGTAGAGACGTTCAATCAGAACTCGTTCAGCTCTGACCAAGTGACGACCATCCCGTACAAGTACCGCATTGGCTAGGGCCTGACTGGTGGCCGATGAACGCGGTTCGCGCTGGTCGATCAGGTCCGAGGACTCGGTCCTGTGTGTCGGCTGCCGGGGTTCGATCCTGAGCATCGGATCCGTGGGATCGGTGTTGTCCATCGCCTCGATCGGATCCGCCATGTCGGTTTTCTCGATCGGCTCCGTCCTATCGATGGGCTCGATCATGTCGGCGTGCGCGGACCGGTCGGTGATGTCGTGGCGTGCGCGCCGTGGGGTGCTGACCGGATAGGGCCGAAGGTTGGCCGGTCTCACTGGCGATCGCGGCGCATCGGGGTGTGCGCGATACCGTCCTCGATGAAGTCGGGTCCGCTGCGGCGGAAGCCGAAACGTTCGTACCACCCGGCCAGATGCGCCTGGGCGTCGAGCACGACGTCGTCGTCCCCGCTCAGTTCGAGTGCCCGCCCCACCAGTTGCGCCGCTAGCCCGCGCCCGCGTGCCGAAGCCGCAGTGGCGACCCGTCCGATGCGGGCGGTCGTTGAGTCCTCGCACAGCAGGCGGAGGGTGGCCGCCACGCCTTCATCGGTTTCGGCCCAGACAAGGCGGGCCGAGGGCTGCGCGTCTCGCCCGTCCAGCTCGCGGTACACACAATTCTGCTCGACGACGAAGACGTCGATACGAAGCGCGATGATCGCGTAGAGCGTCAGGGGATCGACGTCGGCGAGCGGCGCGTCGTGGATGGTGGCAGCGGGTGAGGACACATCCCGAGCCTGCCACGCGCAGCGTCCCGAGAGGTGTCGTGTTGGATGAGACGCATGACCAAACCAGTGATCGAGCATCCGGGCGGCGAGCCGCCCACCGACCTGCACATCGAGGAGATCGTCGTCGGCGAGGGGGCCGAGGCCAAGCCCGGCGACACCGTCGAGGTGCACTACGTGGGCGTCGAGTTCCACTCGGGCGAGGAGTTCGACGCGTCCTGGAATCGCGGGGAGTCGATCGAGTTCCCACTGCGCGGCCTGATCCAGGGCTGGCAGGAAGGCATCCCGGGCATGAAGGTCGGCGGGCGTCGTCAGCTGACGATCCCGCCCGAGAAGGCCTACGGTGCCGCAGGCGGCGGCCACCGGCTGTCGGGCAAGACCCTCGTTTTCGTCATCGACCTGCTGGGCGTCCGTTAGCCGAACTGTTGAGTGTGGCGCCGACGCTCAGATCGCCGGCTCCTCAGGGTCGGCGAGCGAGAAATCCGCGAAGTCAAAGCCCGGCGACACGATGCACGCCACCAACACCGCGCGGCCGTCCGCGGGCTCCGCGGTCTGCCACACGTTCGCGGGCACCAGTAGTTGACCGCCCGGCCCCAGGTCGACAGGTTGACCGTCCGCGGCTGGGGTCGGGCGGTCGCTGTCGTCGCCCAGAGTCAGGCGCACGACCCCGCCGCCTTGCCAGAGCCACAGTTCGTCCGATGCCACCCGATGCCACGCTGAGCATTCGCCGGGGCGGAGCAGGAAAGCCACCGCTGTGGCCAGCGCCCGTTCTCCGCGCGGGGTGTGGACCGTCTCTCGGTGTCTCCAGGTCTCGCGGTACCAACCACCCTCAGGGTGTGCGGTCATCCCCAGGGCGACCGGGTCAGCAGTGAATGCGTGCGAAGGCATGAAGTCTGCGTGGAACGCCATCCCCATAGTCTCGCGCCGATCGTTGCCGATTGCGTCACGGACTGCCGAGCTCCCCGTCAGCTAAGGAAGGGATCCGTCGCTCAGGAAGGCACCATGACGCTCATCGTTTCGAGGTATCGGCGCCGCGCCAGCATCGCCGCGATTGTCGCCGTGGGTGCCACCGCCGTGCTCGGCCTCACGACCCGAAATTCGGTGTCGACCGCGGTGCCGGTCCCCCCGCCTGAACCTGGCAATTCGGTCGTCGGGTGGGGTAGCGATCTGCCCAGCTCCGGAGTGTTGGATCGGATCCCTGCGCGCCTCCGCGACGGCTCGTCTCTGGTGGTCCGCATTTCTGCGACCAAGTCCGATGCCGCCGTGGTCACCTCGGATGGTCAGCTCATCGCCTGGGGTGCCGACCTCGATCAGATGCGGGTTCCCTCGCCGCCGACCGGCATGCGCTACGTCGACGTGTCCGTCGGAGCCGGATTCGACCTGGCCTTGACCGACCGCGGAACCCTCGTCAGCTGGGGACGCGCCAGTAGCACCTATGCACACTTCCCGCCGCCGCCTGCCGGGCAGGCCTACACCGAAATCCACGCGGGCGATCAACAGGCCGTCGCGTTGCTGTCCGGTGGGACTGCGGTCGTTGCCGCCGGCCAGGTAGATCACGGCCTCAACATGCTGTGCGGGACCTGCGTCACCGTCGCCAACGGGCCACCGTCGGGTGTCAATCACGGCTTCGAGGGTGTGCGGGCAGCGTCGGTGAACCAAGGTCAGTATCGAGATCAGGTCATCGTCGACACCAACGGGACCGCCCGGATGGCGGTGCAGCCGCCGTACGCGGCGGTCAATTTCGGTGATCACGAGCCGCCGCCGGAGTATGGCCGTTACCCGCATCTCTCACTGCCGGGCGAGCGGTTCACTGCTCTTGCCGTCGGTGGTGGCGGCGCGGCCGCTGCGCAGATTCTGGGACTGACCGACAAGGGCCTCGTGTACTCGTGGGGCGTTGGCCTGCCGGTCCCGCCGACGCTGTCGGGTGTGGAGCAGGTAGCGGCAGGCTTGGGCTACGCGTTGGCGTTGCGGACCGATGGCTCGATCGTGGGGTGGGGGAGCAATTCCGCTGGGCAGCTCAACGCGCCACCCGGGCGCTACACAGCGGTCGCCGCGACGGACACGTTCGCGCTCGCCGTCGCAGTGCCGACCCCTGCCGTCGCGGTGACCGCCCCGGTGTCAACGTCGGTCCCGGTCGGTGGATCGGTGGCGTTTACCACATCGGCGTCGGGCGAACCGGCCCCCCGGGTGCAGTGGCAGCAGTGCAATTTCGGCGGGTCGTCGTGCGTGGCGATCCCGGGGGCGACGCAGCAGACGTTCGGTGCCTCGACGGTGTCGAGCACGTACACGCTCGCGGGGGTGGTTGCATCGCAGAACAATCTGAGGTTCCGGGCGGTGTTTACCAACTCGAGCGGGTCGGCGGCGACGGCGCAGGCAGTGCTGACCGTCACGCAGGTGCCGACGGTGCTGGTGCAGCCGCTGAACCAGGTCGTGTCGGTCGGTGGATCGGTCACCTACAGCGCGGTCGCGTCCGGGAGTCCGGACCTACCGAGGGTGGTGTGGCAGCGGTGCACGGGCAACGGTTTGTGCGCGAACACGACCGGGGGCGTGACTACGGTCAGCTACGGCGCGGCGGGCACCACATCGACGTACACGGTGAGCGGCGTGCAGGTGGCCGACAGTGGGTCGAAATACCGGGCGACGTACACGAATTCGCAAGGATCGACGGCGTCAACGGCGGCGAGTCTGTTCGTGTCGGCCGCGCCGTCGATGGTGGCACAACCGGTGAATCAAAGCGTGCAGACCGGCGGGACTTTGGTCTTGACGGCGACCGCCACCGGTAACCCGAGCCCCACGGCGGTGTGGGAGTCGTGTCCGGCGTCGCCAGTCGGGTGTGTACCGACAGCCGGGGGGACTGTGACGACGAGCTACGGGGCGAACGGCGTGACGAGCACGCTGACGGTGACGAACATGACTGCGGGCATCAGTTACTGGCGCGTCGTCTACACGAACGCCTCCGGAGCCGTCGCCTCCGACCTGGTCCTGGCGAAGACCATCTAAGGCCGTCGGCGGCGCGGATTTTGTAGGGCGCTCGCCCGATGTTTGGTTGGCTCGGGGTCTCTACCGTCGAGGGATTGGGTGGGTTTCGGTAACCGGGGCCGGTTCGGAGCGTCTGAGGTGTGTGGGGACTCTTCGGTGAGGAGACGGTGGTGGCTGTAGTGCGGGTCGGTGTGGCGGCGGTGTTGGCGGCGGTCGTGGTGAGCGCGGGGGTGTTCAC